>NZ_JBEGCI010000005.1:0-304265 GCF_040196315.1 Halomonas pelophila
GGAACCACCTGATCCCTTGCCGAACTCAGCAGTGAAACCGATCAGCGCCGATGGTAGTGTGGGGTCTCCCCATGCGAGAGTAGGTCATCGTCAGGCACCTATTCCGAGAAAACCCCGAGCTCAATGAGCTCGGGGTTTTTTCATGCGCGCGGGTTTTGTCGCGCGGAAAGGCGCACGCCCGAGCGCCGGTTGCCGGCGCCTCCCGATACAAGAACGCCCCCGTCTCTGTCGAGACGGGGGCGTTTTTTATGGGCGGGAGAAACCGTCAGCCAGGCGTTAGCGGCACAGGCTCTCCAGGGCCTCGATGAGGCTGTCCATCTCGTCATCGGTGCCGATGGAGATGCGCAGCTGGTTGCGCAGCGCGTCGGTGTTGAAGTGGCGCACGAGTACGCCGCGCTCGCGCAGGCCCACGAAGAGCTGGGCGGCGTCGTGCTCGGGGTGGCTGACCAGCAGGAAGTTGGTCTGCGAGGGCAGCACCTGGAAGCCCAGGGTCTCGAGCCGCACCCGGGTCCGCTCGCGCGTGGTGATCACTGCCTCGCGGCAAGCATCAAAATGCTCGTGATCGCCGAGCGAGGCGATGCCCAGGGCACTGGCCAGGCTGTCGACGGGATAGGAGTTGAAGGAATCCTTGACCCGCTCCAGGCCCTCGATCAGCTCCCGTGAGCCCACGGCATAGCCCAGACGCAGGCCGGCGAGGCTGCGCGACTTGGAGAAGGTGCCGGTGACCAGCAGGTTGGGAAAGCGCTCGACCAGCGGCGCCGCGCTCTCGCCGCCAAAATCCACGTAGGCCTCGTCGACCAGCACCACCGAGTCGGTGATCCGCTCCAGCAGCTCCGCCACGGCCTCTCGCCCGTGGCCATGGCCGGTGGGGGCGTTGGGGTTGGCGAAGATCACGCCGCCGGCATCCGTGGGGAAGGCGTCGAGGTCGACGCGCCACTGATCGTCCAGCGGGTGGGTGCGGCGCTCGACGCCATAGAGCCGGCAGTAGACCGGATAAAAGCTGTAGGAGATGGTCGGCATTGACAGCGGCCGCGGCTGGCGGAAGAAGGCCTGGAAGGCCAGGGCCAGCACCTCGTCGGAGCCGTTGCCGACGAAGACCTCGGCGGTGTCCACCCCGAGCTCCTCGGCCAGGGCCTCGCGCAGGGCGAAGGAGGTCGGATCCGGATAGCGCCGCAGGTGGTCGGCGGAGAAATCGCGCAGGGCCGCTTCGACGGCGGGCGCCGGCGGATAGGGGTTCTCGTTGGTGTTCAGCTTGATCAGCCGTTCGCGGGGCTGCTCTCCCGGCACATAGGGAGTCAGCTCGCGGACCTCAGGGCTCCAGAACTTGCTCATGATCACTCGCTCGAGGGGTGGGAACTGAGCTCATGGTGACCCGAGCGACCTGACCGCGCAAGCCGTGCCCATGCTAGTCTCGGGACTCGCCTTCTATCATTCGCTGCCTACGGATCCCTGCAATGACCGCCCAGATCATCGCCACCCTGCTGCCCGTCTTCCTGATCGCGGGCTGCGGTACCCTCTACGGTCGCTTTCGCACGCCGGACATCCGCGGGCTGAACACCCTCAACATGGAGCTCTTCGTGCCCATGCTGGTGTTCGCCGTGCTGGCCGACCGCCAGGCACCGCTGGCGGACTATGCCAAGCTGGCCCTGGCGGCGGCCGTGGTGGTGCTGGGCTCGGGGCTGGTGCTCTGGCCGGTGGCAAAGTGGCTGAAGCTCGAGGTGAAGACCTTCCTGCCGCCGATGATGTTCAACAACTCCGGCAACATGGGCATCCCGCTGCTGGTGCTGGCCTTCGGCGAGCAGGCCCTGCCGGCGGCGGTGGTGCTGTTCATCGTCGAGATGCTGCTGCACTTCTCGGTAGGGCTCTACATGCTCAGCCCGCACACCCCGCTGTGGCGGCTGCTGCGCATGCCCATCGTGCTGGCGAGCCTGGCCGGCCTGGTGGTCAACCTGGGTGGAGTGCCGCTGCCCGGCTGGGGGCTGGAGGCGATGCACATGCTGGGGGGCGTCTCCATCCCGCTGATGCTCTTCGCCCTGGGGGTGCGCATGCTGGACATCGACTTCGGCGACTGGCGGACGGGCCTGCTCGGCGCGGTGCTTTGCCCGCTCTCGGGGCTGGTGCTCGCCGTGCCGCTGATCATCTGGCTCGAACTATCGGGGCTGCAGGCGGCGGCCCTGTGGGTGTTCGCGGCCCTGCCGCCAGCCGTGTTGAACTACCTCGTGGCCGAGCAGTATCGTCAGGAACCCCATAAGGTGGCCTCCCTGGTGCTGATCGGCAACCTGGGCAGCCTGGTGGTCATGCCACTGGTGCTGATCCTGGTCTTCACCAATGTCTATCCGCCGGGGTGAGGAACGCGGTCCCGGGCGAGGCTGTCCGCTGAGCACACGAGAGGTTATGCTGTGGTTCAGGCTGCCGTGCCTCACGGCGTCATGCCCATTGGTTAGGAGGACATAAATGCAAATCAGGACCTTGCTGGTCGGCTCTGCCCTGGCCGCGCTGTTGGCCGGCTGTGCCGCCGGCCCCACCGATCAGGGTGCCACCGAGATGGAAGCGACCACGGTGACCTACCAGGGCACCCTGCCGTGCCGCAACTGCGAGGGCATCGACCTCAACGTGACCCTGATGGGTGATGAGCAGGCCATGGCCGCGGAGCGGACCTTCGACCTGGACGCCTCCTATCGGGCTCACCCGCAGAACCCGCCGGACGAGAACTACACCGGCAACTGGGAGACGCTTCAGGGAACGGAGCAGGATCCCTCCGCCACCGTCTACGAGCTGGTGCCCAACGGCGAGGGGCAGACCTACTACTTCCTGCGTGTCGACCCCCAGACACTGGAGCTGATCGATCCCAACCTGCGTCGCTTCCAGAACAGCGAGATGCTGCAGCTCAAGCGTCTCTGACCCTGTGAACGAGCAGCACCGGGGCGGCCTCAGGGCCGCCCCGTGTCGTTGCGGGCCCGTTCATCGCGCGGGGCTCCGCAGCCGGCGGCCCCTGGCTGCTAGAATGGCCCGATTGATATCCGGGCCGTCATCGACAGGCCCCGTCATCGAGCGAGAGAGTGCCCCATGGCCAAAGTGAAGAGCGCCTTCGTCTGCACCGAGTGCGGTGCCGAATACCGCAAGTGGCAGGGGCAGTGCACCAGCTGTCAGGAGTGGAACACCCTGAGCGAGGTGCGCCTGGCCCCCGCGCGTCCCGGTGCCGGGGCGGCCAGCGGGGCGAGCAGCGGTACCGGACGCGGCGGCTATGCCGGCAGCCTGTCCCGCGAGGTGACCGACCTGGGCAGCGTCGATCTGAGCGAGGTGCCCAGGCTCTCCTCGACCTTCGAGGAGTTCGATCGGGTGCTGGGCGGCGGCCTGGTGCCCGGCTCCGCGGTGCTGCTCGGCGGCCACCCCGGCGCCGGCAAGTCGACCCTGCTGTTGCAGACCGCCTGCAAGCTCGCCCAGGAGCGCGCCTCGCTCTACGTCACCGGCGAGGAGTCGCTCTCCCAGGTGGCGATGCGCGCCCATCGCCTGCAGCTGCCTACCCAGGGGCTGAAGATGCTCGCCGAGACCAGCGTCGAGACCATCCTCGCGGTGGCAGAGCGCGAGCGCCCTGAGGTGCTGATCATCGACTCCATCCAGACCATGCACCTGGAGGACATCGCCTCGGCGCCGGGGGGCGTGGCCCAGGTGCGCGAGTCCGCCGCGGTGCTGACTCGCTTCGCCAAGCAGTCCAATACCGTGTTGCTGCTGGTCGGCCACGTCACCAAGGACGGCAGCCTGGCCGGTCCCAAGGTGCTCGAGCACATGATCGACGCCTCGCTGCTGCTCGAGGGTGGCGCCGACTCGCGCTTCCGTACCCTGCGCGGGCAGAAGAACCGCTTCGGCGCGGTCAACGAGCTGGGCGTCTTCGCCATGCTCGAGCACGGCATGAAGGAGGTGAAGAACCCCAGCGCCATCTTCCTCTCGCGCAGCGAGGAGCAGGCATCGGGTAGCCTGGTGATGGTGGTCTGGGAGGGCACCCGGCCGATCCTCGTCGAGGTGCAGGCGTTGCTCGACGAGTCGGCGCTGGGCAACCCGCGACGGGTCGCCGTGGGCCTGGACCAGAATCGCCTGGCCATGCTGCTGGCGGTGCTGCACCGCCACGGCGGGCTCTTCACCGGCGACCAGGACGTCTTCCTCAACGTGGTCGGCGGGGTCAAGGTGCTGGAGACCAGCGCCGACCTGGCCGTGCTGCTGGCGGTGGTCTCCAGCCTGCAGAACCGGCCGCTGCCCCGGGAGCTGGTGGTGTTCGGCGAGGTGGGCCTGTCCGGCGAGATCCGCCCGGTGCCCAGTGGCCAGGAGCGCATCGTCGAGGCGTCCAAGCACGGCTTCACCCGCGCCATCGTGCCCCGGGCCAACGCCCCCAAGCGCAGCCCCGAAGGCATGGACGTGGTCGCCGTGGACAAGCTCGCCGAGGCCCTCGACGCCCTCTAGGCCCGACACACTTGATGTAGAATGCGGTTAACGAATGCCAAGGAGAACGAGATGAGCGCCATCCGCCTGACCCAGTACAGCCACGGCGCCGGCTGCGGATGCAAGATCGCCCCCGACGTGCTCGATGGGATCCTCGCCAAGGCCGGTCCCGGCGCCAGCCATTCGCGGCTGATCGTCGGCAACCAGGGCCGCGAGGACGCCGCCGTCTATGACCTGGGCGACGGGCGCGGCATGATCGCCACCACCGACTTCTTCATGCCCATCGTCGACGACCCCTTCGACTTCGGCCGCATCGCCGCCACCAATGCCATCAGCGACGTCTACGCCATGGGCGGCAAGCCGGTTCTGGCGCTGGGCATCCTCGGCTGGCCGCTGGACAAGCTCGGCGCGGACGTCGCCGGCGACGTGGTGGCCGGGGCCCAGGCGGTGTGTCGCGAGCTGGGGCTGGCGCTCGCCGGCGGGCACTCCATCGAGTCTCCCGAGCCGATCTTCGGCCTGTCGGTCAACGGCTTGGTCGATCTCGAGCATCTCAAGCTCAACAAGGGCGCCCAGCCCGGCGACCTGCTGTTCTTGACCAAGCCGCTGGGGGTGGGCCTGCTCACCACCGCCGAGAAGCAGGGGCTGCTGGAGGCCGGCCACCAGGAGCTGGCGCGCTCGACCATGCTCAAGTCCAACGCCATCGGCACGGCGCTGGCCAAGGTCAAGGGCGTGCACGCCATGACCGACGTCACCGGCTTCGGCCTGGCCGGTCATCTCGCCGAGATCTGCACCGCCAGCGGCGTCGCCGCCCGGGTCGACTTCCGGCGCCTTCCGCGGCTCGCCGAGGCCGAGGCCTACCGCCGCAAGGGCGCGGTGCCCGGCGGCACCCGACGCAACCGCGAGGCGCTGGGCGCGAGCCTGCCCGGCATGGACGAGGCGCACTGGCAGTGGCTCTGCGACCCGCAGACCTCCGGCGGCCTGCTGCTCTCGGTGCACCCCTCCTGGGAGGACGACGTGCAGCGCATCGGCCGCGACCACGGCATCGAGCTCACGCCCTTCGGCGAGGTGGTCAAGGCCAGCGGGCCGGCGCTGATCGAGGTGCGCGGATGAGCCTGCCGCTGGTCGAGCCGAAGCTCGAACTCTTGAGGGAAGGGCGCGTGCTGATCGACGTGCGTGCACCCGTGGAGTTCGCCCAGGGCGCGCTGCCCGGCGCCGTCAACCTGCCGCTGATGGACGACGAGGAGCGCCACCTCGTCGGCATCGAGTACAAGGAGCGCGGCCAGGACGCGGCCATCGCCCTGGGCGAGCGGCTGGTGCGCGGCGGCCTCAAGGCGTCGCGGGTCGCCGCCTGGGGGCGGCTCGTCGAGGCCCACCCCGACGCCATCATCTACTGCTTCCGCGGCGGGCTGCGCTCGCGCACCGCCCAGCAGTGGCTGGCCGATGCCGGCATCACGCGCCCACGCATCCGCGGGGGCTGGAAGGCGATGCGCCAGGCGCTCTGCGCACGCATCGACGACGCCGCCGAGCAGCCGCAGCTGGTGGTGGGCGGGCTGACCGGCTGCGCCAAGACGTCGCTGATCCTGGCGCTGGAGGAGGGCCTCGACCTCGAGGGGTGCGCCCGCCACAAGGGCTCGGCCTTCGGCCGCCATCCGCTGCCGGCGCCCAGCCAGATCGACTTCGAACACGCCATGGGGCTGCGCCTGCTGGACCTGCCCGGGCCGCTGGTGCTGGAGGACGAGTCGCGGCGCATCGGCACCGCCAACATCCCGCTAACCTTCTGGGAGGGCATGGTCCAGGCGCCGCGCATCCGCATCGAGATGCCGCTGGACTGGCGCCTGGAGCAGATCCGCAAGGACTACATCGACGATCTCTGGGAGGTCCATCGCCGGCAGTTCGGCGACTGGCTGGGCTGGGCGCTGATGCGCAAGCAGCTCGCCACGGCCCTCGGGCGGTTGAGAAAGCGCCTGGGGCAGGCGCGCCTGGCGCGGCTGCAGCGCCTTCAGGCGCTGGCCTTCCGCGAGCACGAGCGCGGCAACACCAGCGCCCACGAGGCCTGGCTGGCACCGCTGCTCACCGAATACTACGACCCGCTCTATCGTCACCAGCTGGAGAAGCACCCGGAGCGCCACTTCCTCCACGTGGGCGACTGGGAGAGCTGCCTGGCGGTCGCAAGGGAGTGGTCGGCCGAGGCCCGAAAGGCCGGCCGGCCGGTGCATCAGCCGGCCTGAGTCTCAGCGCGCGGCGTGGCGCAGCCATTGCGACAGCAGCCGATCGAGCAAGGGGGCCAGCCGGTCGAAGCGCCTCGGGTCGTCGAGCATCGTGGCGCGGTCCTGGGCGTGCGGGCTCGCCTCGCTGCCCTCGGGCGGGGGCAGGTGATCGAGCAGGGCGGCGACGCTGGTCGCAGTCGCCTCCAGGTGGCAGAGCAGGGCCAGCACCCGGCCGTCGTCCCAGGTGAAGCCTTGCAGCGGGCTCGCGGTGCTGCGGCCCAGCGCCAGGGCATAGTCGGGCAGGGCGAACACCTCGCGGTGCCACATGAAGGCCTCGAAGTCCTCGGGGAGGTCGACGGGGGTCATCGGGGCGAGGCTTACCCGGTGCCAGCCGGTCTCGGCCACGGTGCCGCGAGCCACGATCGCCCCCAGCGCCTCGGCAATCAGCCGGGCACCGTAGCCGATCCCCAGCAGCGGCTTGCGGCCGTCCAGCGCCTGGGCGACGAGCTTGCGCTCGGCCCTGAGCCAGGGGCGCGCATCGTCATCGCGGCCCTCGGGGCCGTCGAGCAGGATCAGGGCATCGCCGTCGGCCAGCCGCGGCGGCAGCTCGCCCGCGTCGAGATGGAAGACGGTGTGGCTATGGCCCATGCTGGCGAGCCAGTCGGCGATCCGGGCCGGTCCCTGGTGGGGGCTGTGCTGGAGGAGATGAACGTGCATGCGAGCCTCGCCATATTAGCAATGCGCGGGTGACTGACGGAGCGCCAGAGTACATGAAGCCCGAGCTGAGAGAACAGATTCTGACCATCCTGGCCGAGATTCCCGCGGGCCGGGTGACGACCTATGGGCGCATCGCCGCGATGACCGAGGGTGCCACGCCACGGCTGGTGGCCCGCGCCCTGCGCGATCTGCCCGCCGGCCACGGCCTGCCCTGGTTTCGGGTGATCACCGCCTCGCGCAAGCTCGCCGATCACGGCGGCGCCGACGAGCAGCGCCGGCGCCTGGTGGCCGAGGGCGTGCTGTTCGATCCCCGCGGGCGGGTGTCGGTCGAGCGCCTCTGGCCCTGAGACAACCTAACCTCCAAGGAGACTCCATGAGCGGCTTCTTCCAGCGCCTTCAGCAGCTCGACCCGCGTCGTCAGCAGGCCTTCATGGCGGCGCTGTGCGAACGGCTGCTGCCCAACTATGGCCTCTACGCCGCGAACAGCGGTGAGGGGGATCCCCACGGCCTGCGAGTGATCCTGGATCTCGTCTGGGAACAGCTGGCGGTCAAGGAGGCGCGCATCGACTTCGACCGCCAGGCCGAGAAGCTCGCCGAGCTGGAGCCCCCCGTCGAGGACGACAGCTTCGGCGCCCGGCGGGCGCTGGAGGCGGTGGTCGCGCTCTCGGCGATCCTCGACACCCTGCGCGGCGAGGCCTCTGAGGCGGTGCTGGAGGTCAGCCGCGCCTCGCGCAGCGGGGTGCGGGCCTACATCGAGCTCACCGAGGGCGAGGAGGACGCCGAGCGTCTCGCCGCCCTGCTGCGCGACCATCCGCTGATGGCGGACGAGAACGACTTCCAGGACGCGGTGCTCGAGGCCCTGGAGGCCGGGCCGCTGGATCGCGAGGCGCTCAAGGCGCTGCGCCGGCTGGGGCGCAACGACGGCGTCAGCAACCTGGGGCTCTCGGTCGAGGAGTAGCCGCCCGCACGTCGGCCAGAACGACGAAGGGCCCGCCAAGTGGCGGGCCCTTCCTCTTCTTACTAGAAAGGAAAAGTGAAGATTTATGTCGCGAGCGATCAGGATATCGAGCGCAGCAATAAATCCCCTTTTCCTAGAGCCGCATCTCGATCCCGTGCTTGGCCATGTAACGCTTGGCCTCGGGGATGGTGTACTCGCCGAAGTGGAAGATGCTCGCCGCCAGCACCGCGTCGGCACCGCCCTCGATGACCCCATCCACCAGGTGGTCGAGGTTGCCCACACCGCCGGAGGCGATCACCGGCACGCTCACGGCATCGGCGATGGCGCGCGTGACGCCCAGATCGAAGCCGACCTTGGTGCCGTCGCGGTCCATGCTGGTCAGCAGCAACTCGCCGGCCCCATAGGCCACCATCTTCTTGGCCCACTCCACGGCATCCAGGCCGGTGGGGCGGCGTCCGCCGTGGGTGAAGATCTCCCAGCGCTCGGGCTCGCCCTCGGCGGAGACCTTCTTGGCGTCGATGGCCACCACGATGCACTGGCTGCCGAAGCGCTCGGCGGCCTCGTGCACGAAGTCGGGGTTGGTCACCGCGGCGGTGTTGATCGACACCTTGTCGGCGCCGGCGTTGAGCATGGTGCGGATGTCGTCGCAGCTGCGGATGCCGCCGCCCACCGTCAGCGGGATGAACACCTCGCCGGCGATGCGCTCGACCATCTCCACCGTGGTGTCGCGGTCCTCGTGGCTGGCCGTGATGTCGAGGAAGGTGATCTCGTCGGCGCCCTGCTGGTTGTAGCGCTGGGCGATCTCCACCGGATCACCGGCGTCACGGATGCCGATGAAGTTGACGCCCTTGACCACACGGCCGGCGTCGACGTCCAGGCACGGGATGATGCGCTTGGCGAGTCCCATGATCAGCTCCCCTTGTGGCTGAGCGCGTCGCACAGCCGCTGGGCCTCGGCCACGTCGAGGCTGCCCTCGTAGATGGCCCGGCCGGTGATGGCGCCGAGGATGCCGTCGTCGGCGACTTTTGCCAGGGCGCGCAGGTCCTCGAGGTCGGTGACCCCTCCCGAAGCGATCACCGGCAGGCCGCCCTCGCGGGCGAGCTCGGCGGTGGCCTCGACGTTGACGCCCTGCATCATGCCGTCGCGGGCGATGTCGGTGTAGACGATCGATGAGACGCCGTCGTCGGCGAAGCGCTTGGCGAGCTCGGTGGCCTTGACCGTGGAGACCTCGGCCCAGCCGTCGGTGGCGACGAAGCCGTCCCGGGCGTCCAGGCCGACGATCACGTGGCCCGGGAAGGCGCGGCACATCTCGCCGACGAAGGCCGGCTCCTTGACCGCCTTGGTGCCGATGATCACGTAGGAGACCCCGGCCGCGAGATAGTGCTCGATGGTTTCGGCGCTGCGGATGCCTCCGCCGATCTGGATCGGCAGATTCGGGTAGGCGCGGGCGATGGCGGTGACCGCCTCGCCGTTGACCGGTTCGCCCTCGAAGGCGCCGTTGAGGTCGACCAGATGCAGGCGACGGGCGCCGGCCTCGACCCAGCGGGCGGCCATGGCCACCGGGTCATCGCCGTAGGTGGTGGCGTCGTCCATGCGGCCCTGCTTGAGGCGCACGCACTGGCCGTCCTTGAGGTCGATGGCGGGAATTACCAGCATGTCGGGTCTCCATTCGGCGCGCTCTCGGGCGCCCTTGTTATCATAAATGCGGCTGTCATGAGTGCGGCGGACAGGGGCGCGTCGTCGGCACCCCGGGACATCGCGACGGCGCCGTTCAGGGCGTCCACTGCACGAAGTTTTCCAGCAGCTTGAGGCCGGCCCGTGAGCTCTTCTCCGGGTGGAACTGCACCGCGAAGGTGGCGTCGCGGCCGATGGCCACATGGGCATTCACCCGCCCGTACTCGGTGGTGCCGAACACCGTGGCGTCGTCGGCGGCCTCGACGTAGTAGCTGTGCACGAAATAGAAGTGCTCGTCCTGGTCGATGCCCGCCCACAGCGGGTGGTCATGGTGCTGATTGACCAGGTTCCAGCCCATGTGCGGGACCTTCAGGCGGTTGTCCCGGTCGTCGCGCATGTCGGCCGGAAACTTTCGCACCTCGCCGGGCAGGAAGCCCAGGCAGCCGATGCCGCCGTTCTCCTCGCTGTGGTCGAGCAGCATCTGCTGGCCGACACAGATGCCCAGCAGCGGCTTGTCTTGGGAGGCGAGCAGCTCCTCGACCAGGCCGCGCAGCTCGGTCTTCTCGAGCTCGCCCATGCAGTCGCGGATGGCGCCCTGGCCGGGCAGCACCAGGCGGGTGGCGCCGCGGATGCGACGGGCATCCCGCGTCACGACCACGTTCTCGTGAGTGACGTGCTCCAGTGCCTTGGCGACGGAATGCAGGTTACCCATTCCGTAGTCGATGACGGCAATGGTCATGGGGCGCTCCTCGTGTGATCGTGCGGCGGCCTCAGAGGCTGCCCTTGGTGGACGGCATCTGACCCGCCATGCGCGGGTCGGGCGCCACGGCCATGCGCAGCGCGCGGCCGAAGGCCTTGAAGATGGTTTCCGCCTGATGGTGGGCGTTGAAGCCCTTCAGGTTGTCGATGTGCAGGGTCACCCGGGCGTGATTGACGAAGCCCTGGAAGAACTCCCAGAACAGCTGGGTATCCAGGCGACCGATGCTGGCGCGGGTGAACTCCACGTCCATGCTGAGCCCCGGGCGGCCGGAGAAGTCTACCACCACGCGGGACAGCGCCTCGTCCAGGGGCACGTAGGCATGGCCGTAGCGGTAGATGCCGCGCTTGTCGCCGATCGCCTGGTGGAAGGCCTGGCCCAGGGTGATGCCCAGGTCCTCGACGGTGTGGTGATCGTCGATGTGCAGGTCGCCCACCGCCTCGATATCGAGGTCGATCAGGCCGTGGCGCGCCACCTGATCGAGCATGTGATCGAGGAAGGGCACGCCGGTCTCGCAGGCCAGGCGCCCCTCGCCGTCGAGGTTGATGGTCACCGTGATCTGGGTTTCCCGGGTGTTCCGGGTGACCGTGGCGATACGCTCGGACATGTCGGATCTCCAGCGCCTGGGCGCGTGTCGAGGAGGGCCAGTGATGCTCACCGGCCGGCAATACGAAGGGGCGTCGGGTGCTGTGCCTGACGCCGCGAGCCTGCCATTATAGTGAATCGCTCACCCCATCCGCTACAATGCGGCCCATGACAGTGGTGGCACGCCTGCCGCCCCGGCTTCAAGGAGATCCACGCATGCCGGTGACCCTTCAGCAGGTCGACCAGGACACCTGGGAAGCGGATGCCCAGATACGCCTCGACCTCGTACGCATCTTCACGGACGCGCCCCCCGAGCGCCTGCCCCTGCCCGTGGACGACTTCATCCGTGAACATCTGGCGAACGGCCACCTGTTCAGCTGTGCCCGCTTCAACGACCGCCTGCTGGGCGCCGTGGCGGTGAAACTCGATCAGAACGCCTGGTGGCTGTCGAACCTCTGCGTGCGCAAGACCACGCGCCGCCGCGGGGTCGGCTCGCGCCTGCTGGGGCTGGTCAGCGAAGCCGCCCATGCCGAGGGGCGCCGCCTCTATGCCGCCTCCTCCCAGCTGCCCGTGGCCGACCAGCTGCTGCTCTCGAGGCTCGGCTATCGTCTCACCAAGGACGGCGACTACTTCGAGCTCAATCTCTCGTCACAGGGAGGTCATCAATGAAGCGGTTGCTGCGCACCCTGCTCGCCGCGATCGGCGTCCTCGGCCTGGTGATGGTCGGCGCCGTGGTGTACGTGACGACCTTCTTCGACCCCAACGATCTCAAGCCGCGCCTGGTCGAGGTCGTGCGCGAGCACAGCGGGCTCGAGCTGACCCTCGACGGCCCGCTCTCCTGGTCCTTCTATCCTCGGCTGGGGGTCGGCGTGCAGCAGGCCGAGGCCCGCCTGCCCGATCAGACCGATGACTCGGCGCCCTTCGCCGCGCTCTCCCACGCCGAGGTCAGCCTGGCCTTCACGCCGCTGCTGCGCGGTGAGATCGCCATCGACGGCCTGACCCTCGACGACCTCTACCTCGACCTCGAGCGCGACGCGCAGGGCAAGGGCAACTGGGAGGTGTTGAGCGAGCGGCTGGGCGAGCGCGGCGAACAGGCCGAGGCTGCCCTGGCACCGGCCAGTGCCGGCCCCGCCCCGGGCGCGAGCAACGGCCTCTCGGTGGCCCTCAACATCGCCAGCGTGCAGGTGCGTCGTGGCGAGGTGCACTTTCGCGATGCCCTCGCGGACCGCGAGCTGCGCCTCGAGGGGCTCGAGATCAGCGGCAGCAACGTCAATCCCGGCAGCGCCTTTCCGCTCACCTCGTCCTTCCGCCTGCGGCTTCATGAGAGCCTCGACTGGAGGGAGCAGCCGAGCGAGCCGCGACTGCTAAGCGATGTCGCTCTCGACACCCGGGTGGACCTGGGGCTCTCCGAAGGGCGGCACGTGCTGGAGGGGCTGAGCCTGACGACGGTCAACCGGCTGGCCGGGCTGGAGAACGAGCAGAAGCTCAACCTGAAGGGTGAGCGGCTGGTAGTGAATGTCGGCGAGGGCAGCCTGCAACTGGAGGCGGGCACCCTCGACGCCAGCCTCAACCACCCGCGCCTGGGCGAGAAGGTCCTGCCCCTCACGCTCGCCTTCTCGGTGGATGCCGACCTCGACGAGCAGAGTGCCCGCCTGCGCGAGCTGGAGCTGACCGGCCCCGACGCCCTGAAGCTTAACGGCAACCTCAACCTCAGCGACCTCGGCGAGGCGCCGGCCTATACCGGCCAGCTGCGCCTGACGCCGCTGTCGCTGCGCCCCTGGCTGACGCGCTTTGATGCGATGCCCGCCATGGCTAGTGGCCAGGCGCTCACCGACGTGGCGCTGACCAGTCCGGTCAGCGGTGACCTTGAGCGCTTCGAGCTCGCCGGCCTGACCCTGGTGCTGGACGACGGCACCTTCACCGGTCGCCTGGCGGGTCGCTTCGACGGTGGCCTGCTCGCCGCCGACCTGCAGGGGGATCGCCTGGATCTGGACGGCTACCTGCTGCCGGCCGGCGCCGGCGCCGATACCGCATCATCCAAGCAGCTGCCGGGCATCCGCCGGGCCCACGCCGAGGACGCCGGCGGGCTGGTGCCCACGGAGTGGCTCTCCACCCTCGAGCTCGATGCCCACCTCGCCCTGGGGCAGCTGCGCCTCGCGGGGCTGAACTTCCAGGACGTCGACCTGACCCTCGAAGGGCGCGATGGCCGCCATCGCCTGATCGACTTCACCTCCCGCTTCTACGAGGGGAGCCTGGCCGCCGACGGCGTTCTCGACCTGCGCGAGAGCCCGGTTCGCTGGCAGCTCTCGCCCCGTGCCGAGCGGGTGCGCCTCGAGTCGCTGCTCGAGGCCCGCTCTGAGGAGCCGGCTCCCCTCAGCGGGCGCTTCAGCGGCGAGGGCGAGCTGACCAGTCGCGGCAACTCCCCGCTGGAGCTCAGGCGCCACCTGAGCGGCCGCCTCGATGCGCGCATCGACGAGGGCGCCTTCAAGGAGCTCAATGTCGCCGAGGAGCTGTGCACCACGGCCGCCACCCTGCAGGGCAAGCGGCTCGACCGCGAGTGGGCCGAGGAGACGCGCTTCGAGCGCATCCGGGCCGGCCTGACCCTGGACGAGGGCGAGGTGCAGAGCGACGACCTGCTGGTCACGCTGCCCGGTATGCGGGTGGACGGCGAGGGCCGCATTGATCTCGTCAGCGAACAGTTCGACCTGCGCGCCGCGGTGCGCCTGGTGGAGGCCGATAATGCGCCCTGCGAGGTCAATCCGAGGCTGGCACGCGTGCCGCTGCCGGTGCGCTGTGATGGCACTCTCGGAGGCGAGAGCTCGGAATGGTGCCGCTTCGATCGCGAGGCCTTCCAAGGCACCCTCGCCGGGCTGCTGCGCGACGAGGCCACCCAGCGAGCCGGTGAAAAGGTCGAGGAGCGCCTCGAGGGCGCCGTCGAGAAGCTCGACGAACGCCTCGGCGAGCAGGCCGGCCAGGAACTTCGCGACGCCCTGGAAGGTCTCTTCAATTGAGCAACATGTATGACCAGTCCCTGCGCCGACTTCCCCAGTCGGCGCTTTTTTTCGTGCCGTGAGAGTGTCGTGTCGAGAGAGCCCATGAGCGAGATGCCGCCCGCCATCCTGCCCCCCGAACGCTTCCAGCAGCGCCTGCTCGAGTGGTTCGACGAGCACGGTCGCCACGACCTGCCCTGGCAGCAGGATCGCAGCCCCTACCGGGTGTGGGTCTCGGAGATCATGCTGCAGCAGACCCAGGTCACCACGGTGATCCCCTACTTCGAGCGCTTCATGGCGCGCTTTCCCGATGTGGCCTCGCTGGCGGCGGCCGAGCAGGACGAGGTGCTGCACCTGTGGACCGGGCTTGGCTACTACGCCCGGGGCCGCAACCTGCACAAGGCCGCGCGCGTCGTCGTCGAGGAGCACGGCGGGGCGTTTCCCGTGGAGAGCCTCGAGGCGATGGCGGCCCTGCCCGGCATCGGCCGCTCCACGGCCGGGGCGATCATCGCCCAGAGCACCGGGCGGCGGGCGGTGATCCTCGACGGCAACGTCAAGCGGGTGCTGACTCGCCTGCACGCCGTGGAGGGCTGGCCGGGGCGGCCGGCGGTGGAGCGCCGCCTCTGGGCCCTGGCCGAGCACTACACCCCCGAGGCGCGGGTGGTCGACTTCACCCAGGCGATGATGGACCTGGGGGCGACGCTGTGCCGGCGCGGGCAGCCGGACTGCGCGCGCTGCCCCTTCGAGGCGGAGTGCCTCGCCCATGCCCGCGGCGAGGAGAAGCGCTTCCCCGAGTCGAAGCCGAAGAAGGCCGTGCCGACCCGCACCACCACCATGCTGCTCTTACAGGATCGCGAGGGGCGCGTGCTGCTCGAGCAGCGCCCCGCCAGCGGCCTGTGGGGTGGGCTTTGGAGCCTGCCGCAGTTCGATGATCGCGAGGCGCTGACGGCCTGGCTGGCCGTTCACGCGCCGGGCAGCGAGCTCGAGACGGCCTGGACGCCCTTCACCCACGTCTTCAGCCACTTTCGTCTCGAGATCACCCCGCAGCCGGCGCGTATCGCCCGGCTGGATTCGGTGGGCGAGGCGCGCCGCTGGTACGATCCCCGGGATCCCGCCAGCGTCGGCCTGGCGGCGCCGGTAAAGGCGCTGCTGGCCTCGCTGGCGCCCTTTGCACTGACCACCACCGCCGGGCCATGAGCCCGCACGAGGAGAGACCCCGATGAGCCAGACCGTGTTCTGCCGCAAGTACCAGAAGGAGATGGACGCCCTGCCGTTCCCGCCGCTGCCGGGCAAGAAGGGTCAGGAGATCCAGGCCAGCGTCTCCAGGCAGGCCTGGGAGGAGTGGCAGGCGCTGCAGACCCGCCTGATCAACGAGAAGCACCTGAACATGCTCGACGCCGCCTCGCGGGAGTACCTGATGGAGCAGATGGAGCGCTTCCTCGACAACCAGGAAACTGACCAGGCCGAGGGCTATGTGCCCCAGGGCGACTAGCCGTTTCGTGCGCCGGTAAACCCTCGCCATCTTTTTGAAACGGAAAGGGTTGACGCCAACGGCCGGCTGGGGTTTAATACGCACCGTTGGCGAGGGGCCAGATAGCTCAGTTGGTAGAGCAGGGGATTGAAAATCCCCGTGTCGGCGGTTCGATTCCGTCTCTGGCCACCACAATGCTGGGGTATAGCCAAGCGGTAAGGCACCGGTTTTTGGTATCGGCATGCGCAGGTTCGAATCCTGCTACCCCAGCCACGTCAACCCTGTTTCCGATTCTGTGACTCGAGTCGGTTCCCGCGCCGGCATAGCTCAGTTGGTAGAGCAACTGACTTGTAATCAGTAGGTCCCGGGTTCGACTCCTGGTGCCGGCACCATCGAAGCATCGGGAAAATGAGTCGCAGCATACAAGAAACCGCCTATGAAGGCGGTTTTTTTGTGCGTGTCCACTTTGTATTCGCACTACTCCCTTCCTGCCTTTCTCCAGCCAAAAAAAGCCCGCCATCAGGCGAGCTAAACATGCTGTTGGTCTTCCAGATCCAGGGCTCACGACTCGATTCGTGATGTGCCTACCGTAGCCTCGAATTCTTTCAGCCGTGTGACGGCGGGGGAGCCAAGCGACCGCGTTCCACAACCCGCCTCTCGCGCCCTAGGCCCAGCTCCGGCGGAGGATTGACGCAGAGGCATTCCTCTCCTGAACCAGGGCCTGTGTGGCCCCTCACAAGCGGCCTGGGCGCTTTCTTGGGGAAGCCTTTGTCGCATCCTCCTGTGAGCGCCTGCGCTGCGCTGAGCTGAGCCGCCTCGATAAAGCGCTCGATGACCGATACCGCTCGGAGTCGGGGGAGGTGCTGGTGGCTGTGTAGTGAAAAGGTCGTACAGGCTGGCTGCGATGTGCTGTGATACCTTCCCAGTAAAGGCTTAATTATTATTTGATTGTGTGCTGATCATCCAGCAACGGTTGCTGCTTCGCACCAGCATCACTTCAGGCTGAAAGGTAAAGGGCAGTGGAGGGCGCGGAAGACGCTCAGCAGACAGGGACGGATACCGACTAGCCAGGAAGGCAGCGGCTAGGTGGTTCCAGGGCGGAAGGCTCCAGGGGTAGGAGGTCGCCTTGAGCAAGACATAACAGAAGGAAGAGGGTAGGCCAGGGAGGGCGGAGCGGTGGAACAGGCGATTCAAGGACTCGTGGGGACCATCATGAAAGCCGCCCTTTTTGGGGGGGTGTTAATGTTAGTAGTTGCCATCATCAAGGCGGCACTGCTCAAAGTCACCAGGAAACAACCACGGAGACGAAAAAGAAGCTGGGGTTATAAGAGGCGGAAAGGTGAAAAATCCGAAAGTGGTGCTTTCACCGCCTCGTCTGCAAGCATCAAGAACAAGATGCCTGGGGGTAGAAAAATAACAGAGTCGTCATGGATGAAAAGCTCCAGCACCGGATATTCCGGGTTGGGCGGCGCCAATAGCCCCTTGGTTAGGCAACCTGGATCACCCATCCCACCGCAAGACTCCATCGCAGCACTTGAGATAAAGCCGTATCAGGCAGATAGGAACTACTCTGAAGACCTGATGGATCGGGGCGGGGCCTATGTCGCACGCTCACACCTGATGAGCCCCACCGAACGGGATGTTTATAAGGTGCTGGAAAAGGCCTATGGGGATAAATATCACATTTTCTCTCAGGTGCGCGTTGTCGATCTGGTTAATCCTAATGTGAATAAGTACCGGCCCAAGAGTCGAGAGTATCTTTCTTTGTTTAGGCAGATATCACAATGGCACTTCGATTATGTGCTATGCTGCCGCGGAGATTTTCGCATATTTTGTGCGCTAGAGTTAGACGACCCTAGTCATAAACGGCCAGACCGCATGAAGCGCGATCGCATCATTAACCGGGTGTGTAAAGAGGCAGGGCTGAGGCTCGAAAGAATGGTTGTGGATCACCAAAGACGAGAAGTCAGGCTGGTGGAGAAAGCTGGATCTTAGCTATTATGGTGATTTCCTATAACTAACGACGCGGTCTTCACAAATAAGCGCCTGGTGGGATTCTCGCTTTCCGTTTTCGTGCTGCCAGTAAAGCATTTCACAGCTTTGGCCATCTGAATTGAGATTAACCCGGCGTGTATTTGGCTCGCCAAGTATCGCAATGGCCTTGTGCCTGGACATGCCTTCTAGCAGGTAGCCACCAGCAGATGCCCTCGCCTCAAGATGAGGCCTGAGCGGATTGGCTAGCTGCTCCATGACGATGGCTGAGAGATCCGTCGGTGGACGCCTCCTTTCACTACCCATAGTCGAAAGGTTATTGAGGTTGGGCATCTGGCCGGACTCTGATGCCGACGGCCCTGCACAGGGATGATCCTGGTAACGGGTATTATTACCAACCTCGCACTTATAGACCTGTGCATTGGCGAGGGGCGGCAGCATGCTCGCGATGAGCAGCAGAAGGGCAGGTTTGATCATCCTTGATCACCGATTAAATTCCATTAATGTAATTGAATGTAGCACAAGCCCACGAAAGGGGGCGCGGTTATCCACATCGTGTCGACGGCCGGATGCTGCACCCTGCATGAATCAGCGGGAAGGGTGCCTCGTCACGACACCCTCTCCGTCTCGCGCCGTCCTATGGCGTAAAAGTCTCCACTCACGGGTTGCCTTACAGCCTGCCCTTGCGCAGCTCGCTGCGCGCATCCTGGATGTTCACGCGACACTTCACCGGGTTGAAGCGGTTGGTCTTGGCCTGGAGCAGCTCGGCATTGGCCTTGGTCCGCGCCTCGAGGGTGTACTGGTCACGGTTCTGGTAGATCTCCATTTCCAGGGTGCGGATGTCCGCCTGACAGTCGTCGGTGATGCCCACCTCGTCATTCGAGGAAGAGGCGCAGGCCGTCAGCAGACTGAGCAGGATGATGAGCGAGCCGAGCTTGAGCATGGGGGTTCTCCTCTTGTTGTTCGCCTAGTGTAGGCGGGTGTCCGGCGTCTCGCTCGCGACGCTCGGGCTTGCTCGGCCTGGCTGGCGCTGGACCCCGAGGCCGGCTTCGGTAGACTGAAATGCCGGTCGCCCGACCGCCCCGGCACCTACGAGAAGGAGAGGAGTCCCCATGCGCTTCGTGCCCCGTTTCACCGATGGCCGGCCGTTCGCCGAGCCGCTCGGCAAGATCGTTTGCGTCGGCCGCAATTACGCCGAGCACGCCCGGGAGCTGGACAACCCGGTGCCGAGCGAGCCGCTGCTGTTCATCAAGCCGGCGACCGCCGCCGTGTCGCTGGAGGCGCCGATCGAGGCGCCCTTCGCCCGGGGCGAGGTGCACTACGAGACGGAGCTGGCGCTGCTGATCGGTGAGGAGCTCTCGAACGCCACGCCGGAGCAGGCCGAACGGGCCGTCCTCGGCCTCGGGCTGGCGCTGGACCTGACCCTGCGCGACGTGCAGGCGCGCCTGAAGGAGAAGGGGCATCCCTGGGAGGTCGCCAAGGCCTTCGACGGCGCCTGCCCCCTCTCGGCCTTCCTGCCGCTGACCGATGTGCCGGACTGGGCGACGCTCTCCTTCACCCTCGAGGTGGACGGCGAGGTCCGCCAGCAAGGCCGCGGCTCAGACATGCTCTTCCCGGTGCCGGCGCTGCTGGCGGAGATGAGCCGCCACTTCACCCTGCAGCCCGGCGACGTGGTGCTCACCGGCACCCCGGCCGGCGTCGGCCCGCTGCCCCGCGGCGCCACACTCGCCTTCTCCCTCGCCGGCGGCCTGGAGGTCACGACCCGCGTGGTGGCGTGAGCGTTCGACTTCGGCACCAACGACAACGCCCCGCGGCAAAGGCCGCGGGGCGTTGTCGTGTCGGGGCGGTCGGCGCCTGGCCGGTGCCTCCCTACTCGAGGTAGGTGTAGCCCTCGAGCCCGTCGGAGAGGTCGTCGAGGAAGGCCTGCTGCTGGGCCTGGTCGAGGCCGCTGCGGGCGAGCTGCTCGGCGAGGTGCTCGCGCAGGGCCGAGACGTCGAAGTTGACGTAGCCCAGCACGTCGGCCACCCGGTCGCCCTGCTGGACCTGGCTGATCGACCAGTCGCCGTCGGCGGTCAGGGCGGCGTCCGCGGAGTCGGTGTCGCCGAACAGGTTGTGCAGGTCGCCGAGGATCTCCTGGTAGGCGCCCACCAGGAAGAAGCCCAGCAGCTTCTCCTCGCCCTCGCGCCACTCGGGCAGCGGCAGGGTGGTCTCGACCCCCTGGCCGTCGACGTAGCCGTCGATGCGCCCGTCGGAGTCGCAGGTGATGTCCTGGATCACGCCGCGCCGCTCGGGGCCGCGGTGCAGGCCCTCCAGCGGCAGCACCGGGAAGATCTGCTGGATGCCCCAGACGTCGGGCACCGACTGGAACAGCGAGAAGTTGACGAACAGCTTGTCGGCGAGCTTCTCGGCCAGCTCGTCGCTGATCTCGCGGTGGGCGCGGTTGCGGTTGTCGAGCAGGCCGCGCAGCCGCGCGCAGGCGGCGAAGTAGACGCTCTCGCCCTCGGCGCGGGCGTCGATGTCGGTCATGCCCATCACGAAGCGCTCCTGGAGCTCGCCCATGGCGTGCACCAGGTCGTGCCAGGCCTCCACCAGGCCGCGGGGCTCGGCGCGCTCGTGGAGCAGGTCGTGGACCCGCCACAGCTCGTCGACCTGGGGCTCGTCCTGCACCCGGCGCTCGGGGGAGAGGTGGCTGACCCGCTCCTCACCGATCACGTTGGAGATCAGCACCGCGTGGTGGGCGGTCAGGGCGCGGCCGGACTCGCTGATGATGTGCGGCTGGGGCAGCTCCTGCTCGGCGCAGGCCTGGGCGAAGGCCGCCACCACGTTGCGGGCGTACTCGAGCATCGAGTAGTTGGCCGAGCAGAAGCTGCGCGAGCGGGTGCCCTCGTAGTCGATGCCCAGGCCCCCGCCGACGTCTACGGTGTCCACCGGGGCGCCTAGCTCCACCAGGCTCTGGTAGAAGCGGGCGCACTCGCGCAGGCCGCGCTGGATGTCGCGGATGTTGGCGATCTGCGAGCCGAGGTGGAAGTGCACCAGCTGCAGGCTCTCCAGGGCCTCGGCCTCGCGCAGCTGTTTCACCACGGAGAGGATCTGGCTGGCGGTGAGGCCGAACTTGGACTTCTCGCCGCCGGTGTCCTGCCAGCGGCCGCGGCCCACCGAGGAGAGCCGGGCGCGCAGGCCGATGCGCGGGGTGACGCCGAGGCGGCGCGCCTCCTCGAGGATCAGCGGCAGTTCCGAGAGCTTCTCCACCACCAGGTAGACGCGGTGGCCGATCTTCTCGCCCATCAGCGCCAGGCGGATGTACTCGCGATCCTTGTAGCCGTTGCAGACGATCAGCGAGGAGCCGTCGGCGGAGAGCGCGAGCACCGCCAGCAGCTCCGGCTTGCTGCCGGCCTCGAGGCCCACGCGGCCGCGGCCGCGTTCGTAAGTGCCGAGGATCGACTCGACCACCCGGCGCTGCTGGTTGACCTTGATCGGGTAGACGGCGGTGTAGCCGCCCGCGAAGGCCTCTTCCTGCATGGCGGTGTCGAAGGCGGCGCAGAGCTGCTCGACCCGGTCGTGCAGGATGTCGGTGAAGCGCACCAGCACCGGCAGGCGCAGGCCGGCCTCGCGTAGCTTGTGAACCAGCGGCTGCAGGGGCAGGGCGGGGCCGTCGTCGTCGCTGCCCAGCGGGCGCACCAGGGCCTGGCCCTCGTCGTTGACGTCGAAGTAGCCGCTGCCCCACTGATCGATGTTCCAGGTGCGGCGCGCCTGCTGGGCCGGTCCGGCCTTGCTCTTGGGCTGACTCATGCGTCTCCTTCCGGTAGCGGCAGCGCCCCGTGCTCCAGGCGCGCCTTGAGGACGGTGCGGAACTGCTCGGGGTCGTGGGGCGTGAGGTCGTGGGCCGGCGGATCGACGTAGACCACCAGCAGCCGGGAGAGCCAGTAGCGCAGCGCGGTCAGGCGCAGCATCATCGGCCAGGCCTCGCGCTCGGCGGCGGTGAGCGGTCGGCGCGCCTGGTAAGCCCTGAGCAGGGCGTCGTGGCGAGCCGGGTCCAGGCGGCCGTCGGGCTCGGTGGCCCAGTCGTTGACGACGATGGCCAGGTCGAACAGCAGGTCACCTGTGCAGCCGTTGTAGAAGTCGATCAGCCCGCCCAGGCGATCCCCGTCGAACAGGGTGTTGTCGCGGAACAGGTCGCCGTGCAGGGCACCCTGGGGCAGGTCCGGCGTGTCGCCGAAGAAGCCCTGGTAGGTCTCGACCTCGTCCTTCATCAGCGCCTGGTCCTCCGGCGACAGATAGACCAGCACCTTGTGGTGCATGGGCAGCAGCCAGTGCAGGTCCCGGGGGTTGGGCCGGTGGCCGGGGAAATGCCGGGAGACCGCGTGCATGCGTCCCAGGGCGTCGCCCAGTTCGCGGCACTGGGCGAGGTTCGGCGCCTTGGGGTGCTTGCCGGGCAGCCGGGGGAACAGCAGCGCCGGCTTGCCGGCCAGGGTGTGCAGGGCCACGCCGTCGCGATCGTGGAGGGGGCCCGGGACCGGCAGGCGATGCTCGTCCAGGTAGTCGAGCAGGTCGACGAAGAACGGCAGCTCCTCGTGCTCGCCCTGCTCGAACAGGGTCAGCACCAGCTCGCGCCGGTCGGTGGTGACGAAGAAGGTGCTGTTCTCGGTGCCGGCGGGCACGCCCTCGACGGAGACCAGCGAGCCGGCGTCGAAGCGGCTGAGGAACTCGGCGACCTGAGGGTCGGTAAGCGGTGTGAATACGGCCATGTGTCTCTCGCCCGGGAAATGCCAAGCCGCCTATTGTAGCGACTTGGCCCTTCGATGCACGCGCCCCGGCCGCGGCGAGGGAGATGGCGAGGCCATGAAACGGCGGCGGGGCGGCCGAGGGGTCAGAAGGTCTTCAGCACCCACTGGGGGACGGCGATGCGATCCCCCTCGCGGCGCTCGAAGTCGCCGTCGCCGTCGTGGTCGACGAGATAGTAGGAGGGGCCGGCGAAGGGGCGGATCTCGATGGCGTAGAGCTCACCGTTGACCCGGTACTCGCGGATGGTGCGATCCTCCTCCTCGCGGATGGTGATGTCTGGCTCGAGGTCGCCGGATGACTGGGCGAGCGCACCGGCGCTGACGGAGAGGGCCAGGACGGTGGCCAGGGCAAGGGCGAGTCTCGGGACGGGCGCGTCGCTGCGCAGGATCTTCATCATGATGGCCTCCAGTGCCGAAGGAATCGGGGTCGCCTCCACGATCACTCCACCTCGGGCGCCCCGGTGGTCACTCCAGTGTAAGGGCTCATGGCCGCCCGGCCTACCATGCGCGGCAAAACGCGGCGGCAATGCGTATCATGGATGGCCAGCAACCCATCACGCCACGCCTCAATGGATGCCGATACATGGCCGACACGCCCATCGTTCTCGTCGACGGTTCTTCCTATCTCTACCGCGCCTTCCACGCCCTGCCGCCGCTGACCACCTCCGAGGGGCAGCCCACCGGGGCGATCAAGGGGGTGCTCAACATGCTCAAGCGGCTGATCAAGGACTACCCCGACAGCCCCATGGCGGTGGTCTTCGATGCCCCCGGCAAGACCTTCCGCGACGAGCTGTTTGAGGAGTACAAGGCCCATCGCCCGCCGATGCCCGATGACCTGCGCTCCCAGGTGAAGCCGCTGCACGACTGCGTGCGCGCGCTCGGGCTGCCGCTGCTGTGCATCGAGGGGGTGGAGGCCGACGACGTCATCGGCACCCTGGCAAGGCGCGCCACCGAGGCCGGCCGCGACGCGGTGATCTCCACCGGCGACAAGGACATGGCCCAGCTGGTCAATGCCCATATCACCCTGGTCAACACCATGAAGGACGAGA
The DNA here is from genome assembly GCF_040196315.1 of Halomonas pelophila. NCBI lineage: Bacteria > Pseudomonadati > Pseudomonadota > Gammaproteobacteria > Oceanospirillales > Halomonadaceae > Halomonas > Halomonas pelophila. Next base: position 23,616 of record NZ_JBEGCI010000005.1, read on the forward strand.
CCCTGGACGTCGAAGGCGTGAAGGACAAGTTCGGCCTGCCCCCGGAGCGGATCATCGACTTCCTGGCGCTGATGGGTGACAAGGTCGACAACATCCCCGGCGTGCCGGGCGTCGGCGAGAAGACCGCGCTGGGCCTCCTGCAGGGCATGCAGGGCGGGCTCGAGACCCTCTATGCGGACCCCGAGAAGATCAAGACGCTGGGCTTTCGCGGCGCCAAGACGCTGCCCAAGAAGCTCGAGGAGCATCGCGACCAGGCCTTTCTCTCCTATCAGCTGGCGACCATCAAGACCGACTGCGAGCTGCCGGTGGGCCTCGACGACCTGGACATCGCCCATCCCGACCGCGAGGCGCTGGTCGAGCTCTATCGCCGGCTGGAGTTCCAGGCCTGGCTCTCGGAGCTGCTGGAGGGCAAGCACGAGGGCGTCGACGATGTCGCCGGCGGCACGCCGGCGCCGGCCGAGGCCGACGGGAGTGGCAGTACGGAGAGCGGCAGCGCCCAGCGCGAGGATCACGTCATCTTCGAGCAGGCCGACCTGGACGCCTGGCTCGAGCGGCTCGAGGCCAGCGAGGCCTTCTGCTTCGACCTGGAGACCACCAGCCTCAACTACATGGAGGCCCAGGTGGTCGGCGTGGGGCTCGCCCTCGAGCCGGGCGAGGCGGCCTACATCCCGCTCGCCCACGACTACCTCGACGCCCCGGCGCAGCTCGACCGCGACGCCGTGCTCGAGGCCCTGCGCCCCCTCTGGGAAGACGAGCGGCGCACCAAGATCGGCCAGAACCTCAAGTACGACATCTCGGTGCTGGCCAATGTCGGCATCACGGTGGCCGGGCCGCTGGAGGACACCATGCTGGCCTCCTACGTGCTCGACTCCACGGCGACCCGCCACGACATGGACTCGCTGGCGCTGAAGTACCTGGGCGAGAAGACGATCTCCTTCGAGGAGATCGCCGGCAAGGGGGCCAAGCAGCTCACCTTCAACCAGGTCGCCCTGGAGCAGGCCGCGCCCTACGCCTGCGAGGACGTCGACATCACCCTGCGCCTGCACCGGCTGCTGCGGCCGCGCCTCGAGGCCGAGGGCCGCCTGGCCGAGGTCCTCGACACCCTCGAGCGGCCGCTGATCCCGGTGCTCTCGCGCATGGAGCGCACCGGCGTGGCGCTCGATCCCGAGCGGCTGCACGCCCAGAGCAAGGAGCTCGAGACCCGCATCGGCGAGCTGGAGCGCCGCGCCCACGAGCTCGCCGGTCGCGAGTTCAACCTCGGCTCGCCCAAGCAGCTCGGCCAGATCCTCTTCGAGGAGCAGAAGATCCCGGTGATCAAGAAGACGCCCAAGGGGGCGCCCTCCACCGCCGAGGCGGTGCTCGAGGAGCTGGCGCTGGACTACCCGCTGCCCAAGGTGATCATCGAGCACCGCGGGCTCGCCAAGCTGAAGTCCACCTACACCGACAAGCTGCCGCGGCTGGTCAACAAGGCCACCGGGCGCCTGCACACCAGCTACCACCAGGCGGTCACCGCCACCGGCCGGCTCTCCTCGTCGGATCCCAACCTGCAGAACATCCCCATCCGCACCGAGGAGGGGCGGCGCATCCGCCAGGCCTTCGTGGCCCGGCCGGGCTATCGCATCGTCGCCGCCGACTACTCCCAGATCGAGCTGCGCATCATGGCGCACCTCTCCGGCGACAAGGGGCTGCTCGAGGCTTTCGCCGAGGGCCGCGACATCCACGCCGCCACCGCCGCCGAGGTGTTCGGCGTGGCGCTGGAGAAGGTCACCGGCGATCAGCGTCGCAGCGCCAAGGCGATCAACTTCGGGCTGATCTACGGCATGAGCGCCTGGGGACTCGGCCGCCAGCTCAACATCGAGCAGAGCCAGGCCAGGACCTACATCGACCGCTACTTTGACCGCTACCCGGGCGTCGCCCGCTACATGGAGCGTATCCGCGCCCAGGCCGCCGAGGACGGCTTCGTCGAGACGGTGTTCGGCCGGCGCCTCTACCTGCCGGAGATCCACTCCCAGAACCGCGCGCGCCGCCAGGGCGCCGAGCGCACCGCCATCAACGCGCCCATGCAGGGCACTGCGGCGGATATCATCAAGCGCGCCATGATCGACGTGGACGCCTGGCTCGCCGGCGAGGCCTTCGACGCCGTGATGGTGATGCAGGTCCACGACGAGCTGGTCTTCGAGGTGGCCGAGGCGCAGGTCGAGGCCTTCATCGACGAGGTGAAGGCGCGCATGCAGGCGGCCGCCGAGCTCGACGTGGCGCTGATCGTCGAGGCCGAGAGCGGCATCAACTGGGACGAGGCGCACTGACGGCGCCTCGGGCGACGGCATCGAAGCACCCCGCGCCGGCGAGAGGGCGCGGCCGCGGAGTGCTATGGTGCCTGTATCGGGTCGGTGCGACCCGTATCCATCAAGGAGACGAGGATGCGAAGGACGATGAGGAGTTGGCTGGCGGGCGCGGGGGTGCTGCTGCTCGCCGGGTGTGCGAGCCAGGCGACGCCACCCGCGGCGGAGCTGTTCGACTGCGGGGCCCTGAACCGCGCGGTGGCGAGCGCCGACACCGGCTTCGCCGACATCAAGGGGCGCCTGGAGACCACCCGCCTGACCCGCACCTGGCAGACCGATACCCAGGCCTTCCATGACGCCTGCGTGATCACCTCGGCCCGGCGGCCCGACCACTACCTCTGCTTCGGCCCGCTGGAGAGCGACGATCCCCGCGGCGCCCTGGTCAAGGGCGGCGAGGCGGTGGCCCAGTGCCTCGGCGAGGGCTGGCAGTCGCGGCGCACCACGGCCGATCGCCTCGAGTTCACCCGCGAGGGGCAGGACGCGGTGGTGATCCTGGAGACCTTCCTCAACGATCGCGGGCGGCGCATGGGCACCCTCGGCGTCTACCAGAACGCCGCGGACGCCGCGCCGCGCCCCGACGACCCCTGAGCCCGGTTTTTCCCGGCGCAACGACAAAGGCCCGCGGCAGTGCCGCGGGCCTTTGTCGTTTTCGGCGCTGGCATCCTTGCCGGCGCGCCGTGACGGGGGAGGCTTAGCGCCAGCCGGCCCGGTCGAAGATGCGCACCGCTTCCGGGTTGTTCTCGCCCAGCACGCTGACGTTCAGGTCGTCCTTCTTGAAGTCGCCCCAGGAGGCGAGGACGCCGTCGAGCTCGGCGCTCTCGACCGCCGGGAACTCGTAGTTGCCGGTGGCGAACAGCGCCTGGGCCTCGTCGGAGGCGAGGAACTCGAGGAAGCGCACGGCGTTCTCCTCGTTGGGCGCGCCTTTCACCACGCCGGCACCGCCCACGTTGATGTGCGCGCCGCGATCGTCCTGGTTGGGGAAGACGATCTCGACCTTCTCGGCGACCTCGCGGTCGGCCTCGTTGTCGGAGTTGAGCAGGCGCACGTAGTAGTAGTGGTTGGCCACGGCGACGCTGCACTCGCCGCTGGCGACGCCGCGGATCTGGTCGGTGTCGCCGCCCTCGGGGTCGCGCGCAAAGTTGGCGACCACGCCCTCGGCCCACGCCTCGGCCTCTTCCTCGCCGTGATGGGCGATCATCGAGGCCAGCAGCGACTGGTTGTAGATGTTATTCGAGGAGCGGATGCACACCTCGCCCTCGAGCGCCGGGTCGGCCAGGTCCTCGTAGCGGCTGACATCATCGGCATCCACCGCGGTGGGGTCGATGAACAGCGCACGCACGCGCTGGCTGAAGCCGAACCACTTGCCCTCGGGGTGGCGCATGTGGGCCGGCAGGCGCTCGTTGAGCACCTCGGACTCGACGCTGGCGAAGACGTCCTCGTGCTCGCCGCGCCACAGGCGGCCGGCGTCGACGGTGATCAGCACGTCGGCGGGGCCCGCCTCGCCCTCGAGCTTGAGACGCTGGATCAGCTGGTCGGAGTCGCCCTCCAGCACGTTGACCTCGATGCCGGTCTCCTCGGTGAAGGCCGCGTAGAGCGCCGCGTCGGAGTCGTAGTGGCGGGCCGAGTAGATGTTGACCTCCTCGGCGGCGAAGGCCGGAGCGGCCATGGCGGAGCCGGCCACCAGGGCGGCGAGGGGCAGGGCGAAGCGACGATGCTGCGGCATGGAGGTACCTCGTGGGTGCTGATAGGAAATGATAATGCTTAACATTAAACTTTCGCTATTGAAGCCCCTCGCGGAACCGCCGTCAAGTCCGATGCGTGCAGGATCTGATCCAGATCAGCTGGCGGCGCGCCTCGGGGAGCACCGCTGGAATGCGAGCGATAGTACAACGCATTCGGGAGGCTTTCGCGTTACCATGTTGTTCAGACACTCTCAACCGGCAGTCGAGACCCCATGACCAGCCAACCGACCCACACGCCAGATGCGCCGGCGACCTCCGCGCCGGTTCTCGCCATGCACCAGATCCGCCACGCCTACCAGCAGCACCCGGCCGTCGAGGACGTCTCCCTCGACGTCAAGCCCGGCGAGATCGTCTGCCTGCTGGGCCCCTCGGGCTGCGGCAAGTCCACCCTGCTGCGCATCGCCGCAGGGCTCGAACGGGTGCAGCAGGGGCGCGTGGCGCTGGGCGGCGAGTCGATGGGCGAGGGGCGCAGCCACGTGCCGCCGGAGAAGCGCAACGTCGGCCTGGCCTTCCAGGACTCGGCGCTCTTCCCGCACCTCTCGGTGCTCGACAACGTGGCCTTCGGCCTCGAGTCGCTGCCGGCCCAGCAGCGCCGGCGCCGGGCCTACGAGCTGCTCGAGCTGCTCGGCATGGAGCGCTACGCGCGGGTCTTCCCGCACATGCTCTCGGGCGGCCAGCAGCAGCGCATCGCCCTGGCCCGCGCCCTGGCGCCCTCGCCGCAGCTGATGCTGCTCGACGAGCCCTTCTCGAGCCTCGATGCCCGCCTGCGCGACCGCATCCGCGACGACACCCTGCACGTGCTGAAGAAGGTGGGCACCGGCGTGCTGCTGGTCACCCACGACCCTGAGGAGGCCATGTTCATGGCCGATCGCATCGTGCTGATGCGCGAGGGGCGGGTGGTCCAGGCCGGCACCCCGCTGGAGCTCTACTGCACCCCGGCCGACCCCTTCGTGGTCACCTTCTTCGGCGAGGTCAACGAGCTCGATGGGCGGGTGCAGGATGGCCAGGTGGCGACCCCGGTGGGCGACGTCTCCGCGGGCGGGCTGCCCGACGGCAGCCTGGTGAAGGTGATGATCCGTCCCGAGGCGCTTCGGGTCGTGCCGCTCAACGAGCCGCCCGAGCATCACCACAGCCACATCATCATGGCCAAGCTGCTGGGCCGCACCAGCCTACTGCACATCTGCGCCCATACCCCGGACGGCGAGGAGGCACACCTGCACGCCCGGGCCCCGGGGGTCTTCCTGCCCCGGGAGGGCCAGCCGATCATGATCGGCCTGGACGACTCCCAGGTGTTCGTCTTCCCCCTCGAGGAGGCCTCAGCTGCCGGGGCGGGAGCGGCGCATGGCGACGCTGAGCAGGATCACCGGGATGATGCCTACTGCCACGATGGCCAGTGACGAGGTCGAGGCCTCGGCCAGGCGCTCGTCGGCGGCCAGGCTGTGGGCGCGGATGGCCAGGGTGTCGAAGTTGAAGGGGCGCAGGATCACCGTGGCCGGCAGCTCCTTCATCACGTCGACGAAGACCAGGATGCCGGCGGCGATCAGGCTGCCGCGCATGATCGGCGTGTGCACCTTGCGCAGGGTGCCGCCCGCCGTCTGACCTAGGGTCCGCGAGGCCGCGTCCATGCTCGGCGTCACCTTGCCGAGGCTCGCCTCGATGGCGTTGAAGGAGACCGCCAGGAAGCGCACCAGGTAGGCGTAGATCAGGATGAACGCCGAGCCGCTGAGCAGCAGCCCCACCACCATGCCGAACTGCCCCTTCATGAAGTCGTTGATCTGGTGATCCAGCCACACGAAGGGGATCAGGATGCCCACCGCCACCACCGAGCCCGGCACCGCATAGCCCATGGCCGCCACCCGCGTGGCCACCCGGGTGATGCGCCCGGGGTTGAGCCGCGCCCCGTAGCTGAGCAGCAGCGCCAGGCTCACGGCCACTACTGAGGCGAGCGCCGCCAGCAGCAGGCTGTTGCCGGCGAACTCCAGGAAGGCGGCGCCGAACAGCGCGTCGCCGCCCTGGAACGAGAGATAGCCCAGCAGGCCGCTGGGAATCAAGAAGCCGAGCAGCACCGGGGTGAGGCAGGCCAGGGTCGCGGCCCAGGCGCGCCCGCCGTGCAGCGCGAACTCGGGCATCTGCTGGTAGCGGCCGGTGGTGTGGAAGTAGCGCCGCTTGCCCCGCGAGGCGCGCTCGAGCAGCACCAGGGCGATGACGAAGGCCAGCAGGCAGGCGGCGAGCTGGGCCGCGGCCACCTGCTCGCCCATGCCGAACCAGGTGCGATAGATGCCGGTGGTGAAGGTATCGACGCCGAAGTACTGCACCGCGCCGAACTCGTTGAGGGTCTCCATCAGCGCCAGCGATACCCCGCCGACGATCGCCGGGCGCGCCAGCGGCAGGGCGACGCTGGTGAACAGCCGCCAGGGCCCGCGACCCAGGGTGCGCCCCACGTCCAGCACGCACACCGACTGCTCCAGGAAGGCCGCTCGCGCCAGCATGTAGACGTAGGGGTAGAGCACCAGGGTGATCAGTGTCGCGGCGCCCCACAGCGAGCGGATGTCCGGGAAGAAGTAGTCCCCGGCCGACCAGCCGAAGGTCTCGCGCAGCCAGGTCTGGATGGGGCCGGCGTACTGCAGGAAGTCGGTATAGGCGTAGGCGATGACGTAGGTCGGCACCGCCAGCGGCAGCAGCAGTCCCCACTCGAAGAGCCGACGCCCCGGGAAGCGGCACATCACCACCAGCCAGGCGGTGCCGGTGCCGATGACGAAGGTGCCGAGCCCCACGGTCACCACCAGGAAGAGCGTGTTGCCCAGATAGCGGGGCAGCACGGTGCTGCCCAGATGCTGCCAGATGCCGTCGGTGGGCATGAACAGGTGCGCCAGGACCACGATAATCGGCAGCGCCACGATCAGGGCGATGCCGATGGTCAGGGCATTCCAGGCGTTGAGGGGCAGCGACAGGCGGGAAGGCGTGCGGGCGCGGGAACTGGCCGGACTGGTCAACGGAGTCTCCTTCCGTGCCGGGAGGGCTACAGGGATGCGAGAAACTTGCGGCTGAGAATTGTATCAGCCGGCCGGCACGACTGCAGCCACGCTCGGCATGACGCCGGTCAAGCAGGACGCCCGCCGCTCGGGAAGCGGCGGGCGTCGAGGGCCGAGCCTGGGGTGGAAATGGGACGGCTCAGTAGCCGATCAGCAGCGACGGCAGGCCGGTCACCAGGCTCGGGAAGACGGCCATCAGCAGGCAGGCCAGCACGATCAGCGCCACGAAGGGGATCACCGCCTTGTAGAGGTCGAGGGTCTCGACCCCCTTGGGGGCCACGCCCTTGAGGTAGAAGAGCGCGTAGCCGAAGGGCGGCGTGAGGAACGAGGTCTGCAGAACCACGGCCACCATCACCACGAACCACAGCACGTCGATGCCCATGCTCTCGACGATCGGCAGCATGATCGGGAAGCTCAGCAGCACGATGCCGGTCCAGTCCAGGAACATGCCCAGGATGAAGACCAGGAAGAGCATCAGGATCAGCGCTCCGGTGGTGCCGCCGGGCATCGCCATCACCACCTCGTGGATCACCTCCATGCCGCCACCGATGGAGAACACCCCGGTGAAGGCGGTGGCGCCGACCAGCACCAGCATCACCATGGTGGTGGTCTTGCCGGCCTCGATCAGGGTGCGGTAGCAGGTGGAAGCCTTGCGATCACCGAAGATCAGGAACAGCAGGAAGGCGATGAAGACGCCGATGGCCGAGGCCTCGGTGGCGGTGGCGATGCCGGTGAACAGCGAGCCGAGCACGCCGAGGATCAGCGCCATCGGCGGCAGCACGTACTTGCCCAGCATCTTCAGAAGCTCGCCGGTGGAGACCTCGGCGCGCTCCTCGGCCGGCACCAGGGGGCCGTACTCCGGCTTGAGGTGGCAGATCACCAGCACGTAGAGGGCGTACATCGCGCCGAGCAGCAGGCCAGGCACCAGGGCGCCGGCGAACAGCGCGCCCACCGAGACCGGCGAGTAGCTGGCCATCAGGATCAGCATGATGCTCGGCGGGATCAGGATGCCAAGGCAGCCGCTGGCCATGATCACGCCGGTGCTGAGCTGCTTGTTGTAGCCGTAGTTCAGCATCGGCACCAGGGCGATCATGCCCATCACCGCGATGGAGGCGCCGACGATGCCGGTGGTGGCGGCCAGCAGCACCGAGACCACGACGACCGTGAGGGCCAGGCCGCCGCGCAGGTTGGCCAGCAGCAGGCGCATCGACTCGAACATCTTCTCGGTGACGCCGGAGTCGTTGAGGAAGCGCGCCATCAGGATGAACAGCGGGATGGCCACCAGGACGTAGTTGTCCATGGCGTTGCCGTAGATGTTGTTGATCAGGATGCCCAGCGTATTGGCGCCGGGCCCGAACCAGGCGCCGAGCACGGCGACGCCGCCGAGCACGAAGGCCAGCGGGTGGCCCATGAAGAGGCCGACCAGCAGGCCGCCGAACATGAACAGGGTGAGCATCTCAGCGCTCATGCGGGGGTCTCCTTGCCCAGCGCCTGCACGGCGCGGATGACGATGGCGATGGCCTGCAGCAGGAGCAGGGCGGCGGCGACCACGATCACGCCCTTCACCGGATAGACGGGGATGGCCATCATGCCGTAGGTGGTCTCGCCGCGGCTGAAGGAGCGTTCGAAGAACGCCCAGCCGAGGGTCAGCAGCATCCAGATGAAGGGCACGAAGAAGATCAGGTAGCCGAGGAGTTCGAGGGCCGCCTGCTTGCGGCGTGAGAGCAGGCGCTTGAGCACGTCGACCTCGACGTGGGCATGATGGCGCAGCCCGAAGGCGGCCATCAGCATGAAATGGGCGCCGAACAGCATCTTCGTCACGTCGAAGGCCCAGTCGCTGGGGCGTCCGATGAAGAAGCGCATGGCGATGTCATAGATCACGATCAGCGTGATCACGGCGAGCAGCGGCGCGATCAGGCGTCCGAAGCCCTCGTTGAGGGCGTCGATGGCCTTGGCAATGGCGTTCATGGTGGGAGCTCTCGGCATCGGGCGAAGCGTTCGGGAGGGAGCGGTGGAACCCGGGGCATGTAGGCCGGCCCCGACGGGGCCGGCCCGGGCCGCTTACTGGTTCATGCAGGCCTCGATCTCCTCCAGGGACGGCAGGTCGTCGGTGACGCGGCTCATGTTGTAGGGCACCGAGATGTCACGCCAGTTGGCGTAGTGCTGCAGGTAGCTGATCATGGAGTGATAGACCTTGGCGTGCATCGGGTCCTCGCAGGCGCCCTGGACGATCACCTCGTTGGTGATGCGCTGGATCTCGGCGAGGTCCTCCTCGGAGAGCTGGTTGATCTCGGTGCCGTCCTCGATGAACTTCACCGTGCCCTCGGTGGACTCGCGCTCGGACCAGGCCAGTGACCAGGCCATGGTCGCCTGGGCGGCGATCTTCAGCTTCTCCTGGGTCTCCTCGGAGAGGGCGTCCCAGGCGTCCTGGTTGATCATCACGCCGAACACGCTGGCGGACTGGTGCCAGCCCGGCACGGACCAGTAGTCGGCGACCTCGGAGAAGCCGGCCTTGTAGTCCACGCCCGGGGTGGAGAACTCGGCGCCGTCGACCACGCCGCGCTCGATGGCCTGGTAGATCTCGCCGCCGGCCAGGGTCACCTGGGAGCCGCCGAGCTGCTCGAGCACCCGGCCCTGGTCGCGACCGGAGAGGCGCAGGCGCTTGCCCTCCAGGTCGGCGATGCTCTCGATGGGCGTGCCACCGCGGAAGCCGGACTCGTTGTTGGTGATGCCGTAGGGCAGGTAGACCATGTTGTAGTCGCCGTAGACCTCCTGGTAGAGCTCGAAGCCGCCCCACTGGTTGATCCAGTTCAGGTAGTCCACGCCGTTGAACAGGCTGGTGGTGGTGGCCAGCGGCGAGAAGGCCGGGCTCAGGCCGGCCCAGTAGCCGGGCCAGTCGCCGGCCGCCTGGATGGCGCCGGTCTGGGTGGCGTCGAACACCTCGGTGCCGGGCATCAGGGTGCCGCCGGCGCGGAAGTTGATGGTCAGCTCGTCACCGGCCAGGGTGTTGACCAGCTCGGCCCAGTGGCGGTCGATCTGGATCAGGTCCAGGTTGTCCGGCCAGGTGGTGGTCATGGTCCAGGTTTCCTGGGCCTGGGCGGTGGTGCTCAGGGCGGCGAGGGCGACGCCGGCGGCGATGCCGGTGAGGGTGAAGGTGCGCAGTGCTGTCATTTTTTGTCCCTTTTGTTGGTTCGAGCGGCGATGCCGATAAGCACCGCGTTGGCCAAGCCGGTCCACCCGCCGCGACCCCGTCGCTCCGACGGCGTCGCGGCGCTCGCCTCAAGCTAGCACGTCGTCCCTGCAGGATTCGATCGCGCTGATGTGAAGATGACGGAGCGCGCTGCCGGCGACAGGGGGCCCGATCCGCGGGGTGCCGGCCCGCCTGGGCGGTGAGCTATGGCATGATAATCAAGGGGTTGCTTGATGTTTACGTTAACGTAAACGGACGCTCATGGAGAGCATGCAGCGTTGAACGCGGCGCTGACATAGGACCAAAGTGGTAGGTGAGGGCGCCGAGAAAGGCGCCTCAGGCAGGGCGGCGGCGACAGGAGGCAACGCCATGAGCGGCAGAGTAGACAGCGAGAGGGGCAACAACGACCGGGAGGCGGGCGCGACCGGTGCCCTGCTGGCGCAGGCGAGACGCCTCGCGCGGTGCCGCTGGCGCGGCCTGGTGTGGCTGACCGGCGAGGCCGAGGCCTGTCGGCGCGAGGCGCTGGGGCTATGGCATCAGGGACAGGGGCAGCAAGGGCAGTGGCGGGCGCCCCTGTGGGTCGCCGCCGCGCCCCCCGAGGGCGTGGCGGCGTCGGCCTGGCTGCCGGCGGCGAAGGCCCGCACGCGCCTGGGCGGCGAGCAGGACCTGGTGGTGATCGATGCCGTCTCCGCCGGGTGCGGCTTCGATCCCGAGGCGGTCGGGGCGCTGGCCGGCACGCTCACGGCCAGCGGCCTGCTGGTGCTGATGACGCCGCCCGACTGGGGGCAGCGCCCCGACGCCGACTACGCCCGCCTCGCCGAGCACCCCTGGCGGGCGGAGCAGCTCACCGCCCGCTATCTGGCGCGCCTCGCCCGCCTGCTGGCCGAGGATGCGCGGGTGATCCGCTGGACGGCGGGGGAGGCACCGCGCCTGCCCGAGGCCCTGTCATGGCCGGCTCCTCACCATCCGGCCTCGCCCGGTGATGCCGCCTGCCTGACCCGCGACCAGGCCGAGGCGGTCGCCCGGCTGACTCGGCTGCGTCGCCGCCGGCCGCTGGTGCTGACCGCCGATCGCGGCCGCGGCAAGACGGCGGCGCTGGGCATCGCCTGCGCGCGGCTGCTGGCGGAAGGCACAGGGGCTGGGTCAGGAGCAGGCGAAACCGAGATCCTGGTCACCGCGCCGCGTCCGGCGGCAGTGGCCGGGCTCTTCGAGCGCCTGGCGGCGCTCTGCCCCGAGGGGCAGCGGCACGGCCATGTCTTCGAGGCGGTCGGGGGGCGGGTGCGCTTCCTGGCCCCCGACGAGCTGGCCCGCCTGGCCGAGCAGGGCGAGGTCGGCGGTCCCGGTCGGCTGTTGCTGGTGGATGAGGCGGCGGCGATTCCCGCCCCCCTGCTGGGGCGCTGGCTCGAGGCCTTCCCGCGGCTCGCCTTCGCCACCACCGTGCACGGCTACGAGGGCTCGGGGCGCGGTTTCGCGCTGCGCTTTCGTGAGCGGCTCGAGCGCCTGACGCCCGACTTTCGCGAGTGCCACCTGGCCGAGCCGATTCGCTGGGCGCCGGGCGATCCCCTGGAGGCGCTCACCTCCCGCCTGCTGCTGCTGGACGCCGAGCCGGATATGGCAGAATCCGCCGACGAAGCGGCCGCGTGTCGCCGCCTGGATCGCGACGCCCTGGCCGGCGACGAGCCGCGTCTGCGGGCGCTGTTCGGCCTGCTGGTGCAGGCCCACTACCGCACCACGCCCGCCGACCTGCGCCGGCTGCTGGACGGCCCGGGCGTGGCCATCACCACCCTCGAGGCGGGCTCGGTCCTGCAGGGCGTGGCGGTGTGTGGCGACGAGGGTGGCTTTGCGGCCGATCTCGCCGAGCGGGTGGCGCGGGGCGAGCGGCGCCCGCGCGGCCACCTGCTGGCCCAGTCGCTGGCCGCCCATGCCGGAGAGCGCGAGGCGCTGACCGCGCGCCTGCGCCGGGTGCTGCGCATCGCCGTGCCTGCCGGTCGGCGCCGCCATGGGTGGGGGCAGCGCCTGCTTGCCGCCGAGCTCGAGCGGGCCCACGACGAGGGCATCGACCTGCTGGGGGCGAGCTTCGGCGCCGAGCCGGGGCTGCTGGCCTTCTGGCGCGCAGCGGGCTTTCGCGCGGTGCGCCTGGGGCTGACCCGTGAGACCGCCACCGGCGAGCACGCGCTGATGGTGGTTCGCCCCACCAGTGTGATCGGCGAGTCGCTGGCCGAGCGCCTCCAGGCGCGCTTTCAGCGCCAGCTGCCGGGCCTGCTGGCCTTCGAGCTGGCCGAGCTCGAGCCCGCGGTGGCACTGGCCCTGCTCGCCGAGGGCCCGGCGGCAGCCCTCGACGCCGCGGACCGGCGTGATATTGAGGACGTGGCCTTCGGCCACCGCGAGCCGGCCCTGGCGCGCCCGGCGATCCAGGCGCTGGTGCGGCGCTGCGCCAGGGACGAGTCCCCAGCGCGTGACGATGAACGCGACGAAGGACATGACGAGGCGCCGGCGCTGCTGGCGGCCTGGGCCTTCCAGGGGCGCGGCGCGAGCTGGCTGGCACCGCGGCTGGGCGTGTCAGGCAAGAAGGGCGTCCAGGCCTGGCTGCGCGAGGCCGTGGCGCGCCTTCATGATCGCGACGGCGGACTTTCCCCCGATCAGGCCGGGCGGTAGAGTGCCCGAATTCCCCGTCGGACAGAGGCCCCATGAACGCACATCTCGAGCAGCTCTCGCCCCGGCCCCTGTGGCGCCATTTCCGCACCCTGTGCAATACGCCGCGCCCCTCCGGCCATGAGGCCGCCCTGGTGGCGACCCTCGAGCGCTGGGCCGATGGCCTGGGCCTGGCCCACGACCGCGATGCCTTCGGCAACCTGCGCATCCGCAAGCCCGCCGCGCCCGGGTACGAGCAGGCGCCCGGGGTGATCCTGCAGGGGCACCTGGACATGGTCGCCCAGGCCAATGCCGACCATCCTCACGACTTCACCCGCGACCCCATCGACACCCGGGTGGTCGACGGCTGGCTGCATGCCCGCCACACCACCCTCGGCGCCGACAACGGCCTCGGCGTGGCCGCGGCGCTGGCGATCCTCGAGGATGGCGCCCTGATCCACGGTCCGCTGGAGGCGCTCTTCACCCTGGAGGAGGAGTCCTCCATGGGCGGCGCCCTGAATCTGGCCGAGGGCTGGCTCGAGGGCCGCGTGCTGCTCAACCTGGACTCCGAGGATCGCGGCCAGGTCTACATCGGCTGTGCCGGTGGCGCCGACGTCATCGTGGATGCCCAGCTGCCCACCGCGCCGCTGGAGGCCGGTGAGGTGGCGCTCTCGCTCTCGCTCACCGGACTCTCGGGCGGCCACTCCGGCATCGATATCCACAAGGGGCGCGGTAACGCCAACCGCCTGCTGGTGCGGGTGCTGCGCGCCCTGGAGCCCCACGGGGCGCGGCTCGTCGACTACCACGGTGGCACCCTGCGCAACGCCCTGCCGCGGGAGGCCTTCGCTACCCTGGCCCTGCCGGAGGACGCGCGCTCCCACGCCGAGGCGCGGGTGGCGGCCCTCGAGGCCGAGCTGCGCGCCGAGCTGGCCGGCGTCGACGAGGGGCTCTCGCTGGACCTGAGGCCCTGCGAGGCCCCGTCTGCTCCGTCGGCAGAGCCCCTGACGGCGCATGCCAGCCACCTCCTGGTGCGTGCCCTGCACGTGGCGCCCTGCGGCGTCGAGCGGATGAGCGTCGCGCTGCCCGGGGTGGTGGAGACCTCCAACAACCTCGGGGTGGTCAGCCTCTCCGCCGGACGCTTCCACCTCTGCGCCCTGGTGCGCTCGCTGCGCGACAGCGCCACGGCGGACATCGCCGATCGCTTCCGCGCGCTCTTCGAGCTGATCGGCGCCCGCACCCGGGTCGAGAACGCCTATCCCGGCTGGACGCCGAACCCGGCAAGCCCGCTGCTGGCGCGCTTTCGCCGCCTGCACGCCGAGCGGCTGGGCCAGGACCCCGAGGTGAAGGTGATCCATGCGGGCCTGGAGTGCGGCATCCTCGGCGGCAAGTACCCTCAGCTTGACATGATCTCCTTCGGACCGCTGATCCGCGGCGCCCACTCGCCGGACGAGCGGGTCGAGCTGTCCTCGGTGGAGGAGTTCTGGACGCTGCTGCGCGTCCTGGTGGAGGACCTGGCCACGGTGAAAGAGGAGGACCTGGCTACCCTGGGCGCGGAAGACGCCGACCGATCCTGCGGCGCGCCGAGCTCGTGATGAACGAATGGCTGCAAGCGGCCGGTCCGGCCGACTGGGTCGCAATGGCGCTGGCGGGGCTGCTGGCGCTGACCGCCGCCCTGGCGCTGGGCTGGCGCCGCCGCCTGGCGGACGCGGAGACGCGGCTCGCCGCCGGTGAGCAGGCGCGCTCGGATCTCGAGGCCGGTGTGCGGCGCCTCGAGCAGGAGCTGGCCCAGAGTGACGCCCAGCTGGATGCCAGCCGCGAGCGCCTGGCGGCCCTCGAGGCCGAGCTCGTCGCCACCCGCGACCGACTCGCCGAGCAGCGCGAGCGGGCCACCCGGCTGGAGACCGAGCGCGATCAGATGGCGCTGCGCCATCGCGAGCAGCTGGCCCTGCTGGAGGAGGCGCGAGAGCGGCTCAAGGAGGAGTTTCGCCAGCTGGCCGGGCGCATCTTCGAGGAGCGCCAGCAGGCCTTCTCGGCCCAGAGCCGCGACGGCCTCGAGGCGACGCTCAAGCCCTTCCGCGAGCAGGTCGATCAGTTCCGCCGCCGGGTCGAGGAACTCCACGGCCAGCAGAGCCGCGACAGCGGCTCGCTCAAGGCGCAGCTCGAGCAGCTCGCCGGGCTCAACGCCCGCCTCGGCGAGGAGGCCGCGGGGCTCGCCCGGGCGCTCAAGGGCGACCAGAAGGCTCAGGGAAACTGGGGCGAGCTGATGCTCGAGACCGTGCTCGAGCGCAGTGGCCTGCGCCGCGATATCGAGTACCGCCGCGAGGTCTCGCTGCAGGGCGAGCAGGGGCGCCAGCGCCCCGACGCGGTGATCTACCTGCCCGACGACCGCCACCTGATCGTCGATGCCAAGGTATCGCTGGTCGCCTGGACCCGGGTGGTCAACGCCGAGGCACAGGACGAGCGGGAGGCGGCCATGAAGGCCCACCTGCAGTCGCTGCGCAGCCACGTGGCGGGCCTCTCCGACAAGGATTACCCGGCCCTGCCGGGGCTTAACTCGCCGGACTTCGTGTTCCTCTTCGTGCCGGTGGAGCCGGCCTTCGCCGCCGCCTTCGAGCGTGACCCCTCGCTCTTCCAGGAGGCTTTCGACCGTCAGGTGGTGGTGGTCACCCCGACCACCCTGCTGGCGAGCCTGCGCACCGTGGCGGGCCTGTGGAGCCTGGAGCGCCAGAACGAGAACGCGCGGCTGATCGGCGAGCGGGCCGAGAAGCTGCTGGCCAAGTTCTCCGGCTTCGTCGAGAGCCTGGAGGAGGTGGGGCGCCACCTGGAGCGGGCGAGCGACAGCCAGCGCCGGGCCATGGGGCGACTCTCCAGCGGCCAGGGCAGCCTGGTGGCCCAGGCCACCGAGCTGGAGCGTCTGGGCGTTCGCATGCGAAAGCCGCTGCCCGCCGAGCTGGTGCGCGCCGCCGCCGGTGACCACGGCGAGGAAGGGGAAGAAGAACCGTCTGACGGGGAGGGCGAGCTGGGCGGGGACGAGTCGCCGGCGTCGAATCGTGCCTGAGCCCGGCACGCGACCGCCAGACGCCAGAACGCCGCCCGAGGGCGGCGTTCTGCATTCATGCGCGGGATGGGGCGATCAGCCGAGATAGGCGCCCAGCATCCACACGGTCTTTTCCTGCTCGCGGATGTAGTCGCCGGCCTGGGCGGCGGTGCCCTCGTCGTCGGCGTCGGAAGCCAGCGAGAGCAGCTCGCGCTGTAGTTCGATCAGGGTCTGGTAGCCCTGGAGCACGCCGCGCACGCAGGCCTCGCCGTCGTGGACGTCCTTGTCCTCCTCGATCCGGGCGATCTTCACGTAGTCGCTGTAGGCGTGCACCGGGGTGTGGCCCAGGGTCAGGATGCGCTCGGCGACCTCGTCGACCTTGACCAGCAGGTCGGTGTAGAACTCCTCGAACTTCTCGTGGAGCTGGAAGAACTGCCGACCCTTCACGTTCCAGTGATAGCCGCGCACGTTCATGTAGAAGATCTGGTAGTTGGCCAGCAGCTCGTTGAGCTTCTCGGCGAGCTGGCTGGCGCTGGCCTCGTGCAGGCCGATGGTGTTGGTGTCGCTCATGCAATGCCTCCTTGATCGCTTTGTGGACAGGGTACGGTGGCCCGCTGGTCGCGGGTAAGCCAATTCTCTCCATGGCCACCATAGCCGATGCCGATGACCTGCGGGCGTCGGGGGCGTGATTCAAGGTCTCGCGCCGCACGCGGCCAACAGGCCCCCGTGCGTTTCGTCGCCAGCGCCATCCGGACTAGACTGAACATATCCATTTCTGGAGACGATCCCATGCGTGCATGGCTGCTGTGGCTGCTGCCGGGCGTGCTGGCCGGGTGCCAGATGACGCCGACGACCCTGCCGGTGGCCGAGCCCGCGCCCTCCGCCGAGTGCCGTTGGCCCGCGGGGCCCGGCGATGACCTGGCTCGAGTGATCACGGCCCTGGAGGCGGAGGGCTTCGTGGTGCGCCACACCGATGCTTCGCTTGGGCTGGTCAGCGCCGACCGGGCCCGCACCACCATCTACCACGACAACGGCGTCGAGCGCCTGCCGCGCATCGGCGGCTTCGTGCGCGGCGGCAGCGGCGGCCACGTGGGCACGGGCGTGGTGCTCGGCTTCGGCGGCGGCGCCGGGCCGGGCATCGACGAGGCCACCCGCGCCGAGCGGGTCTCGGTGGTGGTCGATGAGCAAGCGCTGCGGGTGACCCGCGATATTCGCCTGATCGACTGGCGGGGCGATCTGCGCGAGTCGCGCAGCGCCAGCGACGCCGACTTCTGCCGCGACCTGCGTCGCGCCATCCAGGCCGCCCCGGCCGGGGAGGTGACATGACGCGCGCGCTGCTCATCCTGCTGCTGGCCGCCTGGCTCGCCGGTTGTGCCTCGCCGCCGCCCAGCGCACCGCGCGAGCTGCGCCTGGCGGCAGCCCCCGAGGCCACCCTGCGCGAGGCCATGCAGCTGCTGATGGCGCGCGGCTATGTGATTCGCCATGCCGACGATGAGCTGGGGCGGCTGGACGCCGCCCTGGCGCGCATGCCGGGCTATGGCGTCTCGCTGCGCGTCTCGCCGGGCGCCGAGGGCAGCAGCCGCGTCGAGGCCATCGCCACCCGGGGCGGCCGGGCGCTACCGCCCGGCCTGCTGGATCCCTTTCTCACCGACCTGCAGGCGCGGCTGGGGCTACTCCCCTGAGATCGGCCTGAGTTCGACGCCCCTCAGTCCTGATCGCCAGTGCCCTGATTGCCAGAGCCCTGATCCCCTGAGCCCAGGTCGAGTCGTTCCAGTTCGGCCAGGATGCGGGCGCGCATGGCGGCCAGGGCGTCCGGGTCGTAGGGCTCGGCCCGGCCGTGGCCCCATACCGGCGCTGGCCAGGCGGCGTCCTCGCGGCGACGCACCACGGCATGCACATGCAGCTGGGCGACCACATTGCCGAGGCTGGCGATATTGAGCTTGTCGCCCTCGAGGGCCTCGAGCAGGGCCCGACCGACCTGCGTGGCCTCCCGCCACAGCTGCCGCTGGGCCCGCTCGTCGAGTTCGAAGACCTCGCTGACCTCGTGGCGGCGCGGCACCAGCACCAGCCAGGGGAAACGCGCATCGTCCATCAGCCGCAGCTGGCAGAGCGGCAGCTCGGTGATCGGGTAGGTATCCGCCACCAGGCGGGCATCGGGCTCGAAATCCGGCATCGTTCGTCTCCTGTCGCAGGGCTGTCCGTATCGCGCCCATGATGGCACAGCGGGGCGAGGGCGAGCAGATTCCCCCGGCCGGGCGGGGCCGGTATGCTGGGCGGCCTTCGACTCGCTACGCACGGACGCCATCATGACGCTGCTCGAGGCCCTCGCTCTGCTGACCATCGGCACCCTGGCTGGTTTCATCAATGTGCTCGCCGCCGGGGGCTCGATGCTCACGCTGCCGCTGCTGATGTTCCTGGGACTGCCACCCCAGGCGGCCAACGGCACCAACCGGGTCTCCGTGGCCCTGCAGAGCGTCTCGGCGGTGGCCAGCTTCCTGCGCGCGGGGGCCTCGCACCTAGGGCTTTCCCTGCGGCTGTCGGTGCCGGCGGTCATCGGCTCGCTGGCCGGCGCCTGGCTGGCCCTGCAGACCGATGATGCCCTGTTCGAGGCGATCCTGATCGCGGTGATGGCGGGCTCGGCGGTGCTGATGCTGCTGCCCCAGCCGCGGGTGGAGACCAGGCCGCTCACCGCCGAGCGCCTCACGCCCGCCGTCTATCTGGCGATGTTTGCCATCGGCCTCTATGGGGGCTTCATCCAGATCGGGGTGGGGATACTCTTCATCGTGGTGCTCTACCGCATGCTGAAGATCGACCTGGCCCAGGTGAACGTCTTCAAGGTGCTGATCGTGCTGGTCTATACACTGCCGGCCCTGGCGATCTTCCTGGTCAACGATCAAGTGCGCTGGGGCTACGGCCTGGTGCTGGCGGCGGGCAGCATGCTGGGCGCCTGGCTGGCGGTGAAGGTCAACATGAGCGCGCGCGGGGCCCTTGTCGTCAAGTGGCTGACTCTCGCGGTCATCGCGGCGATCATCCTGCGGCTGCTGCTGGGATAGGCAGTCGGCGGCGCCGACAGTCGCGTGCTAGATTGAGGGAGTGTCAAACCCCTATGGCACATTGGAAAGACTCGAGGAGGCAAGCATGAAACGGACACTCGCACTGGTACTGGTCGCGCTGTTCACCGTGTCGTTGCTCGGTGGCTGCAATACCATCCGCGGCGCCGGTCAGGATATCGAGGAGGGTGGCGAGGCCATCCAGCGCTCCAGCTCCTGATTCAGCGTACGCCGCCGCCTGCCGGAACGGGATTGACCGTTCCGGGCCCTTCATCATGGACGCCCTTCATCATGGAAGAGGAGAAGACCATGCCCCTCAAGGCGCTAGCGCCGTTTCTCGTCGGCCTGCTGCTGGCCGGCTGTGCCGGCTCGTCGAACACACCTGCCCCGGCGCCCGCTCCGCCTCCGCCCAGCGTGGCCGCCGGTGGTACGTGCGACGCCGCATCGCTGCAGGACCGCGTCGGGCAGCGCTTCACCGCCACGCTCGGCGAGACACTTCAGGCCGAGGGCGGCGCAACCACCTTGCGGGTGCTGCACCCCGGCACGGCCGCCACCCTCGACTATCGCCAGGACCGCCTCAACGTGCGCCTGGACGAACGCGACCTCATCACCGCCATCGACTGCGGCTAAGCGACGCCCCTCTGCTTTAGAGCTCGCCGTGCTCTTCCTGGGTGCGTCGCTCCTCCTCCTCGGCCTGCTTGCGCAGCTTCTTGCGGAGGGCCGCCTTCTCGAAGCGCAGTTTCTGTAGGCGGGTGTCCAGCCGTAGCGGTGGCACCCGTGCCGGCTTGCCGTGGTCGTCCACGGCGACCATGGTCAGGTAGCAGCTGTTGGTGTGGCGGATCATCTTGTGGCGGATATCCTCGGCCACCACCTTGATGCCGATCTCCATGGAGGAGCTGCCCACGTGGTTGACGCAGGCCAGGAAGGTGACCAGCTCGCCGACGTGGATCGGCTGCTTGAACAGCACCTGATCGACGGAGAGCGTCACCACGTAGTGGCCGGCGTAGCGACTGGCGCAGGCATAGGCCACCTCGTCGAGTTTCTTGAGGATGGCGCCGCCGTGCACCTTGCCGCTGAAGTTGGCCATGTCCGGCGTCATCAGCACGGTCATCGAGAGCTCGTGCTGGCCGGGGAGGGTCTGGTCGTCCATCGAAGGGATCTCGTCAGGTGGTTTTATGCGGTTTGCTCAAGCATAACGCCTCGCCCCCGGAAGAGGGAGCGAGGCGTCGTCGGATCACGCCAGGCGTGACCTCGGTTCAGAACCAGGTCAGGCCGATGGCGATGATGATGCCGGTGATCAGCAGCTGGATCAGGCAGAAGCCCATGATGTCCTTGGCCTTGAGTCCGGCGATGCCGAGCACCGGCAGCGCCCAGAAGGGCTGCAGCAGGTTGGTCCAGGCGTCGCCCCAGGCCACGGCCATGGCCACCCGCGGGATATCCACGCCCAGGGCCTGGGCGGCCGGCAGCATCACCGGGGCCTGCACGGCCCACTGGCCGCCGCCGGAGGGCACGAAGATGTTGACGATGCCGGCGCTGATGAAGGACCAGAAGGGCAGGGTCGCCTCGGTGGCGAAGGAGATCAGCGCGCCGGACAGGCTCTCGGCGAGCCCCGACTGCACCATGATCGCCATGATGCCGGCGTAGAAGGGGAACTGGATGACGATGCCGGCGCCGCCCTTGATCGCCTCCTGCAGGCTGTTGAGCAGGCTCTGGGGCGTGCGGTGGAGCACGATGGCCAGGAACAGGAACAGCAGGTTCACCACGTTCAGGTTGAGGCCGCCGCCGCGCAGCACGAAGTGATCGACCAGGAACAGCAGGCCGGGGATGCCGACCAGCCAGGCGAGGGTGGTGCTGTTCTCGAGTCGCTCCGCCGGGCGGGTGATGCGCGGCCGCTTCGTCTCGGTCTCACCCAGCAGCGCGGGGTCGATGTAGACGCTGTCCTTCTCGTCCGGGAGCATCATCCGGTTGACCAGCGGCACCGCCACGAACAGGCAGAGCACGATGGCGATGTTGAACAGCGAAAAGATGGTCTCGCCGGTGCCGATCACGCCGATCTGCTCGACGGCGAAGTGCCCCTCGGTGGCGATCACCAGCGGCACGGAGCCGGCCAGCCCGCCGTGCCAGACGACGAAGCCGGAGTAGGCGCTGGCCACCAGCAGGCGGTAGTCGACCTTGATCTGGCGGGCCAGCTCCTTGGCGAACAGCGCGCCGACCACCAGGCCGAAGCCCCAGTTGATCCAGCTGGCGGCCAGCGAGACCAGGGTCACCAGCAGGATGGCGGCGCCGGCGTTGTTGGCCAGGCCGGCCAGCCTCTGCAGCAGGCGGCTGACGGGGGGCGAGCTTGCCAGCATGAAGCCGGTGACCAGCACCAGCAGCATCTGCATCGAGAAGGTCAGCAGGTTCCAGAAGCCGTCGCCCCAGAAGCGCAGCACCGCCAGCGGGGTCTGGCGCTCCACGGCGATGGCCGCGGCGGCGGCGATGACCGTCAGCAGCAGCACGAAGATGTAGGGATCGGGCAGGTACCTTTCGACCAGCTTGACGGCCGGCCGCGATAGAGCCTTGAGCATGGGGGTTCCCTTGTTCTGTTGTCTGTATGGCGTACCCGACAGAAAGTAGCGCAATCTCAGAGGCTTGTGCTACCCGGGGCGGGGCGCGTCGTCAACGCAGGCGGCCCCCTCGTGATGGCGCCAGCGGGTGCGGCGATGGTGCCGGTAGTAGGCCGCGAGCACCCCCGAGCGTACCAGGGCGAAGGCCAGGAAGGAGAGCCACAGGCCGTGGTTGCCCAGTCCCTGGGTGAGCCACCAGAGTGGCAGGTAGACGGCGAGGCCGGCATAGATGCTGTTGCGCATTTCGCGGATCGCCGTCGCCCCGATGAAGACGCCGTCCAGCAGGTAGCTCCACACCGCCACCAGCGGCATGACGACCATCCAGGGCAGGTAGGCGCCCGCCGTCTCGCGCACTTCCGGCAGGCCGGTGAGCAGCGCGATCAGCACCTCGCCGCCCAGCGCGAAGGCTAGTGCGGCGATGCCCGCGGTGACCAGCGAGAAGCGCGCGGCGCTGCCGACCACCTTGCCGAACTCGTCGAAGCGCCGGCGGCCGACGGCGCGGCCGGCCAGCGCCTCGGCGGCATGGGCGAAGCCGTCCAGGGCGTAGCTGGTCAGCATGATGAACTGCAGCAGCACGGCGTTGGCCGCCAGCACGGTATCGCCCTGGGCGGCGCCGCGGGAGGTGAAGAAGGCCATGGCGAACAGCAGGCCCAGGGTGCGCACGAAGAGATTGGCGTTGACCCGGAAGAGCTCGCCATAGGCGGCCAGGCGCAGGATCCGGCTGCGCAGGAAGCGCCCCGAGAGCCACCTGAGCTGGCGCGAGACCAGCCATAGGCCGAAGGCCAGCGCCGTGTAGTCGGCGATCACCGTGGCCCAGGCCACGCCGTCGCTGGTCATGCCCAGCCCCACCACGAACAGCAGGTCCAGAGCGATGTTGACGCTGTTGGTCAGCACCAGGATGGCCAGCGTGACCCGCGAGTTCTGCTGGCCGAGGAACCAGCCGAGGATGGCGTAGTTGGCCAGCACCGCCGGCGCCGAGAGCAGCCGGATGCGGGCGTACTCCGCGGCGAGCTCGGTGGCCACCTCGCTGCCGTCGAGCAGCCACAGCCCCAGCGTCACCAGGGGGCCGCCGGCGAGTATCAGCCCCAGGCCGATCACCAGCGCGAGCAGCAGCGACTGGCCGAGCAGGTTGCGCACCTCACCATCGGCCTCGCGTCCCACCGCCTGGGAGGTGAGGCCGGTGGTGCCCATGCGCAGGAAGCCGAAGCCCCAGTAGAGGAAGCTGAACAGCGTGGCGCCGAGGGTAACCCCGGCGAGATAGCGCGAGTCGGGCAGGTGGCCGACCACGGCGGTATCGACGAGCCCGAGCAGCGGCACGGTGATGTTGGAGAGGATGATCGGCCAGGCCAGCGCCCAGATGCGCGTCGGCGTCCCAGCGGTCTTGGTCGACGTCACGGCGGGTCCTCTGATGGTGAAACGAGGGAGGGTGTCGTTTCCCGCCCCATAACGCAACGGCCCCGCCGAGTGGCGGGGCCGTCACGATGCTCGGGTCGCGATCAGAAGCGGTAGCCGATGCTGGCGGAAATCAGATCGATCTCGAAATCCTCGCCGCTGTCGCTAATGTCATAGCGCTCAACCTCGGCGCGCAGCATCACCTGGTCGACGACGTATTCAGCGCCGATGCCATAGAAGGGGTCGGTGCCGTCTTCGCCACCTGTTGCTCGATAGGACTGCCCGCCAATATTTGCATTGAAATTCAGGTCGCCGTCCCAAGCGATCATGCCCAGCTTGCCGTGTACGCTGAAACCGTTCTCAATCGGTAGCTTGCCGACCAGTGCGGCAGTGAAACCGTCAACGCCCAGTTTCAGTTTGGCGCTGTCACCGGCTTCTGCGCCACTGGCAGTGTACTCGCCGAAGTCGACATAACCCGCTTCAACAGCAAAGTTGGGGTTGAACTGGTAGCCGCCGAACAGCTTGTAGCCGGTGTCGCTATCGTCAGTGCTGAACCCGACATCGTCCAGAAAATCCAACGTATCGTTGTCGAGTGAGGCGTGTCCCAGCCCGACGCCCAGATAAGGTCCCTCATTCGGGGTGTGCTGGTAGCTCTGGGCAAAGACGGGCGAGGCGACCAGGCCGGTGAGGATGGCGGTGGTGATAAGACGTTTCATCATGCGCTCCCTGCAGATGATGGGCGGTGCGCGAAAGGCGACTACCCTTGTGTAAGGTTATGTGGAAAAGTGTAACCTTGGTGATTCTATATATTAACTAGAATTAAGTCCATGCGGCGCGCTCAGCACCGAAAGGCCGCATGGCAATCCAGAGGCAGGGAGCATAGCGATGAAACGAGCGGGCAAGATGCTGGGGCATATGGCGCTGGCACTGGTGTTGATGGCGGCCAGCCTGTCGGCCGTGGCTCTGGACGACTACGAGGACAGGGCTGGCCCCAGCGGCGGGGCCATGGTGGCCGATGCGCTCATCGCCCGTCCGCTGCTGGCGGTGGCAACGGTGGCCGGGACGGGCGTGTTCCTTGTTTCGCTGCCCTTCACGGCCTTGGGGGGAAACGTGGATGAGGCGGCGACGACGCTGATTCGTACCCCGGCCGAGGCGACCTTTCGGCGCTGCCTGGGCTGCAGCGTGAGCCGGCGCGCCAACGAGCGCTAGAACAAGCGCCCGGGGCCCGCGTCATCCGCCGGCGAGGCTCAGGCCTCCGGCCGGCGGAGCATGATGGTGCCGCGATCCCCCACCGCGTAGGTGGCGCCGCCGCGGGTGGCGCACACCGCACGCAGTCCGGCCTCGGTGCCGGTCTCCTCGCTCAGCCACTGGCCCTCCGTCAGGCGCAGGGCGCGCCCGCGGGTGCCTACGGCGCTGATCCCGGCGGCCGGCGAGCCAGCGATGCTCAGCAGGTCGTCGCGCAGCCGCGTCGGCTCGATCTGCCAGCGCTGGCCGTTGAAGTGGGCCAGGGCGCCGGAGAGCCCCACGGCGTAGATGTCGTCCAGGGCCTGACCCCATACGCCGTAGAGGAAGCTCTCGGTGCCGACCTTGAACTCGGCCCACTCGCGGCCGTTGTAGCGCAGCACCAGGCCGAAGTCTCCCACGGCCAGCAGGTGCTGGTCGTCCAGGCCCCAGAGCCCGTAGAGGGCCGAAGAGGTGCCGCTCGGCATGCGCCGCCAGCCCAGGCCGTCGAAGTGCAGTACCAGGCCCTCGTCGCCCACCGCATAGATCGAGTCGGGGCCGGTGCCCCACATCGCGAGGATCGTCAGGTCCAGGTGCAGGTCGAAATGCAGCTGCCAGCGTTCGCCGTCGAAGCGGTAGATGCGGCCCAGCTGGCCGGCGGCGAACAGCCCGCCGTGGCCGGCGTCCCAGACGCAGTGCACGGCCAGTTCACTGGGCGCCGGCAGGATCTCCCAGGTCTCGTTCGTCAGGCGCAGCACGGTGCCGGCCTCGCCGCAAGCGTAGCAGCTGCCGTCGGGTGCCTCCCACAGGCCCCACAGCTGACGGTCGGTGGGCGAGGCCATGGCCTCCCACGCCGTGGGGCGCACCGCCGCGGGCGGCGGCGCCAGGGCCTCGGTGAAGTCGGGGGCGGCGGTCATGATGGTGCCGAAATCGCCCACCGCCAGGGCCTCGCCGGTGGGCAGGGGCACGATGTCCATCAGGTCGTGGAGGCTGTTGCTCTCCAGGCGGTCGAGGCGCAGGTCCTGCAGGTAGTAGAGATGCCCCTGGTCGCCGACGATCAGCGTCCCGTCCTTGTAGGCCTTCAGCGCCCGCAGGCGCGGCAGCGGCGTGCTGAAGGTCAGCGCCTGGAAATCGCCGTCGCGGTAGCGGACCAGCTCGCCGCGAAAGCCGCCCTGATCGACGAAGTAGCGACCGCCGCCGAGCAGCAGCTCGTCGTCGCCGACCGCCAGCAGGGCGTGGAAGCCCGAGCCCAGCTGGCAGGGAAGCCGCGTCCAGCGGCCGTCGCCGTCGCGGCGCAGTACCGTGCCCTCGCCGCCGGCGGCATAGACCTGGCCGTTCGGCGCGCAGGCGACGGCGCGCAGGTTGACCTGGGTGGGGCTCTCTTCCGCCTGCCAGCATGCGCCGTCGAAGTGCAGGATCACCCCGTCGTCGCCCACCGCCCAGGCCTCGCCGCGGGCGTTGCCGTCGATGGCGAACAGCGGGGTGTTCTCGAGGCAGGGCGCGAAGCGGCCGCTGGCCTCGTCGACCACGCCGCCGCGCACCGACTGCCAGGCGCTGCCGTCGAAGTGCAGCACGGTGCCCATCCAACCCACGGCGATGAGGTTGTCCCGCGAGGGGCCCCAGAGGCCGTGCAGGGGCAGCCGCGTGGGCGAGGTCATGTGCGTCCACGCCTGGCCCTCGGTATGGCCGTCGAAGTGCAGCACCATGCCCTCGTCGCCGACCACGAACACCTCGCCGTCGACGGCCAGGCCCGACCACAGCACGTCGCCGTCGCCGGCGCCCACCTCGGGGACGCGGCGCCAGGAGGCGCGCTGAGGCGTGTTGGGCTTGCCCCCGTCGAGCAGCTGGCGGAAGAAGCGGCGGCGATCGGCCTGGGGGGTGACGGCAGGGCGAGTCTGGGTCATGGCGTGGCGTCCTGAAAAAGCGGCAAGCGAAGGCGGTGGACTAGGAGCCTGTCGGAGTTAACGCTGATCTACTGCGAGAACCGGTCTTTCGGCCAACTTCACTCGATCTGATTCGTTAAATAGCGGGCTATTCGCCTCATCAGATCGATAAACTTGTCTCGAAATCCGTCCCTCTCGCGACGATTGGTCAAGTCCGACAGGCTCCTAGCGGATGGTGTCGTCGGGAGCGGGAGGCCGGGGCGCGTCGCCGAGCAGGCCGGCGAGCTGATCCTGCAACTCGTCGCGCAGGGCGTCGCGCTGCTCCGGCGGGACGCTTGCTAGGGCGGCCTCCAGCCCATCGCTGGCCTCGCTGGCCAGCGCCTGCAGCGAGTGCGCCGCGGCCTCGGCGAAGCCCTGGCGGGCGTGGGCCACGCAGGCCTCCACCACCGGGGCGAAGGCGCGCGCCTCGGGGCCCTCGGGGGCGGCCAGCACGATCGGCTGGCCGCGGTCGGAACCGCTGGCCAGCGCCGGCGAGAGCGGGATCTGCGCCAGGGAGTCGACCTCGACCTCGGCCAGCGCCTCGGCCAGGTGGGCCCGCGGGAAGAGGTGGAACTCGCCGCCGCAGTGGGGGCAGGTGACGCCGGCCATGTTCTCCACCACCCCGAGCAGCGGCAGCTGGCGCTCCTGGCAGAAGCGCACCGCCTTGAGGCTGTCCATCAGCGCCACTTCCTGGGGCGTGGTGGCGAGCAGCGCGGCCACGTCGTGACCCTCGAGCAGGTCGGCCAGGGTGATCAGCTCGTTGCCGGTGCCCGGCGGCATGTCGATCACCAGGAAATCCAGCGGCCCCCAGTCGAAGGAGCCGATCAGGTGGTGCATGAAGTCGTGCTTGTAGGCGTCGCGCCACACGATGGGGGTGTCGTCGCGCTCCATCATGAAGGCCAGCGAGCCGATCCGTAGCGGATGCGCGATGCCATCGTCCTCGAAGGCGCAGGGCGTCAGGCCGTTTCCGCCGAGGCGCACGCGCTGGCCGACGAAGCCGAAGAAGCGGCTCTGGTTGGGACCGTGGATGTCGGCATCGGCCACCCCCACGCGATAACCCCGCGCGGCGAGCCCCGCGGCCAGGTTGGCCGAGACGGTGCTCTTGCCGACGCCGCCCTTGTTGGCCATCACCATGATGATCTGGCCGATCTGGGCCAGGCGCGACTCTATCAGCCGCTTCTCGTGATGGCCCTTCTCGAGGCGACAGGTCTCCTCCTGGGGGCAGAACTGGCAGGCGTGGCCGCGACCGCAGTCCTCGGGGGCCAGCGCCAGCGGGTCGCGGGCGGGGCCGGGGTCGCGGGGGGGAAAGTGGGATACCGACATCGTGATGCCTCCTCGGCGTTAGGTGTCGTTGGCACCGGGGTCCAGCAGGATCCAGGTGTGGGTGACGCGCTTGTCGCCGTCGCGCTCGTTGTCGCTGCCCTCCCACAGGGCGAAGGCCATCGGCACCTGGTCGCGCTCGAAGCTCACCTGATGCTCGCCCTCGGCCGCCAGCGGGCGCGACATCACCACGTGCCACTCGCTGTTCTGGGGGATTGCCTCCTGGATGTAGTCGCTGGCGCCGGCGACGCTCTGCTCGGGCAGCCGGGTGGTGCTGCCGTAGCCGCCGGCGGCGAGGTTCTCGATGGTCTGCTCGTGATCGGCGCGCCAGTACCAGATGTTGACGGGCGCGTCCGGCCCGGAGCCCATCATGTAGGAGGTATCGACGTCGCCCAGGGCGTACTGCACGGCCACGCCGTCGCGGAAGTCGTCCACCGTGGTGGCGCGATTCTCGCTGTCGTCCTTCCAGTGCAGGCGGATGTAGAAGCGCTCGCTGGAGCGGGCGACCTGGAAGTAGAGGTGCTTGGCGCGGGTGGCGCCGTCGTCGAAGCGCAGCTGGACCGACTCATGCACCGGCGGGGCGGCCAGCAGGGTGGTGCGGTACATCGGCAGGCGATCCCAGATCAGGTCGTCGGGATCGTTCTGGATGCGCAGGTAGATGTCCGCGGGCAGCCGGGACGCCTTGACGGTGTCTCCGGGCTGAATCTCGGTGACGTTGGGGTTGAGCTCGGGATGAGCGGCAAAGGCGCCGCTGGCGGTGGTGAGTGCCATCGCCAGGGCGGCGGTGCCGTAGAGCAGGTGACGCAGTGTCATGACGTGGTTCCTCGTTGGTCGGATCACGTTCAGTCCCAGAGGGGCTGGCTTGCGGTGTCGGGGGTCGCCTTGCTGCTGGCCGGGTCCGGGCAGGGCCCGACCTCGGCCTCCAGCGCGCGGCACTGCCGGTCGGCCCAGTCCGGCAGGGTCTTGATCAGGTGCTCCAGGGTGGCGTCCAGCCCCAGGTCGCGCTGCCGGGCGTAGCTGTCACGCACGGCATGCAGCAGCGGGCCGAGGCAGCGGGTCAGGAAGTCCCGCTGGGCCCGGCGATAGGGGGCGACGTCGGCGTCGCCCGCCAGGGCCCGGCGCTCAAGGTGGCAGAGCAGGGCGCAGAACTCGAGCATCGCCACCAGGTGGTCCGGCTCGTCGGCAAGTCCCTCGTCGCCCAGCGCCGCGGTCAGGCCGAAGTGGCGATAGAAGGCCTGGACGTTGAGCAGGTAGCTGCCGGGCGAGAGCCCGGCGAGCAGGTCGGGGTAGGCGTTGGCCACCAGTGGCACCCGGGGCTTGCCCTTGTCGCCGTGGACGAAGGTGGCCATGTAGCCCACCTCCAGGTCGGTGAGGCTGGCGCTCGGCGTCAGCCGCGGCCAGGGCTCGCCGGAAAGCAGCTGCCAGGCATCGTCGAGGCTTTGATGGAAGCGGCCGTCGGCGAAGGCCTGCTGGGTCTCGGCCAAGGGGTAGCCCAGTGCCGCGGCGGCCAGGCGGTAGACGGCGCCCCGCGCCTCGGCGCGGGCGACGGCGGGCATCGGGGGGGCGTGTGCTGCGGTCATGATCGTCTCTCCCGGCTCAGCTGAGCTTGAACATCTCGGCGTGGTTGTAGCCGATCAGCAGGTCCATCAGCTCACTCTCGCGGCCCTCGGCCTTGGCCTGGCGCTCGGCCTGCAGGGTGTCGAGCACCTCGCCCACGCGCGGCCCGAACAGGCTCTCGAGGTAGGCCAGCGGGATGCGCGGCTCGTCCAGCTCCCGACCGTCGGAGGCGTACCTGGAGGGCGACAGCGGCGGCACGTAGAAGACGTTGGGCTGAGTGCCCCACTCGGGGTGCAGCGGCAGCGCCACCTGGTACTTCTCCACCAGCTGGTGGATCGGGCCTTCCTCGTCGTCGCGATAGCCGATCCAGCGGATGCGGCCGACGCACTGCTGGGCGCAGGCGGTGGCCAGCCCCTTCTCGATGCGCGGGTAGCAGAAGATGCACTTCTCCGACTTGGAGATCTGCTCGTTGAAGTAGACCTTCTTGTAGGGGCAGGCGTTGACGCAGTAGCGGTAGCCTCGGCAGCGCTCCTGGTCGACCAGCACGATGCCGTCTTCCTGGCGCTTGTAGATGGCGTTGCGCGTGCAGGCCGCCAGGCAGCCGGGGTTGGCGCAGTGGTTGCACAGCCGCGGCAGGTAGAAGTAGTAGCTGTTGGGGTAGTCGCCCTCGCCCTGGTCCTCGTCCCAGTTAGCGCCCCAGGTGGGCTTCACGTGGGGGCGCAGCCACGGGTCGGTGCCGGTCATCAGCGCCTCCTCGTAGTTGTACTCCCACGGGATGCCGTAGTCCTCCTGGCTCGGCTGGCGGCCCAGGCGCAGCGCGCCGTCGGCGTCGAAGCCGCCGCCCATGTTCTCGTAATCGCGCGGATACCCGAGCCCCGGCTGGGTCTCCACGTTGTTCCAGTACATGAACTCGCGCCCGTTGCGGTTGGTCCACATCAGCTTGCAGGCCGCGGTGCAGGTCTGGCAGCCGATGCACTTGTTCAGATCCAGCACCATGCTGAGTTGGCGTTTGACAGCCATGGCAATCTCCTCTTAAACGGCCCGCGGGTCAGCGATTTCGTCGGCGGTGGCCAGCGCGATGTCGTAGCTGCTCTCGTGGATGACCTGGTTGGCGTTCCACTTGGCGTAGATGAACTGGAGGTGGCCCCAGCCGCCGACCAGCTCCAGCGGCTGCAGCAGGGTGGCGTGGGAGTTGTTCATCGGCTTGCGATGGATGTACTGATGCGGCTCCCAGCCGTGCTCCATCATGATCGAGTCGGCCGGAATGCTCGGGTAGAACTTGGCCTGGGCGAAGAACTCGCCGTTGGCGTTGAACAGCTTGACCCGGTCGCCGTCCTTGATGCCGCGCTCTGCCGCCAGCTTTGGATTGATGTAGATGTTGGGCTCGCCGCGCTGCAGCCGCAGCAGGTACTTGTTGCTGCGCCAGTTGGAGTGAATCCCCCAGCGGGCGTGGGGAGAGTAGAAGTGCAGCGGGTAGTTCGACGCCTCGGGGCCGGCATAGAGCCGCGCCGTGGGAACCGTGGACTTCAGCTTCACGAACCGCGGATGGTCGCAGTAGAAGGTGATGCGCCCGGTGAGGGTCTCGTAGGGCTGCTTGCCGTCGGTCTGGGCGGTGAAGGGGTTGTAGGGCTGATCCTTCTCCAGCGGCTGGTTCAGGCCGGCCTGCTCGTTCATCACGATGAAGCCGCGCTCGGACGCCTCCTCCACGCTCACGCCGTCGAACTCCGGCGAGTTCTCGACGATGTAGCGGAAGACGTCGTAATCGGTGTTGAGCTCGCCGTTGCGGGTGAAGTCATCGTGAATGGTGTGCAGGTCGCGGGTCACTTCGCCATCCTGGATCGGGCCGATGCCCCGGGCGATGGCGCGCTCCTGAATCTTCTGGGTCAGCAGCGTCATGATGTCCCAGTCGGGCTTGCACTCGCCCACCGGCGGTACCGACTGGGTGAAGACGTTGCAGAAGCGGTGGTAGCCCTGGGTGCGCAGGTCCCAGGCCTCGTAGTGGCTGGCCGCCGGCAGCACGTAGTCGGCCCACTCGGCGGTGGAGTCCATGCGCACGTTGATGTTGACGTAGAGCTCGCTGGCCTGGCGCAGGTGCTCCTCGCGATAGGTCTCGGCGATCTTGTTGCGCCGGAAGGTGTTGTCGGCGATCGAGATCATGCCCTTGATCTCGCCATAGTAGGGCATCCAGCCCTCGTCGATGGACTCCTGCATCATGGCTTCCATCTCGTCGACGTCGAAGCCGGTGCGCGCCTTGAGCTTCTCGTTGTCGAAGTGCCGGCGGATGCCGTCCATCATGCCGCCGCGCAGCACCTCACCCAGGCCGCCCGGCTCGTAGCGGGCCGACTTCTTGCCGTCGAAGGTGGCAAGCTCGGTCCACTTCGGGTGGTTCCACACCACCCAGGAGGTGTCCAGCCCGCCGGTGCGGCCGCCGTGGCCGGTCAGCGCCAGCGCCAGGGCGTAGCCCCAGCCGATGTAGAGGCAGTTGGAGTAGCTCGAGGTGATGTAGCCGAGCATCACGATCGCCTTGCGGGCGGCGGCCAGGTAGCGCGCCTCCTGACGCACGACGTCCGGATGGATGTTGGTGTATTCGAAGGTGCTCTCGGGGGGGTACTTGGCCGCCTCCTGCTTGACCTGCTCGAACACCGTGGTGACGGCGATGCCCTCGACCTCGAACTCGCCCTCCAGCGCCGGGTCGACGTCGCCGAGCTTGAGGGTCTTGTCGTCGTCGCCCATCGAGCCCTTGGCCTTCACCGCCTCGCCGCGGGTCAGGTCCCAGTGGTAGAAGACCTCGTCGGAGCCGCCCTCTACCAGGTCCGCCTCGCGCAGCAGCTTGCCGTTGTCCTGGCGGACCAGCATTGGCAGGTCGGTCTGCTCCTTCATGAAGGCGGGCTTGAAGAGCCGCTCCTCGATGATCACGTTGACGAACGACATCGCCAGGAACGGATCGGAGCCCTGCTTGATGGGCATCCACAGGTCGGTATGGATGGAGCTGGGGTTATAGTCCGGCGCGGTGCTGGTGATGCGCGCGCCGTTGTACTTGGCCTCCCAGATGTAGTGGGCATCGGGGATCCGGGTGGCGTTGGGGTTGATCATGCCGAGCATGATGTAGTCGGCGTCGAACCAGGCGTCGGAGGTGAAGCTCTCCAGCGGATTGCCATAGGCCAGATGGGCGCCGGTGTTGAGATCGCCCACCACGGTGAAGCCGTCGAGCTGGATGCCGCCGACCAGCGAGGCGAAGCGGTTGGGCGCCGACTGGCGCACCATGGTCTGGTTGCCCGAGCCCTGGTGGGTCTTGAGCTTGCCGGGACCGTACTTCTCGAAGATGTCGATGATCTTGTCGGCGACTTCCTCGGTGGCCTGATCCCAGGAGATGCGCTGCCACTTGCCCTCGCCGCGCTCGCCGGCGCGCTTGAGCGGGTAGCGCAGGCGATCGGCCTCGTACATGGCGGTGGAGTGGATGGCGCCCTTCTGACAGCCCCGCGGGTTGGCGTCGGGCACCTTGGAATTGACCTGCGGGTACTTGGCGATCTGCTCTTCGCGAATGACAATGCCGTCCTTCACGTAGACGTCCCAGGCGCAGTTGCCCATGCAGTTGATGCAGTGGGCGGCGTGGCCCACGCTGTCCCAGGCCCATTCGTTGCGATACAGGTCTTCCCAGCTGCGGTAGGGGTACTCGCTGGCCAGGGTGTCACCGATCGGTTCCAGGCGATTCAGTGCCCAGACATTGCCGCTGAGCAGGGCGCCGGTGCTCGTCAGCCCCAGCCCCTTCAGGAAATCGCGACGCCTCAGCTTCCACATTCCCATGGTTCTCTCCTCATCAACAGCCGCCGCCTGTCGATCGACCCGATCGGCGTCGGTGTGTGTACGACGGGCATGCCCTGCGCGTCGTCTGCGTTGCCGGGTGGACGTGATTGGTAACCGCGACGTCAAGACCGTGATTAATGGATTCCGGCTAATACTGGCTGTGCTTATTTATTAAGCGTGATCTTCAGGAGTGCACGGGAATGTCAGGGGTGTCGTGCGCGAGCCGTGAAGAATCCTTCGCTACGATGCCGGTCGAGTGCGGTTAACGGGTTTAAGCGTAGCACTCGGGAAATCTTGTTGGACAGGAAGGAAGTTGTTCGCTCAGTGGTTTTGATTTGTCGTTTGATATGTGTCAATAAAACTCGGCGGATGCCGGGGAGGCGCTCTTGTCGCCCTGCGAGACGGCCTCGCGGCGATCCCCGGAAAGCGGCCTGAGGCGCGCCCTGTGGGCCGGTGGAGGGCTGCTAAAGGGCGTGGCGCGGGGTGGTGGACTCAGTCTTCGTCATGACGTGGCGCATGGACATGAGCGGGCGAACGTTATAGCGCCGGGAGTGAACGCACTAAAGTAGGCGATCAGCGAAAACTTGGCCTGGCGGGGTGGTTGGTGAAGTTATTATCTTGGCGTTCCCGGATATTGAGAATATCGAGTTGCCATTAAAGTCACGACGCGTTAGCGCAAGAAGTTAAAGGGTTAAGTCGCTAAGTGGATAATAATGAATAAGAAAGTTGACGGTGAATCGCGCATGTCGGGAGATCGTCGGTGATGCAGTCTTTATTGATGAAGAGTTTATTGTTTTAGAGGAGATGAATGCCAACGGAGATTCCAGTGACGGGCGCGAGGGGCGCAGGTGTCCACGAGGGTGCACAGGCATGAGAGGCGGGGATTGTCACGCAACGCCCATCGACGTGGGGTCGATGGCGAGAGGCCGGGCGAGGGCGCTTGCTGGTGCAGGGAGGGCCGGCGGGGTGCACCGACTCGGGCAGCCCCGCCGGCTGCGTCAGGCGGCGGTGATGCGGTGGTACTTCTCCATCAGCTCGTCGCGGCTCTCCGCGCGCTCCGGATCGAGCGGGATGCAGTCCACCGGGCAGACCTGCTGGCACTGCGGCTCGTCGTAGTGGCCGACGCATTCGGTGCACAGGTTCGGGTCGATGATGTAGATCTCTTCCCCCGGCGAGATGGCGCCGTTGGGGCATTCGGGTTCGCAGACGTCGCAGTTGATGCACTCGTCGGTGATCATCAGGGCCATGGGGTACCTCACGGAAGTCGCTGGCCGGCAAGCGAGCTCGGGGATAATCCCGAGCGTCAGAGTCAGGTATTGTAATGGCTGTTTAGCGTCTCGGCGACCCTGGGGTGCACGTGCTTGGAGACGTCGCCGCCGAGGCGGGCGATCTCGCGCACCAGCGTGGAGGAGATGTAGGAGTTCTCGACCTCCGGCGTCAGGAACACCGTCTCGAGCTCCGGCATCTGGGCGCGGTTCATGTTGGCCAGCTGCAGCTCGTACTCGAAGTCGGAGACCGCGCGCAGGCCGCGCAGCAGCACGCGGGCCTGCTGCTGCTTCATGAACTCGGTCATCAGTCCCGAGAAACCCACCACCTCGACGTTGTCGAGCCCGGCGACGACCTCCCGGGCCAGGCCGATGCGGGTGTCGATATCCAGCGCCGGCCCCTTGCCGGGGCTGGTGGCGATGGCCACCACCACCTTGTCGAAGAGCCGCGAGGCGCGCTCGATCAGGTCGAGATGGCCGTTGGTGATGGGGTCGAAGGTCCCCGGGTAGATGGCGGTGTTCATGAGTCGCCCTCGTCCTCCAGGCGTCCGAAAGGGTTGTCGACGGCCAGCGAGACCGGTTGGGCATAGCCGGGGATGTGGATCCGGTCCCTTCCGACCTCGAGCTCCGGGCCCTCCAGGACGCCCTCGCCGAAGCGATAGCGGGCCTGGAAGTGGCCTCGGTCGGCGGCCTGATGATAGGCCGCGGCGACCTCGCGGGTGGCCTCGCGGCGCGCCCGCCAGTCGCTCATCGCGGCCTCGCCGTGGCGTTTTGTCAGCAGCCGCTCGGTGACTGCGGGGGAGAGCACCACGCCGGTGGCATTGTTGCCGCCGAAGCCCTTGGCGTTGATGAAGGCGGCGTCCGCGGTGAAGGGCAGCGGGTCGCGGAACAGCCGCAGGTGCTCGGCATGCACGTCGTCGGCCACGGCGTCCAGGGTGAAGATGCCGGGCAGCAGGTCATGGGCGAAGCTGCCCAGCGCGCTGGTCAGCTGGTCGCCGGCGGCGCTGCCCTGGGAGTGACCGACGAAGGCCTTCACCGCCACCACCGGCCAGTCGTTGATGCCGTGGGCGCGGGCCACCCGGTCGAAGACGTGGGACTCGGTGGTGCGGTTCTTGGGGGTGCTGGTGCCGTGGGCGTGGAGGAAGGTGCGCTCGCGCAGGGCGGTCTCGCCGAGCATGTCGCGCACCAGCGCGGCCGACTTGGCCAGCGAGATGTAGTTGCCGATGCCCGGCGCCGAGATCGAGCGCTTCCAGCCGTCGGCGTTGACGAACACCGCCGGCACGCTGCCGAGGATGTTGGCGCCGGTCTCCAGGGCCAGGTCATCGTCCATCAGCATCACGAACTGGCTGGACTCGCCCATGGTGAAGCCGCAGTTGCGGGCGAAGGGGCGGCAGGCGCGCTGGTAGTCCGCATCGGTGAGCAGCTCGAGGGCATCCAGGGCCTTGAGGCCGTCGTCGTCGGCCAGCGCCCCCATGCTGCGAAAGCCCTCGATGACCTCGGGGGTGATCGGGGCGTCGGCGGTGCCGACCATCACCACCCGCCGCCGGCCGGCACGGATGTCGTCCACGCCCAGGCGCAGGTTGTAGAGGAAGCTGGCGCAGGCGCCCAGCGCCGCGCCGGTGCCGCCCACGCTGCCCAGCACATAGGCATTGAGGAAATCGGCGGGCATCTGGCCATAGCCCAGCGGCATCTGCTTGGAGGTGGCGCGCTTGCCGGAGCTGAAGCTCTTGAGCAGGCCGCCCCAGCCCTCATCGTCGAGCTGGCCGATGGAGTTGCCGGCATAGACGGCGATCTGGTCGGGGTCCAGGCGGTCGCGCAGGTCGTCCCACTCCAGACCGCTGTCGCCCAGGCAGTCGCTGGCGGCGAAGATCGTCATCGCCAGGCCGCGGGGATGGTGCACGCTGCGATAGAGGCGGCTGGGCTCGAAGCCGGTCGGCAGCTGGCCGGCGGCGCGCACCTGGGCCTGGCGCGTCTCGGGCAGCATCACGTCCATGCTGCCGGCGGGCACGGTGACTTCCAGGTTCTGGCGGTCGAGCTCGCGCACCTGCCAGGTGGCCGGCAGGGCGTCGGGCAGCTGTCGGCGGCGGATGCGGAAGGTCAGCGGCGCGTCGAGGGCGAGGCTCGCCTTGCGGTTGGCCGGCAGGCCCTCTTCGTTGAAGCGGGCATCCTCGATGCGCCGGATCAGGGTATGGTCGAGCACCTGCTGACGGGTCTGCTCGACGATCCCGGCGGCATCCAGGGAGCGGCCCTCGGCATCATGCCAGGCGCCATCGGCCTGGCCGTCGGCCAGGCGCATCATGGCCGCGAGGCCGAGCAGGGTACGGGCCTGAACGTCGTCGGGCAGGGCATCGAGCACGGTACGGCGAAATGCCTGGTGGCCCGAGGTTCGGCCGGCGGGATTCACGCCGCCCATGCCGACGATCACCGGTAAGTGTGGCAAGCCGGGTTCCTCGTTGTGCGGTTGATGTCGTGGCTGCAATGTCAGACCGTCGATGATAGCACCCGGCCCGCGGTGGCGTCATGCTGGCGCCCCTGCACCCGGGGCGATCGCGCCTGGATCTGTCGCACGCGGCTGGTAGAATACTCCGCCCTTTTCGCCCCCGAGCCCGCTGCCATGACTGCCCGTTCGCGCTCCATTACCAGCCGCCAGACCGGCCCCCATGAGGACCTGCCGCGCCGCGTGGCCCGTGCCCTGACGCACCCCCTGCGCAAGCCGTTCGCCGCGCATACTCGCGAGGCCTTCGCCGAGGCCAGCGACTGGCGCGAGCGGCGCGGCACGGCGCCGCTGATCCTCGACGCGGGCTGCGGGGTGGGGCTCTCGACCCGCCGGCTGGCCGAGCGCTTCCCCGACTGCTCGGTGCTCGGCGTGGATCGCAGCGCCGATCGCCTCTCCCGGGACCACGGCCGGCTGCCGGACAACGCCCTGCTGGTGCGCGCCGACCTGGTGGACTTCTGGCGCCTGGCGCTGGACGCCGACTGGCGCCCGCAGCGCCACTACCTGCTCTACCCCAATCCCTATCCCAAGGCCGCGCACCTCAAGATGCGCTGGCAGGGCCACCCGGTGCTGCCGGCGATCCTGGCGCTGGGCGGGCGGCTGGAGCTGCGCTCCAACTGGCGGATCTATGTCGAGGAGTTCGCCCTGGCGGTGACCCAGGCCACCGGGGTGGCGGCCGCGACCGAGCCCTTCGCGCCGGGGCCCGACTACCTGACGCCCTTCGAGCAGAAGTACCACGCCAGCGGCCAGGCGCTGTGGCGACTGGTGGTCGAGCTGCCCCATGCCCCCGGGCTGGTGCCCGTCGGCTGACGGCGTCAGCGCCCCCGGCGGTCGCGGAAGCGCTCGCCGAGGGTATGACGCAGCCAGCGGGCGATGGGGCCCCGGTCGGCGTCGCGCCGCGAGACCGTCTCCACCTCGATGACCGGCGCCATGCCGAGCCCCTCGCCGGTGAGCTCCACCAGGTCGTCGCGAAAGGGCGGGTAGCGGGCGATATGGCGCGGCACCAGCGCCCAGCCGAGCCCCCGGGTGGCGAGCTCGGCCATGGAGTAGAAGCTGTTGAGCCGCCAGAACTGCGCCGCGAGCGGCGCCCGGCGGTCGTCCTCGCCCCTTGATGCGATCAGCAGCTGGCGATGGGCGGCGAGGTCGCCGACGGT
Source organism: Halomonas pelophila (assembly GCF_040196315.1). Taxonomy (NCBI): domain Bacteria; kingdom Pseudomonadati; phylum Pseudomonadota; class Gammaproteobacteria; order Oceanospirillales; family Halomonadaceae; genus Halomonas; species Halomonas pelophila. Next base: position 61,375 of record NZ_JBEGCI010000005.1, read on the forward strand.
CGGCGAGGAGAGCGCGGCCAGCGGATGGTGGCGGGCGACCACCAGCGCCTGCTGCAGGTGGGCAATGCGGATGCCCTCCAGCACCGGGCCCTGGCCCTGCTGGCGCAGCAGGATGCCGAGATCGGCGGTGCGATCCTCCACCCAGCCGGCGATGTCGCCCTGGGCGCCGTAGAGCAGGGTCAGCTGCAGGGCGGGGTAGTGGCGCGCCAGCGCCTCCAGGGTCTCGTCCACCGGCGGCATCTCCACCAGGGCCTCGTCGATGGCCAGCACCAGCCGGGCCTCCTCGCCCTGGGCGATGGCCCGGGCCCGGGCATCCAGCCGCTGGCACTGGCGGATCACCGCCCGGGCCTCGTGGAGCAGGGCCTCGCCGGCCTGGGTCAGGCGCGGGAGCCGGGCGCTGCGGTCGAACAGCGGGCAGTCGAGGTCGGCCTCCAGGTGGGCGATGGCGGTGCTGACCGCCGACTGGGCGCGACCCAGGTGGCGTGCGGCCGAGGAGAAGGAGCCTCGCTCGGCGCAGACGATGAGGATCTCCAGCTGATCGAGGCTCCAGCGCATGGGCGTGACCTATCTATTTTTCTGATGGTTTCCAACTCGCATCCATCGCCATGATGGCGAGAATGAGGGCCATCGTCGAGGCTCCGGCCTCGGCCGTTCACGGGTGAGGAGGTGCATGATGCGTTCCTGGAAAGAGCGCGTGACCCACATGGTGCTGTTCGAGGCGATTGGCCTGGCCATCGTGATTCCGTTGAGCAGCGTGCTCAGCGGCCACGACGCCGGGGCCATCAGCGTGCTGGCGGTGGGGCTCGCCAGCGCCGCGATGCTCTGGAACCTGGTCTGGAACCGGCTGTTCGATATCTGGGTGCCGACCCGGCGGCGCAGCCTGGCCCAGCGCATTGCCCAGGCGCTGGGCTTCGAGCTGGGCCTGCTGATCGCCACCCTGCCGGTGGTGGCCTGGTGGCTCGAGATCGGCCTGGTCGAGGCCTTCTGGCTGGATCTCGGCTTCATGCTGTTCTTCCTGGTCTACGCGCTGTTCTTCAACACGGCGTTCGATCGCGTGATGCGCCGCCGGCTGGCGCGGCAGGAGGCCGTATGACCTATCTCTTTCTGGCGCTCGCCATCATCGCCGAGGTGGTTGCCACCAGCGCGCTGAAGTCCTCGGCCGGCTTCACTCGGCTGTGGCCCAGTGTGGTGGTGGTGGCCGGCTATGGGCTGGCCTTCTACCTGCTCGCCCTGGTGCTGAAGACCCTGCCGGTGGGCATCACCTACGCCTTCTGGGCGGGGCTCGGCATCGTGCTGGTGACCCTGGTGGGCATCCTGGTCTACGGCGAGAAGCCGGACCTGCCGGCGCTGCTGGGCCTGGCGATGATCGTTGGCGGCGTGGTGGTGATTCAGGTGTTCTCTTCCGTCGCGTCCCATTAAGCTTGGGCCTTCGGTGATGCCTGGAGGCCCCATGTTCCGTCGACCGCTCTACTGCGCGCTGCTGGCGCTGCTGCCCCTTTTAGCCGAGGCGAGCGGTTTCTCCCGCCTCGCCGAGCTCACCGATAAGGGCTTTCAGGTCGGCGCCGAGGCGCGGCTGCTCGGCAGCGGCGAGCGCCTGGGGAGCATCGACCCCGAGCGTCAGCTCTCGCCGGCCTCGGTCTCCAAGGTCTATGTGGCGGCGGCGGCGCTGGATCGCTGGGGCCCCCAGCACCGCTTCACCAGCCGCCTGGTGAGCACGGTCGAGCCCGACGCCGAGGGCGTGCTGTCGGGCGACCTGGTCTTCGATGGTGGCGGCGATCCCGCCCTGACCAGTGAGGACCTGTGGCGCCTGGTGCAGCGCCTGCATCAGGCCGGGGTGCGACGCGTCGACGGTCGGCTGGTGATCAGCCAGTGGCGCTACGGGCCGGTCGAGTGCCTGACCACCGATCGCTGTCAGGCGCACTCCCGGGTGGCCAACGCCTACAGCGCGCTGCTCTCCTCGGCGGGGGTCAACTTCGGCAGCTGGTGCGTTGCCGTGGCGCCCGCCGCGTCCGCCGGTGAGCCGGCGCGCATCAACAGCTGCGACAGCCAGGCGCCGATCGTCGGCATCGACAACCGTGTCGAGACGAAACCGGATGACAGCGGCACCGAGCTCAATGCCGAGCGGGTGCTGCGCGACAGCGGTGACGTCATGGTGCTGCGCGGTCAGATCTCCACCAACGCCCGGCCGAGACGGGTTTACCGGGCGAGTTCCGACCCGGCGCGGCAGAGTGCCGACACCCTGCTGGCGATGCTCGAGCAGGCAGGCATCACGGTGCGCGAGGGGGCCACGGTGGCGGTCACCGAACCGCCCGAGTCGGCCCGGGAGCTCGCCGCCGTGGAGGGCGAGCCGCTGCAGGAGCTGCTGCTGCGCACCCTCAACTACTCCAACAACTTCATGGCCGACGTGCTGGCCCTGAACCTGGTCGAGGCGCCGCGGGCCAGCCTGGAGCAGGGCGGGGCGGCGCTGGAGGCCTTCGCGGCCGAGACCCCCGGCCACGGCCCCGTCACCCTGCGCAGCGGCAGCGGCCTGACCCCCGAGAACCGCACCTCGGCCGTCGGGGTGAATGCCCTGCTGGAGCGCATGTATCATCGCCCGGCGCTGTTCCCAAGCTTCGTCGCCGCCCTGCAGTCGCCGGGCAACGGCGTGATGCGCTTCATGCGGCGCGGCTCGGCGACCTTCCAGCACCACGTCATGCTCAAGACCGGCACCCTCAACCAGCCGGTGGCGGTGCGCGCCGTGGGCGGCTACTTCCGCACCCGTTCCGGGCAGTGGGGGGTGTTCAGCGCGCTGGTCAACGGCACCGCCACCACGCCCTGGCTCAACTGGCGACAGGTGCTCGACCCGCTGGCCGCCGACCTGGAGGAGATGATCGATGCCCACTGAGTCCACCGGAGCGACCGACATGAAGCCTGGCTACACCGGCTGGCGCCACCTGATCCACTCGACGCGCTACTCGCTGATGGGGCTCTCCGCGGCCTTTCGCCACGAGGCGGCGTTTCGCCAGGAGGTCGTGGCCTGCCTGCTGCTGCTGCCGCTGGCGCTCTGGATCGGCGAGGGCCCGGTGGAGTGGATCCTGCTGGCTGGCAGCTGCCTGCTGGTGCTGATCGTCGAGCTGCTCAACAGCGCCATCGAGTGCGCGGTGGATCGCATCGGCCCCGAGCGTCACGAGCTCGCCGGCCGGGCCAAGGACATCGGCTCGGCGGCGGTGATGCTGGCGCTCACCCTCGCCGGGCTGACCTGGGGCCTGCTGGCCTGGCAGAAATTCCTCGCCTGAGGCGCCCGGCCGGGTTATGGGGCGGGGCCGGCTTCGCTTATGCTGAAGGCATTCGAGAACCGGATGCGAGACGCCCATGGCCCTGCCCGACGACTTCCTGCCGCTGGATGACATTCCCGAGCCGCTGAAAGCTTCCCTGGCTCACACCCGCGACCGGCTGGCGAGCTCGCTCTGCGAGGCCGAGAACCTGGCCGAGATGACCGGCAACGATTCCCCGCTGGAGGACTGGCTGTCGCTGTCGGACGCGCGTCGCCGGCAGCTGGCCCGGGTGCTCGCCATCTCCTCCTTCGTCGCCGAGACCCTGGTGCGCAACCCCGAGTGGCTGCTGCATCTGGACGCCAGCGGCGAGCTCGAGGAGCCCCCCTCGGCGGAGGCGCTGCGCCAGTGGCTCGACGAGCGGCTCGAGGCCGCCGAGGACGAGGCGGCCCTGCACGCCGCCATCCGTCGTTTTCGCCGCGCGCGCATGCTGGGCATCGTCTGGCGCGACCTGACCCGCCCGCCGGGCCTCGACATGTGGGGGACCGCGGCGACCGTGTCGCGGCTCGCCGAGACCTGCCTGGAGGGGGCGCTCGGCTGGCTGGAAGCGCACTTCGCGCCGCGCTGGGGGCGTCCCGCCCCGCGTCGCGACGGCAGCGAGCAGCGCCTGGTGGTGCTGGGCATGGGCAAGCTCGGCGCCGGCGAGCTCAACCTCTCCTCGGACATCGACCTGATCTTCGCCTTCCCCGAGAAGGGCGAGACCGAGGGCGGGCGCAAGTCCCTGGAGCACCAGGAGTACTTCACCAAGCTCGGCCAGAAGCTGATCGGCGCGCTGGACGCCGTGACCGCTGACGGCTTCGCCTTCCGCGTCGACATGCGCCTGCGCCCGCTGGGCGACGGCGGTCCGCTGGTGGGCGGCTTCGCCTCGCTTGCCGGCTACTACCAGGATCAGGGCCGCGAGTGGGAGCGCTACGCCATGCTCAAGGCGCGCCCGGTGGCCGGCGACCTGGAGGCCGGCGCCGAGCTGCTGGCGAGCCTGCGCCCCTTCGTCTATCGCAAGTACCTCGACTTCGGCGCCATCGAGTCGCTGCGCGAGCTCAAGGCGATGATCAACCGCGAGGTGCGCCGCCGCAGCATGCAGGGCAACATCAAGCTCGGCCCCGGCGGCATCCGCGAGGTGGAGTTCGTGGTCCAGGCCTTCCAGCTGATCCGCGGCGGTCGCGATACCGAGCTACAGGTCACCTCGCTGAAGACCGCCCTGGAGCGCCTGCCCGAGCTCGGCCTGCTGCCCCGCGAGGTGGTCGACGAGCTGACCCCCGACTACGTCTTCCTGCGCGACCTGGAGCACGCGCTCCAGGCGCTGGAAGATCGCCAGACCCAGACCCTGCCCGACGGCGACATCGACCGTGAGCGGGTGGCCCTGGCGCTGGACATGGAGGACTGGCCGGCGTTGATGGCGCGGCTCGACGAGGTGCGCGAGCGGGTGCGGCGGCACTTCGACGCCGTCATCGCCGAGCCCGAGGAGGAGGTCGATGAGGCCGACGCACCCGAGACCTCGGATGTCGCCAGCCTCGAGGAGTGGCGCGCGCTGTGGCGCGGCGAGCTGGAGGACGACGAGGCCCAGGCGCTGCTCGAGGAGGCTGGCCTCGCCGAGCCCGAGGTCGCCGTGCGCCGGCTGCGCACGCTGCGCCACGCCCGCCCGGTGAAGGCCATGCAGCGCATCGGCTTCGAGCGGCTCGATGCCCTGATGCCGCTGCTGCTCGACGCCGTGGCCGCCAGCGAGACGCCGGACCTCGCCCTGGAGCGGGTGCTGCCGCTGATCGAGGCGGTGCTGCGCCGCACCGCCTACCTGGCGCTGCTGCGCGAGAACCCGGAGGCCCTGGGGCACCTGATGAAACTGTGCAGCGCCAGCCCCTGGATCGCCACCCAGCTCGCCCGCCACCCCATCCTGCTCGACGAGCTGCTGACCCCGGAGACCCTCTACACCCCTGCCGACAAGGCGCGCCTGGCCGACGAGCTGCGCCAGGCCCTGGGGCGGCTCCCCGAGGACGACGAGGAGGCCCAGCTCGAGGCGCTGCGCGTCTTCAAGCACGCCCAGGTGCTGCACGTGGCGGCCTCCGACATCGCTGGCACCCGCCACCTGATGAAGGTCAGCGACTACCTCACCTACATCGCCGAGGTGGTGCTGGAGGCGGTGCTGGCCATGGCTTGGCAGCACCTGACCCGCAAGCACGGCTTCCCGGAGCGTCGAGGGGAGGGGCGCTGCGGCAGCGAGGCCGAGTTCCTGGTCGTCGGCTACGGCAAGCTCGGCGGCATCGAACTCGGTTACGGCTCCGACCTGGATCTGGTGTTCCTCCACGATGGCGCCACCCAGGGCAGTACCGACGGGGCGCGGCCCATCGACAACGCGGTCTTCTTCACCCGCCTCGGCCAGCGCATCATCCACCTGCTCACCGCCGTGACCCCGGCGGGAAGCCTCTACGAGGTGGACATGCGGCTGAGGCCCTCGGGCAACTCGGGGCTCCTGGTCTCGACACTCGACGCCTTCGCCGACTACCAGCGCGAGCAGGCCTGGACCTGGGAGCACCAGGCGCTGGTGCGGGCCCGGGTGGTGGCCGGCGACCGCTCGCTGGCCGAGCGCTTCGACGCGCTGCGCGGCGAGATCCTCGGCCGCGAGCGCGACCTCGCGGCGCTGCGTGAGGAGGTGGTGAAGATGCGCCACAAGATGCGAGACCACCTGGGGAGCCGCGGCCAGGGCGACGACTTCGACCTCAAGCACGATGCCGGCGGGATGGTGGATATCGAGTTCCTCTGCCAGTTCGCGGTGCTCTCCATGGGCCACGAGACTCCCGACCTGCTGACCTACAGCGACAACATGCGCATCCTCGAGACCCTCGAGGCGACCGGGCGGCTGCCCGCCGAGGAGTGCCGGCGGCTGCGCGAGGCCTACCTGGCCTGCCGCACCGCCGCCCATCGCGCGGCCCTGACCGGCGAGCCGGCGCGCGGGCGCAACGCCGATTTCCAGGCGCATCGCGACGCCGTCATCGCGCTCTGGCAGCGCCTGCTCGAGCCGGCGTCCTGATCGGATCGCTCTCAAACCGACATCACCCTCAAGGAAGGCGACGACATGCACAAGGTACTGGTCCTGCACGGCCCCAACCTCAACCTGCTCGGCACCCGGCAGCCCGAGGTCTACGGCCGCGAGACCCTGGAGGACATCGATAACGGCCTCTATGAGCAGGCAGCCCTGGGCGGCTGGGAGATCACCTGCCGGCAGAGCAACCACGAGGGCGAGCTGATCGATCTGATCCAGGCGGCACGCCTGGACGGTACCGCGGCGATCATCATCAACCCGGCCGCCTACACCCACACCTCGGTGGCGATCCTCGACGCCCTGAACGCCTTCGACGGCCGGGTGATCGAGGTGCATCTCTCCAACGTCCACAAGCGCGAGGCCTTCCGCCACCACTCCTACGTCTCGCTGCGCGCCGACGGGGTGATCGCGGGGCTCGGCAGCCAGGGCTACCGGGCCGCCCTGGACGCGGTGATGGCGGACTAGGGCGATGTGGCGCACGAGGAAGAGCCGCGGCCTCGTCGCCCTGCTGGCGATGCTGACGCTGGCCGGCTGCGGCGAGACGCCCACCGGCCGCTCCCAGCTGGCGCTGGTGCCCGAGGGGCTGATGGCCGAGATGGGCGGCGACGCCTTCGCCGAGATGCGCCGCCAGCGCCCCCTCGCGCGTGACCCCGTGGCCAACCGGCTGGTGCAATGCGTGGCGCGGGAGGTGGTCGCGGCCGCCGAGGCGCGCTATCCCCAGGCGGGCATGCCCGAGGCCTGGGAGGTGGTGGTATTCGACGATCCCAGCCCGAACGCCTTCGCCCTGCCGGGCGGGCGCATCGGGGTGCACGCCGGCCTCTTGCGGGTTGCCGAGACCCCCGACCAGCTGGCCGCGGTGATCGGTCACGAGGTCGCTCACGTGCTGGCCGATCACGGCAACGAGCGCGTCACCCAGCAGCTCGGCATCAAGGCCGTGCTGCTGGTGGTGGGGCTTTTCAGCGAGGGGGAGCTGGCCGGCGAGGGGCTCCGGCAGGCGCTGGGCATCGGGGCGCGCCTCGGCATCGCCCTGCCGTTCAGTCGCGCCCATGAGGAGGAGGCCGACCAGATGGGGCTCGCCATCATGGCCACGGCCGGCTTCGACCCGCGCCAGAGCGTGGCGCTATGGCGCAACATGGCCAAGGCGGGCGGCGGCCAGCCGCCGGAGTTCCTCTCCACGCACCCGGCTCACGGTTCCCGCATCGAGGCTCTTGAGCGTCGCATGGATGACGCCATGGCGGCCTTCCGCGCGGCCTCGAAGGCACACTGCACCGGCTAGTCCTCGCCTCTTTCTCGCCGCGCTTCACGACCTTTTTCGCGGGGTGGTCTGTTCTGTCGTCGTCCCTGACCTCGTACTCGCCCTCCTGCAACTGCTGCTCGCAGTATTCCTCGCCTGTCCCACCTCTACCCAGGTAGCCGCATACACCGGCCAGCCCGCCCGCCGCTCCCGACGGTACGTGTCCCCCGGGGCACAACCGGCGGGGCGCGGGAGTTTCCTGCCGCGCACCTTCCGGCAGGGCGGTTCTCGCCAGAGGGACGATACTTTATCCGCTTGAGTGTGCCTTGCTGCGCAGCGCCAAGCGTCCGTCGAGTCGTGGCGAGCGCCTACGGAACAAAATAACCAGATTGGTCATTTCTCTCTCGTGGTCGCATTGCGCCAAAGAAGTGCACAGCCATAAGCTCCTCTTACCCCGACAGCCTCCTCGGCGAGCCGGTGAGAGCAACTACAACAAAACAGGTGCCAACATGTTTTACAAAACAGCGCTAGCCACCAGTGTCATGATCGTGTCTTCAGGTCTCGCCCATGCAGAGGAGGCCTATCGGATCGGTATCACTCAGAATAACGTGGGAGTAGACAGCTATCAGACCACCTACGAAAGTGCCTTCGAAAGTGCCGCCTCGGCGCGTGATGACGTGGAGGTGGTGGTGCTCGATGCCGGCGGCGATGTGGCGCGCCAGATCGGTCAGGTACGCAACCTGATTCAGCAGCAGGTCGATGCCATCATCATCTGGCCGACCAACGGACAGGCGGTAATTCCCGCCATTCGACAGGCTCACAAGGCCGGCATCCCGGTCGTGGTGACCAATTCCAAGATCGCCGAGGCGGGCATGGAATACATTGCCGCCTTTTCGGGCCCCGACAATGTCCAGCAGGGCGCCTCTTCCGCCGAGATGATGTGCGATGCACTGGATGGCGAGGGACAGATCGTCCAGATCGCCGGACAGCCCGGCTACACCACGGCCATGGAGCGTTCGAACGGGTTCGAGGTCCGGCTGGCCGAGGCCTGCCCCGACGTCGAGATTCTCGAGACCCAGCCCGCCGACTGGAATCGTGAGAAGGCCCAGCGGGTCATGGAGAACTTCCTGACCAAGTACGACGACATCGACGGTGTCTATTCCGGTGACGACAACATGGGCGTCGGTGCCCTGAATGCGGCCAAGAGTGCCGGCAGGGCAGGGGATATCGCCTTCATCGGTGCCACCAACTTCGCCGTGGGTTACGAGGCCATTGAGCGTGGCGAGTACTATGGTTCCATCTACCAGTCCCCGGTCGATGACGCCGAAGCGGCTCTCCAGACGGCACTCGATGTGCTGGAGGGTAAGGAAGTACCGAAGATGAATTTCTTCGAGACGCCCAAGATCACGGCCGATAATCTGGCCGAGTTCGACAAGCCGGTGTTCTAAATCCTCGCGCCGAGGCGCATGAGGTCACTTGACCTTATGCGCCTTATTCCTTCGCCAAAGACTGTCCGTTGGCCAAGCTTCACGGGTCGACAGTGTCTGCCTTTTCGGTATCGGTGCAGTGCCGGTCAATGCAGCTCGCTGGACGGACTGATCTGTGATCTTTCTAACAAGGTCGCGCCCCTACAGGTGAATGACATGGCTTCTGCAGAACACACCAAACAAGGCTTCATGCTCAGCAAGACACACAAGGCCGGTCTCTTGAACTTCCTGTCGGCCCAGGGAATCCTGGTGTTCTTCCTGATCTGCATGTTTGCATTCTCGCTGTTCTCCGAACAGTTTCTTTCCCAGTCGAACATCATGACGGTGGTCCGACAGGCCTCGATCATCGGCATCATTGCGGTCGGCGTGACCGTGGTGATCATCGGCGGGAACCTCGACCTTTCGGTGGGGTCGATGCTGTCGTTTTCCACCGTTCTGGTGGTGGATCTCCATGACAAGATCGGTCCGGTCGGCGCCATCCTCGTGATGTTCGCACTGACCCTGATGCTGGGCGCCGTGAACGGCTTCCTGGTCGGGTTCATGCGACTCAATTCGTTGATCGTCACTCTGGCGATGCTCTCGGCGATCCAGGGCCTGGTGCTGATCTACAGCGGTGGCCAGAACGTCGATATCGCCAACCAGAGCGAGACGTGGTTCAGCGTGTTCGGGCAGGGCTACCTGATGGGCATCGCCGTCCCGGTCATCATCTTCGCCGTGCTGGCGATCATCGTACAGGTCGTCATGTCCTTCACCGGCTATGGCCGACGCATTTTCGCCATCGGGGGCAATCCCGTGGCGGCCGTCTATTCCGGCATTCGCAAGAACTGGTGCGTGTTCAGCACCTACCTGATCTCGGCCTTCTGCGTGGCCTGTGCCGCCCTGGTGCTCGGCTCGCGGGTCATGGGCTCCCAGAACAACGTGGGACAGGGCTACGAGCTGCTCGTGCTGGCCGGGATCATCCTCGGCGGCACCAGCCTGCTGGGCGGCGCCGGCAGTATCTGGAAGACGGTCATCGGGGTGCTGATCCTCGGCTTCATCCAGAACGGCCTGCTGCTGCTGGGCTACCCCTACTACACCCAGTGGCTCGTGACCTGGGTCATCATCATCCTCGCGGTATGGCTGGACCTTGCCAACAAGCGCAAGCGTCTGCTGACCCGCCACTCCTGAGGGGTGAACACCATGATCGATATGAAGCGTTTCATGAGCGGCGGCGCGGCAATCCAGCCGATCTGGGTCTTCGTCATCGCCATCACCATCTTCTTCAGCGTCATGTCTGACTACTTCCTGTCGGTGGGCAACCTGTCGAACATCCTCGTCCAGACGTCCACTATCGGGCTGATCGCGCTAGGCATGACCTACGTGATGATCAACGGCAATATTGACCTCTCCGTGGGGGCTACCCTGGGGCTGGCGGCGTCCCTCGCGGTGGGCCTGCAGGAGTACAGCCTGACCCTGGCCGTGCTGGTCGCCATCGCCACGGGCGTGGCGCTGGGTGCCCTCAATGGCCTGCTCGTCTGGAAGACCGGGGTCAACGCCTTCATCGTCACTCTCGGGGCGATGATCGGGGTGCGCGGGCTGATCTTCGTCTACACCGGCGAGCAGTCCTTCTACGCCAGCAACTTCGCCTTCTCCGACTTCGGTGCCAGCACTATCGGCCCCATCCCGGTGCTGGCCATCATCTTCCTGCTCTGCACCCTGGTGATGCACCTGGTGCTCAAGAAGACCGGGCATGGTCGCAACACCTTCGCCGTGGGGGGCAATCCCGAGGCGGCACTGGATGCCGGTATCCGCATCGGTCGCAACATGATGATCAACTTCATGATCGTCGGCTTCTTCGCGGCCCTGGCCGGCGTCCTGCTGGCCACCCAGATGGGCGCCTCAACGCCCAACCTCGGCCGGGACTACGAGCTCTGGACCATCACGGCTGTCGTGCTCGGCGGCACCAAGCTCACCGGCGGCTTCGGCAGCATCACCGGCACCCTCGGGGGCGTGCTGGCCATCGGGATCCTGCGCAATGGCATGAACATGATGCAGGTGCCGGCCTTCTACGTGCTGGTCATCCTCGGGGTGATCCTGATCTCCGTGCTGATCATCGACCAGAAGATCAACGTCAAGTCTGCCAAGGGGGTGACCGTATGAATGCTGAAGCAGTGACACAGGCCTCAGGCGCATCCGGACGGGGGGAAAGCCCCATCCTCTCCCTGGTGAACATCACCAAGAAGTTCCCCGGCGTGATCGCGCTCAATAAGGTGAGCTTCGATGTTCGAGCCGGCGAAGTCCATGCCCTGTTGGGCGAGAACGGGGCCGGCAAGTCCACGCTGATGAAGGTGCTTGCCGGCAAGCACAAGCCCAACGGTGGCCAGATCCTGCTCGAGGGCGAAGAGAAGGTCTTCGATACGCCCAAGCGGGCCAAGAAGAGCGGCATCGTGCTGATCCACCAGGAGCAGTCGCTGGTGCCGGAGATGTCGGTGGCCGAGAACATCTTCCTGGGCAGCCTGCCCAAGAAGTGGGGCAACCGGGTCGACTGGAAGACCCTGCACCGGGACAGCACGGAGATCCTCGACCGCCTGAAGTGCTCCTTCAGTTCGAAGGACATGGTGAGCGATCTCTCCATCGCCAAGAAGCAGATGGTCGAGATCGCCCGGGCGCTCGTCTTCACCCCCAAGATCGTGGTCTTCGACGAGCCGACGGCATCGCTCACCGATCACGAGAAGCCGGTGCTCTACGACATCATCAACACCCTGCGGGAGCAGGGAGTGGGCATCGTCTATATCTCCCACCGCATGGACGAGATCTTCCATCTCTCCCAGCGGATCTCGGTGCTGCGCGACGGCGAGTACAACGGCACGGTGAACACCGCCGATACCAACGAGGACGAGGTCACCAAGCTGATGATCGGCCGCAGCCTCGAGCTCGACCATGCCAGCAAGCCGAAGGATTTCGGCGAGAACATGCTCGAGCTGCGCGGCCTCACCGTCGACGGGGTGTTCAGTGACGTCAGCTTCAACGTCCGCAAGGGCGAGATCGTCGGCATGTACGGCCTGGTCGGGGCCGGGCGCTCGGAGGTGGCAGAGACCATCTTCGGCCTGCGCAAGCCTTCGGCGGGCGAGATCCTGCTCGATGGCCAGGTCGCCCGGTTGCACTCCTCCCACGATGCGGTCGCCCAGGGGATCGCGCTGGTCCCGGAGGATCGCAAGGACCAGGGCCTGATCCTCGGCATGAACTGTCGCGACAACATGACCCTCGCCGGCCTGGAGACCGTCTCCTCGAAGGGGTTCATGAAGAGCAGGGCCGAGAAGCGCGTCTACGACAAGTATCAGCAGGCGATGAAGATCAAGACGCCCAGCTGGCGACAGAAGGTCGGCAACCTCAGCGGCGGCAACCAGCAGAAGATCGTCATCGGCAAGTGGCTGCACACCCATCCCAAGCTGCTGATCCTCGATGAGCCAACACGCGGCATCGATGTCGGCTCCAAGGCGGAGATCCATGCCCTGATCAAGGAGCTGGCCAATACCGGCTATGCGGTCCTGGTGATCTCCTCGGAGATGCCCGAGGTCCTGGGCGTCAGCAATCGCATCATTGCCATGTACGACGGCAAGGTCACCGCCGAATTCGACGGCGATGCGGTGTCCGAGGATGCGCTGGTGCAGGCCATCACCGGGCAGTACGTGACAGGTGACGGTGCGCCAGCCGAGCGCCCCGTCGCCTGATGCCCACCGAGGGTCTCACCCAACCAACAAGGACAACACCATGATGCCATTCACTTACAATGGCCTGCCGTCGCGGGTCATCTTCGGCCAGGGTACCCTGGCCCGGGTGGCCGAGGAGGTCCAGGCGCTGGGCTGCCAGCGGGTGCTGGTGCTTTCCACGCCGCAGCAGGAGGGCCAGGCACGCCAGGTGCTCGACCAGCTCGGTGAGCTGGGCGCCGACGTCTTCGCCGGGGCCAGGATGCATACCCCGGTGGAGACCACTGAGGAGGCGATGCGGGTACTCTCGTCGCTGGGCGCCGATGGCGTCGTGGCCATCGGCGGCGGCTCCACCATCGGGCTCGGCAAGGCGATCGCCCTGCGTGCCGACCTGCCCCAGGTCGTCATCCCCACCACCTATGCCGGTTCCGAGATGACGCCGATCCTCGGGGAGACGAAGAACGGCCTCAAGACCACCCAGCGGACCCTCAAGGTGCTGCCCGAGACGGTCATCTACGACGTTGACCTGACGCTCGGCCTGCCCGTCGCCATGTCGGGCACCAGCGGCATCAATGCCATCGCGCATGCCGTGGAGGCCCTCTACGCCAAGGATCGCAACCCGATCGTCTCGATGATGGCGGAGGAGGGCATCGCGGCCCTGGCGCGCAGCCTGCCGATCATCGCCGGTGCTCCCGCCGACGCCACCGCCCGCTCCGACGCGCTCTATGGCGCCTGGCTGTGCGGCGCCTGTCTCGGCTCGGTGGGGATGTCGCTGCACCACAAGCTCTGCCACACCCTGGGAGGGTCCTTCGACCTGCCCCATGCCGAGACTCACACCATCGTCCTGCCCCATGCCGTGGCCTACAACGCCGAGGCGGCGCCGGAGGCGATGGCGCGCATTGCCCGGGCGCTGGGCGCGGATGATGCCGCCGGCGGGCTCTACGATCTGGCGAAAGCCGTGGGGGCGCCCCTCGCCCTGCGCGATATCGGCCTCAATGAAGGCGACATCGATCGGGCCACGGAGATCGCCACCGGTAATCCCTACTGGAACCCCCGCGAGATCGAGGCCCAGGGCATTCATCGGTTGCTCAGCGATGCCCATGCCGGCCGGCGCCCCGAGACCCTGGAGGCCACCGACAGATGAAGACCTTGCTGACCAATGCCACCGTGCTGACCCTTGATCCGGACATCGGCGATCTGACCTCGGGTCAGGTCCTGGTGGAAGACGACCGCATCCTGGCCGTGGGGCATGACCTGTCCGCCGAGGACGCCGAAGTCATCGACTGTCGCGGCGGCATCCTGATTCCGGGGCTGGTCAATGCCCACATGCATACCTGGCAGACGGCCCTGCGCGGAGTCGCCGCCAACTGGACGCTGCTCGAATACTTCGGCCACGTGCATCGCGGCCTGGCGACGCTGTTCACCCCCGAGGACATCCATATCGCGACGCGGCTGGGCGCGCTGAATCAGCTCAACTGCGGTGCCACCACCCTGGGTGACTGGTGTCATAACAATCCCACGCCGGCGCATACCGATGCCGCCGTGAAGGGGCTCAAGGAATCGGGCATTCGCGCCGTCTTCTTCCACGGCTCCCCCAAGCCGGATCCCAAGCCCGGCCAGCCCCACTTCAGCGAGGTTCCCCATCCCCGCGGCGAGGTGGAGCGACTGCTGGCCGGTCCGCTGAAGGATCCCGACGGCCGCGTGACCCTCGGGCTCGCCATCCTGGGCCCGCACTACTCGACCCTTGAGGTCTCGCTGCACGACTTCGAGCTCGCCAAGGAGTTCGGCCTGGTGGCCTCCATGCACCAGGGCGGCGGCAAGGCCGTGAGCCCCGGCGGGTGGGACGTCATCGAGGAGAAGGGACTGCTGGGGCCGGACATCAACATCGTGCACGGCCAGAGCCTGGATGACGGCCAGCTGTCCCGCTTCTGTGAGCAGGGCGTGACCTTCTCCATCGCCCCCGAGAACGAGATGACCCAGGGGCACGGCTTCCCGATCACCGGCCACGTTCGCCGTCATGGCGGCGTCGTGTCGCTGGGCGTGGACCTCGAGTCGGTGATCTCGGGCGACATGTTCGCCGTGGCGCGCGCCGCCCTGGGCATGCAGCGCTCGCTGGACAACGACGCCTCGCGCCGTGAGCAGGGCACGATCCCCGCCACTTCGACCATCCGCACCCGCGAGGCGCTGGAGTGGATCACTCTCCACGGTGCACGCGCCCTCGGGCTCGAGGACCGCATCGGCAGCCTCACCCCCGGCAAGCAGGCCGACATCGTGTTGCTGGACAGCAACCTGCTCAACATGCAGCCGGTCAGCGACCCGGTCTCGAGCGTCGTCATGCAGGCGAGTCTCGCCAATGTCGACAGCGTCATGGTGGCGGGGGAGTTTCACAAGCGACACGGCCGGCTGCTGGCCGATGTCTCCGATGGTCTGCGTGAGCTCGAGGCGTCCGGTCATCGCATCTACGCCGAGCTGCAGACACGGCAACAACACGAGGAGACAGCCCAATGACAACCACACGCAAGGTGGCCTGGGTGGGCCTTGGCAAGCTGGGCCTGCCGATGGCGGCCCGCATCGCCGCGGCGGGACATGACGTGCAGGGCTTCGACCTCAGCGCAGAGCGCCTGGCCCTGGCGGAGGAGGCCGGCATCGTCGCTCATCAGGACCTCACCAGCGCGGTCGACGGCTGTTCCCTGGTGCTGGTCTCGATCCCCGATGACCGGGCTCTGCTGGGACTCTGCCTGGAGGCCGGGGATCTGATCGGGCACATGGCGCCCGGGACCACGCTGATCGAGACCAGTACCGTGAGCATCGAGGCATCCGCACGGGTGGCCCGTGCCGCCGAGGCGCGGGGCATCGCCTATCTGCGCAGTCCGGTGTCGGGCAACCCGGTGGCGGCCGAGGCCGGCACCCTCTCGGCCATGGTCTCTGGTCCTCGCGAGGCGCTGGATGATGCCGTTCCGGTCATGCAGAGCTTTACCAAGGCCCAGTACTGGCTGGGCGACGAGGAGCAGGGTCGCTATGCCAAGCTGGCGATCAACCTGATGATCGCGGTCAGCGCCGGGATGCTGGGCGAGTCGCTGACCCTGGCCCGCAAGGGCAATATCGGCTGGGACGACATGCTCGAGCTGGTCGCCGACAGTGCGGTGGGCTCGCCGATGGTCCAGTACAAGGTGCCGCCCCTGCGCGAGCGGGACTTCACCTCGACGTTCTCTGCCGCCCAGATGGCCAAGGATCTCGACCTGATTCTCGGCTGTGCTCATGGCGCCGGCGTACCGGTGCCCCTCGCCGCCCAGATGCGCGAGGCCTACACCTCCCTGATCGGCACGGGGCACGGTGAGGACGACTACATCGCCACGGTCCATCACACCGAGCGCCTCGCAGGGCTGTCGGCCATCGAGCCCACCGCTGACACAAGAAGGGGATAATGCCATGCGCAACCTGAATGCCGACAACATCACCGACGCCGTGATCGAGGAGTTCTCCGGCTGTCAGGATGAGCGACTGAAGACGATCCTGAACAGCCTGGTGACCCACCTGCACGGCTTCCTGCGCGAGGTGGAGCCCACCGAGCAGGAGTGGACAAAGGCCATCGACTTCCTGACGCGGACCGGGCAGATGTGCGACGACCAGCGCCAGGAATTCATCCTGCTCTCCGATACCCTGGGCGTGACCATGCTGGTCGATGCCATCAACCACCAGACCTCGGACCCGATGGTGTCGGAAAGCACGGTGCTGGGTCCCTTCTACGTGGCCGACCCGCCGCAGGCGGACCAGGGCGCGTCGATCGACTGGAACGTCGAGGGCGAGCCGCTGTACGTGGAGGGGCGAGTCCACGATGAGCGCGGTGAGTCGCTGGCCAACGTTGTCGTCGACGTCTGGCAGTCGGATAGCGAAGGCTTCTACGACGTCCAGAAGGAGCTCGACAGCGCCTCGTTGCGGGCCCGGTTCACCACCGACGACCAGGGCCGCTATGCCTTCTGGACCGTGACACCGGCGCCCTATCCGATCCCCACCGATGGCCCCGTCGGCAAGATGCTCGAGGTGACCGGACGCCACCCGTATCGCCCGGCCCACGTGCATTTCATGCTGATGGCCGACGGCTGTGAAACCCTCGTGACCCAGGTGTTTGCCGAGGAGGATCCCTATCTGGATTCCGATGCTGTCTTTGGCGTCAAGGATTCCCTGGTCAGGGACTATCGTCTGATGCCACCGGGAGAGGCACCGGATGGCCGCTCCATGTCATCGCCCTATCGCTATCTGAAGTACGACTTCGGCTTGAAGGCAAGCTGAGAGTCACGATGCACTAACCCATTGTCACAAAAGAGGTATCCCGTATGACCGCCATCGATAAGAATGCCATCGAGACCCTGTTCACCGCTGCCCGGACGCATAACGTCTGGCTGGACAAGGACGTGAGCGAGGAGAAGCTTCGCGAGCTCTATCAGGTGATGCACTTCGGCCCGACCTCCATGAACTGCCAGCCGCTGCGCGTGCTGTTCCTTAAGAGCCAGGAAGCCAAGGAGCGGCTGAAGCCCGCCCTGCTGCCCGGCAACCAGGAGAAGACCATGAAGGCGCCGGTGGTGGCTCTGCTCGGTTACGACACGAAGTTCTACGAGCACCTGCCGCGCATGTTCTCCCACAACAAGGACGCCAAGTCGCTGTTCGAGGGCAAGACCGACTTCATCAACACCACGGCCTTTCGCAACAGCTCCATCCAGGGCGGGTACTTCATCCTGGCCGCTCGCGCGTTGGGGCTGAGTGCCGGGCCGATGTCTGGCTTCAACAACGCGGCCGTCGACGAGGAGTTCTTCCCCGATGGCCAGGTGAAGAGCAACTTCCTGTGCAATCTGGGCTACGGCGATGAATCGGCACTCTTCCCGCGCCAGGATCGGTTCGAGTTCGATGAGGTCTGCCAGGTCCTCTGACAGGGCTGACGGGGTGCCGCCTCGGTGAGCCCCCGTGGTCGCCGGGCAGCGCAAGCCCCTTTTATTTGGGCCGTGTCTTCACGGCCCTTTTTTATTCCCCTCCGAAACGCGTGAGGCGTCGTATGCAGTATGACTGGCAGTTCATTGTCCTGATGATCGTGGCGGTGCTGATCACCGGCATCTCGAAGTCGGGGTTCGCCGGAGGCGTCGGGGTGGTGGCGGTCCCCCTGATCTCGCTGAAGGCGAGTCCGACCTTTGCCGTGGCCGTCATGCTGCCGCTGCTGATCGTCATGGATGTCTTCAGCCTCCGGGCCTGGTGGCGACATCGCGTCGGCTCGCTGCTGTGGTTGATGTTCCCTCCGGCGGTGCTGGGTGTCGCCGTCGGTTATCTGACCTACGGGCTATTCGATGATGACCTGCTCAAGGTGCTGCTGGGTATCTTCTCGATCCTGTTCGGGCTGTGGGGGCTGCTCAAGCCCTTCCGCGGTCGCGTGATGCCTACCTGGATCGGTGGGCTCTGTGGGGGAATCGCCGGTTTCACCAGCTTCATCGCCCATGCCGGTGGCCCGCCGCTCAATTTCTACCTGCTGCAAAGCCGGCTTTCCAAGGAACAGTTCCTGGGAACCGCCGTGGTCTTCCTGGCCGCCACCAACCTGGTCAAGCTGGTGCCCTACGGCCTGCTCGGCCTGCTTAGCGTCCAGAATCTCACGGTGGCCCTGTTGATGATTCCCGTCGCCTGGGTAGGGGTACGCCTGGGGCTCGTCATTCAGAAGCGCCTGAGTGGGGAGCTGTTCTTCCGGATCATTCTTACCCTGTTGATCCTGCTGGGCATTCGGCTGATCGTCGATGGTGCCGGATGACGGTTGCCCGTCAACGAGCGCGAGGAGTACTGTCAAAGGCCAGTCCATGGCGATCCTTGAGGCGATAATGATCGATGATTCGGGCACGCGGCATCCGGAGGGACCCTACGATACGCTGCCCCAGACCCCCATGCCGAAGCTGTCCAGCACCGAGCTTTCACGGTTCATCGATTTCATTGAAAGGCTCGAGGACGAGACAGAGCATGCGCTCTTCATGACCCACGGCTATCGAGAGGTACGCATGATGATCCACATCATGCGTAACCATCTGGCGGGAAGGCTCACGACGCCCACCTCTCTGGCCGATGCCTCCGGGCTCTCCTATGGCACGGCCAAGCGGGGCATCGAGAGTCTCCTCAAAAGGGAGTTGCTCCTGTCGCGTCCCCGGACGAAGTCGGGCAAGACGGTATCCCTTCATCCCTCCGAGGCGCTGATCGATGAATGGGAGGCCTACGCCGTCCGGGTCAAGTCCCTGCTGGCCGAAACCTTCGATGTGGACCCCAGTTCGGGCCAGGGCAGCCGCATCTTCCTGGGACAGCGCGATGAGCCCTCCAACGTCGTACCGCCGCCTGCCGTGCTCTCGCAGCGCCTCGAACTGCAGGGCGGGCTGCGTGTCCTGCTTCATGCCGACCCGACCTTCATGGCGATGCACAACCTGAAGCGGCAGCTGGAGGCGGTCTTCGGGGTGGATATCAAGAACAAGGCGAAGTCGATCGATGGGCTGCGAGATGAGATCCTCTCCAACGCGAGCATGGCGAAGTCACGGTACGATATCATTGCCTTCGACCTCCCCTGGGCGGGGGAGCTGGCATCACAGGACATGCTGACGCCGCTCGACTCGCTGATCGAGCGTGATGCCTATGACCTGTCCGATTTCCACGCCGGCGCCATCCAGAGTTCCCGTTATGCCGGCAAGCAGTACGGTATTCCGGTCCAGACGACGCCCGAGCTTCTCTGTTATCGAAAGGATATCTTCGAGCGAGAGCACCTGGAACCTCCAGCGACGACAGAGGCGCTGGTCAAGGTGGCCAGGCGCTTGCATGATCCCCGGAATGGACGGTATGGCATCGCCTGGAACGCCGCCAGGGGGACACCGCTTGGCCATACCTTCGCCTTCCTGATGGCGAAGTTCGGACAGCCGATCATCAACCTTAGACGCACCCGTAACGGTTATGACTTCCAGCATGTGTCGGGCGAAGAATGTCGGCCAATGTTCCAGTCTGATGCGGCCTTTCGCGCCTGCGAGTACATGTTGGATATCCTGAAGTACTCGCCACCGAATATCCTCAGCATGGCCTGGTATGAGCGTGCCAAATCCTATGCGTCGGGCGAGTCATGCATGGCGTACAACTACACGCTATTGGCGCCCCTTTTCGAGCTCAACCAGAAGTCACCCGCCTGGGGGAACACCGGGTATCTTCCCCATCCGGTGGGTAATCATGGAAGTCCCATTACGCCGATCGGTGGCTATGCGCTGGCCATACCTTCCAACCTTGCCGAAGAGCGCATGGAGCCGGCGTGGAGCGCCATAAAAGCATTGACCTCTGCCAGTCTGTCGAAGCTGTATATCATGAACGGCAGCCTGGTCACCCCGCGCTACAGTGTGAGTCGCGATCCCGAGGTGGCGTCGTTGTCACCGCTTATCGGTGTCGTGGATGAGATGGCCAGGAAGGACATTCTTCAGGCCTGGCCGCGCCCGCCGGTGCCGGGGATCACGGATCTGATCAGCATTGCCGGGCGCGAGATGTTCGAGGTGTTGGACGGACGGCGCTCCATCAAGAAGGCCCTGTCCTTGGCACAGGACCGGGCCGATCGATTGATGCGCGATAAGGGCTGCTATTGAAGCCGTTTACCCCTTAGCCGGTGGCCTCACTGCATGATCATGCCGCCATCGATCATCAGTAACTGACCGGTCATATAGTCCGACTCCGGGCTGGCCAGGAACCTGGCCGTACCGACGACATCTTCCGGGTAGGAGTAGCGTTTCATCAGGATCATTTTCTCGGCAAGCTCATCCATGGACTGGCCCTGCTTATCAAACTTGCCGATGCTGACCAGGTCCTTGTCCAGCTGCTCCCACAGCTCGGTGCGAACGACGCCAGGACCGTAGCCGTTGACGGTGATGTTGTGATCGACCAGTGCCTTGGCGCCGCCGTTGATCATCGCCAGGACAGCATGCTTGCTGCAGGAGTAGGGCACGACATCGTCGAAGGCCTGGCGCGAGAGAATGGAGCCGACATTGATGATCTTGTAGGGGCCGTTTTCCTTGCCCTGCGAGATCATCTGTCTCGCGGCCTCCTGCATGCCGATCAGGCAACCCAGGGCATTGACGTCCATTATCTGGTGCCAGTTCTCCTCGGTGATGTCCATGAACATCAGCGGCTTGTTGATGCCGGCATTGTTGACCATGACATTGAGGCTGCCGAAGGCCTCGACGGTGGCATCGACGGCCGCCTTCATCTGCTCTCGCTCGGTCACGTTGAGCTTGACGGCGATCGCCTTTCCACCCTTTTCCTTGATGCGTGCCACCACCTCCTCACACCCCTCGAGGTTGAGGTCGGCCACGCAGACATTGGCACCCAGTTCCGCATAGTGTTCGGCAACGGCGGCCCCCATGCCACGTGCAGCACCCGTGATCAGGCAGTTCTTTCCTTCAAGTCGAGTCTTGTCCATGGTGTCACCTCGGAAATCTTGTTGTGGGTCTTTCGTTACCATTGCTGACCTGTTTGCCCTTCTTCCCGGCGAATGGGGCCAGTGTCGGCAAGGAGTCCTCTAACGCGAGCTTTGGCGTTTGCGATGCGTGGTGTTTCCTTGCTGATCCGTATTGTCTGCAGGCGAGACCCACAATGACAGTTGTCGTCGTGGCCAATCTGACCAGATTGGATTTTTCGGAGGGCATCAGCGGATGTGTCGCCGACCCGCGGGTCAGAGCGCCACTGCCGAATGGCCAGCGGGAGGAAATGGACGGCGGTAAGGGGGCGCGCGACGGTGGGCGTCAGCCAGACACATCATGCCGAGCTGAAAGGGAAGGTGGCGTCGGGGAAGGGGCCGCCGCCCGGTGGCGGCCACCAGGACGGCCGCGCCATTCGGCGCGGCATCGCGCTCAGCTGTCGCAGGCGCGGAGCTGCCGGGCCTTCTCCTGCAACAGCGGCAGGTACTGGCGGATCAGGGTGTCGTAGTCGATGCGGGCGGCGTTGGTGCTGATATTGATCGCGCCCAGCAGCCGACCACCGGCATCGAAGGCCGGCACGGCGATCGAGCGCAACCCGGAGTCGAGCTCCTGGTCGGCGATGGCGAAGCCCTGCTGGTGCACCTCGAGGATGCAGCGCTTCAGCTCCGCCTTGTCGGTGATGGTCTTGTTGGTATGCGGCTCGAGGACCACTCTCTCGAGGAAGGCATCGAGTTCGACCTCCGGCAGCTGGGCCAGCAGGACCCGCCCCATGGAGGTGTGGGCCGCCGGTAGGCGCGTGCCCACCGAGAGAGTGATGGCCATCAGCCGGTGGCGTGAAGAGGAGCGTCCCACATAGGTGACGTCGTCGCCGTCCAGCACCCCCAGAGACGAGGACTCGCCGCACTCGCTGGTGATGTCCTCGAGAATCTGCTGGATCACGCTGCGATAGTGGTTGGCGGAGAGGAAGGCATAGCCGAGGTTCAGCACCTTGGGGGCCAGTTCGAAGTATCGCTGCTGCTTGCGGACATAGCCCAGAGCATGGAGGGTCAGCAGGAAGCGCCTGGCTCGGGCCCGGTTCATGCCCGTCTTGGCGGCCACCTCGCTCAGGGTCATGCGAGGAGTCGCGTCATCGAAGGCCAGGATCACCTCCAGTCCGCTGGCCAGCGCCGTCACGAAGTCCCGGTCTGTCGGGCTCAATACCTCTCCTTGCATTCTTTCCCCTCCGCCTGATGGTGATGTCTGCCGGCACCGGCTATCGATCAAATTTAGCACGTTTGTTCGCCAGTCGAACAATACCTTGGCTCGGCATACGTGCGTCGGTGATGCTCCCTTCCTTTAGACCATGGTCTTGTGTCATCCGGCCGGTCCCCGACCAAAAAGGCCGTGCTGTCCGGAGGTTACCCTGAGCTCTTATCCGCATCAGGGCTGAACCGGTGTCCCGCGGGTTTGACGAATCCTTGATTGCGGAGCTACTTTGTTCGCATAACAAATCTATGTGCACATAGCGAACAAATTCCCCGCCTAGTCTTGTCTTGCCGCTCCGGCGGCCGAGGACACCGCCACCGGCGGGGAGATCCTGCGCCAGCTGAAGGCGTGCACCGAACGCCGGCACGCCGGCGACCCACAGGAGGCCCTCCATGCGCGACGTATTCCTCTGTCATCCGCGGCGCAGCGCCGTGGGGCGCTTTGGCGGCTCCCTGTCCGGCGTGCGCCCCGACGACCTGGCGGCCAGCATCTTTCAGGCGGTATTGGCCGAGGCCCCGGGGCTCGATCCGGCGGCCATCGACGATGTCTTCATGGGCTGTGCCAACCAGGCCGGTGAGGATAACCGCAGCGTGGCGCGGATGTCGGTGCTGCTGGCGGGACTGCCGGTTTCCATTCCCGGCACCACCCTGAACCGCCTGTGCGGCTCCGGCATGGACGCGGTGGGCACTGCCTTCCGCGCCATCAAGGCCGGCGAGATGGAGCTGGCCCTGGCCGGCGGCGTGGAGTCCATGTCCCGTGCGCCCTACGTGATGGGCAAGGCCGACCGTGCCTTCTCCCGCGGCCAGGAGATTGAGGACACCACCCTCGGCTGGCGCTTCATCAACCCGCTGATGAAGCAGGTCTACGGCGTCGATTCCATGCCCGAGACCGCCGAGAACGTGGCCGAGCAGTTCGCCATCGCCCGCGAGGACCAGGACGCCTTCGCCCTGCGCTCCCAGCAGAAGGCCGCGGCCGCACAACGGGCGGGACGCTTCACCGAGGAGATCACTGCCATCGAGATCCCGTGTCGCCAGCAGACGCCGCGGATCTTCGACCAGGACGAGCACCTGCGCGAGACGACGCTCGAGAAGCTCGCCGGCCTGCCCACCCCCTTTCGCGAGGGTGGCAGCGTCACCGCCGGCAACGCCTCGGGCGTCAACGACGGCGCCGCCGCCATGCTGGTGGCGAGTGCCGGGGCGGTGGAGAAGCACGACCTTAAGCCCATGGCGAAGGTCCTCGCCATGGCCACCGCCGGCGTCGAGCCACGCATCATGGGGGTCGGCCCGGTGCCCGCGGTGAACAAGCTGCTCGAGCGCACCGGTGTGTCGCTTGACGAGAGCGACATCATCGAACTCAACGAGGCCTTTGCCGCCCAGGCGCTGGCCTGCCTGCGTGACCTGGGGCTCGAAGACGACGATCCGCGGGTCAACCCCAACGGCGGTGCCATCGCGCTCGGCCACCCGCTGGGCATGTCCGGCGCACGCCTGCTGCTGACCGCCGCCCATGAGCTCAACAAGAGCGGCAAGCGCTACGCCCTGTGCACCATGTGCGTGGGCGTGGGGCAGGGAATCGCTACGCTAATCGAGCGGGCTTGACGAGGAGGTGCCCATGGCATTCAAGAACACCAGGGCCGCAACGTGGCCAATCGCCTGCTCGGCTTCGAGCCTCTGGCCACTCATCACGGCACGGTCCACCGAGACCCGGGTGGCCGTGCACCCATCGGTGTCGGCCCGTGGGCCGTATGTCGCTAACCCAGCCTGGCATCTCCCCGCATCGATCGCATGCTGAGGGAGTCAAGGAGGTCACATGACCCAACCCTGCATCATCTGTGTCGCCATCACCGGTAGCGTGGGGCGCAAGGAAAACAACCCCGCCATTCCTGTCACCATCGAGGAGCAGATCGAGAGCACCCAGGCGGCCTTCGAGGCCGGGGCCACCATCGCCCATTGCCATGTGCGCAACGATGACCAGACGCCGACCTCCGATCCGGACAAGTTCGCCAGGCTGATGGAAGGCCTGAGGACGCACTGCCCGGGCATGATCATCCAGCTCTCCACCGGCGGTCGCTCCGGGGCGGGAGAGGCGCGTGGCGGCATGCTGCCGCTCAAGCCGGACATGGCGAGCCTCTCGGTGGGCTCCAACAACTTCCCCAATCGGGTCTACGAGAATCCGCCCCAGCTGGTGGAGTGGCTCGCCGATGAGATGCTCAAGTACGACATCAAGCCCGAGATCGAGGCGTTCGACCTGTCGCACATCCACCAGGCGGTCAGCCTGTCCAAGCAGGGGAAGCTCAAGGCTCCGCTCTACGTGCAGTTCGTGATGGGCGTCAAGAATGCCATGCCGGTGGACAAGCCGACCTTCGACTTCTACATCGAAACCCTGAACCGGCTCGCGCCGGACGCCCAGTGGTGCGGCGCCGGCATCGGCCCCAACCAGGCCCTGCTCAACGAGTGGTCCATTGCTGCGGGCGGCCATACCCGCACGGGGCTCGAGGACAACGTGCGCATCGACCGCGACACCCTGGCGCCGTCGAATGCCGCCCTGGTCGAGCGCACCGTGGCGCTGTGCGAGAAGTACGAGCGATCGGTGGCCTCCTGGCAGCAGGCTCGTGAGATCCTCGGCCTGAAGATGGTCTGACTGGCCACATGGCCGGCGACTGAGAGAAGAATCCAAGAGGGGCCGGCATCCATCGGATACCGGCCCCTTCCGTTCTGCAGGGCGTCGGTCAGGCGAGTGGAGCATCTCGAGATGGTGCATCCACTCCGCTACGCGCCTGCCCGGTGGAGAGGGTCGTCAGGAGCGGTCCGAGCGCTCGTCGTCCCTGACCTCGTAGTCGCCCTCGAGCACCTGCTGCTCGTGGGTGCGGCTATCGCCGCGGCGGCTCTGGCGAGAGCGCGTTTCGCGATAGCCTGTTTCACGATAGACCGTCTCGCTGTAGTGAACGCCGCCGCCCACGTCCTCGGCCTGATCGGCGCGCATCTGCTCCATGCGCTTTCTCATGCGGTGACGCAGGAAGGGCATCATCGCCCAGCCCACAAGCAGGAAGAACAGCCCCAGCACCATGGCGATGATCATCATGGTGCCGAACAGCAGCCAGATGAGCAGTAGTTTCAGGCCGCCCAGGGGGCTGCCCGCACGCGTTTGACGGGCACGCTGTTGCCACTGCTGGGCGGCGCGCCAGGCGGCATTGTTTCGGGGGTCACGAGAATCGGGCATGCAGGGCTCCGCAATCGGTGCGACGTGTCGGCGGCACCGGCACGTGGGAAATGGCTGCCCCTTGGAGGCCGGGGCGGGGCAATTGTTCCCGCTCTCCCCGCCGTGCACCGGGGTGCGTGAGAAAGGGCGCGGTCGGGTATTCGGTGCGGCTCATGCGCGCCACGCCTCGGCGACCAGCTCGTAGCTGCGCAGGCGATCCTCGGCGGCGTAGACGTCGGTATGGAGCATCAGCTCGTCGGCGCCGGTCAGCTCCAGAATGTGCTCCAGGCCCTCGCGGACCGTCTCGGGACCGCCGATCACCGCGGCCCCCAGGAACTGCTCCACCTGAGCCTGCTCCCTGGGCGACCAGTCCAGCGTCTCCGTCGGCGGCAGGGCCCGGCCGGGCGCGCCGCGAATCAACCCCAGGAACTTGCGGCGCGCCGTGCTGGCCAGATAGTCGGCCTGCAGGTCGCTGTCGGCGGCGATCACCGGCAGGCCGACCATGGCATGGGGCGCCTCCAGCACCGACGAGGGCCGGAAGTTGTCGCGATAGACCCGGAGCGCCTCGAGCAGCCGGGCCGGGGCGAACTGGGCGGCGAAGGCGAAGGGCAGCCCCTCGCGGGCCGCCAGCCGGGCGCTGAAGTCGCTGGAGCCGAGCAGCCAGCGCGGCACGTGAGTTCCCTGGCCGGGCACGGCGCGCACGCGCTGGCCCGGCCGCGCCTCGTCGAGGAAGCCCTCGAGCTCGGCCAGCCGCTGGGGGAAGTCGTCGACCCCCGCGTGGGGATCGCGACGCAGCGCGGCCATGGTGGGGCCGTCCGAGCCCGGCGCGCGGCCGAGCCCCAGGTCGATGCGGCCGGGATAGAGGGTCTCGAGGGTGCCGAACTGTTCGGCGATGACCAGCGGTGGATGGTTGGGCAGCATGATGCCGCCGCTGCCCACCCGGATGCGCTCGGTCGCGCCGGCGACATGGCCGATCAGTACCGCGGTGGCCGCGCTGGCGATGCCCTCGATGCCGTGGTGCTCGGCGAGCCAGTAGCGGGTGTAGCCGAGCGCCTCGGTGCACTGGGCCAGCGCCACGCTCTCGCGGAAGGTGTCGGCGATGGCGCCGCCCTCGCGGATCGGGGCCAGGTCGAGCACGGAGAGCGGAATCTCGTTGAGGCGGGGCATAGGGACTCCAGTCGTTAGCTTGCTCAACGTTATATGGGGGCGGTCGCCGCGCGTCACAATGGCAGCCGCCGCTGGCTTCGCTTCTTGGCTCCCCTTAAGCTCAGAGGACAGGATGCACAAGGAAGCTTGCTCATGTCGCCCAGGACCTCGGGCTCCCCGTCACGCCGGCGCGGAGCCACTCCGCATCGCCGGTCGCGCCGCATCGACTGGGCGGTCTTCGATCGCTGGCTGGATCGTCTGGTCATCCTGGCCGTGCTCACCGCCCTGGTGGTGGGGGGCTTGGCGCTGATCCTCAGCCTGATACTCTGAGCCTAGCCCCGGCCATGGCGGGGGCACGACGAGAGAGGGCGGCATGCGCGGACGGACCCTGATCCTGCTGCTGGGGATGGTCTTGGTGAGCGTCGGCATCGCCTTCGACAAGGGCGCGTTGACGCTTCCACCCGGCTGGAACCCTTTGGGGCCGCTGTCGGTGTCGGACCCGCCGACGCCGGTGACCCGCTGGAAGCTCGGCCGTCTCAAGGACGATCCCGAGGCGTGCCGGGAGGTGCTGGAGCGCAGCGCCGAACCGGCGCTGGCCTTCACGCCGCTGGCCGATCATGAGCCGGTGGCGGGCTGCCCGCTCGAGAACGTGGTGCGGCTCGAGCGTGCGGGCGTGACGTTCAGCTCGAGCTTCGTGGCCACCTGTCCCTGGACGGTGGCCTGGCTACGCTACGAGCGCCATCGCCTGCAGCCCGCCGCCCGCGCGCTGTTCAGCGAGCCCGTCGCATTGGTGGAACACTACGGCAGCTTCGCCTGCCGCAACGTCTACGGCCGCAAGGACGCCCGCCGCAGCCAGCATGCCACGGCGGAGGCGCTGGATGTGGCCGCCTATCGGCTCGCCAGCGGCCAGCGCATCTCGCTGTCTGGCGACTGGGGCGACGACGATGACGAGGGCGAATTTCTGAAACGGGCCCGGCAGGGAGCCTGTGATCTCTTCGGCACCGTGCTGGGCCCGGACTACAACGCCGCCCACGCCGATCACTTCCATCTCGGCATGCGCGGCCACCGGGTCTGCCGCTGAGCGCGTCCAGCGCGCGACGCTGATGTCGTCCTCGTCGCTCGCCGTCGACTTCCTCGCACTGGAGGGCGCTCTCGCCCTCGAGTGTCGGGGACCCTCACCCGTCCGGGGCGCCATGACTCGCGCTAGAGCCCCAAGCCGCGTCGCAAGCGAGGCGTGGGGCTCGGTTCAGGGACGGGGCTGCTGCTGGGTGATGCAGTGGATGTTGCCGCCCCCGAGCAGGATCTCCCGGGCCGGCACGCCGATCACGCGCCGCGTCGGGAAGAGGGCCTGCAGGGTCTGCCGGGCCGCATCGTCGCGGGCCGGGTCGAGCAGCGGCATCACCACCACGGCGTTGCCGATGTAGAAGTTGACGTAGGAGGCGGCCATGCGATCGCCCGGCCGGCGCGGGTGCGAATGGCGCAGGCGATCGATGCCGTTGGCCTCGTCCTCGGCGATATGGAGCGGCCCCGGCTGGAGCAGCTTGTGCACCTTGAGCCTCCGGCCCCGGGCGTCCACCGCCGCCTCCAGCACCGCCAGCGCCTCCCGGGAGATGGCGTGCTGGGGGTCCGTCGGGTCGTCGCACCAGCTCAGGGCCACCTCGCCGGGGGCCACGAAGCAGCAGAGGTTGTCGACGTGGCCGTCGGTCTCGTCCCGGTAGCAGCCCCGCGGCAGCCAGACGACGGTCGTGACCCCCAGGGTGTCGCGCAGGACCCGCTCCATGTCGGCCCGGGTCAGGTCGGGGTTGCGGTTGGGGTTGAGCAGGCACTCCTCGGTGGTGATCAGCGTGCCCTCGCCGTCCACGTGGATGGCGCCCCCTTCGAGCATGACCGGCACCGTGAAGCGCGTCACGCCGAGCATCTCGGCGATCTTGGCGCGGATCCGCCGATCCTTGTCCCAGGGAAAGTAGAGGCCGCCGTCGAGGCCCCCCCAGGCATTGAACTCCCAGTCCACCATGGCCAGGCGGCCGTCCGGGTGCGTCAGGAAGGTGGGCCCCACGTCGCGCATCCAGGCGTCGTTGCTGGAGAGCTCCACCACCCGCACCTGGTCGGGCAGCTGGACGCGGGCATTCTCGTACTGGTCGTCGTTGACGCCGACGAACACCGTCTCGCTCTCGGCGATGGCCGTCGCCACCTCGACGAAGGCCTGCTGGGCGGGCTTGGCGCCGTAGCGCCAGGTGTCGGGGCGCTGCGGCCAGAGCATCCAGCAGGCGTCGTGGGGGGCGAACTCGGCCGGCATGGCGAAGCCCTGGGCGGCCGGGGTCCCGGGGGAGGCGCCCGTCGGGGCGCCGGGGTGATGGTGGGTCGTCATGGCAGTTCTCACAGGTGGCCGACGGTCAGGAATACAACAGTGGCGATGGCCGCGGCAATCAGCACGTAGGGCAGCTGGGTCAGGGCATGGGCCATGGGCGTGCAGCCACTGCCCTGGGCCGACAGCACCGTGGAGTCGCCGTAGAAGCAGGCGTGACTGCCGAAGGCGCTGGCGGAGATCAGCGCTCCTATCACCAGCGGCATGTTGGCGTCGATGCTCACGGCGAGCGGCAGCACGATGGGCATGGCCACGGCGAACAGCCCCCAGAACGAGGCGGTGGCGAAGGCCAGGAAGGCCATGGTCACGAAGACCACCGCCGGCAGCATCCCCGCGGTCATCAGCGGCTGCACCGTGGCGATGACGAAGTCGGTCAGCCCCAGCAGGTCGTTGACCTCCTTGAGGGTGAAGCCGGCCACCAGGGTGCCGAGGGGCATGATCATGGCCTTGAAGCCGTCCAGGGCCGTGTCGAAGGTGTCGTGGAAGCTCAGCAGCCGCTGGGCGCCGATCAGCACCAGGGTCACGGCCAGCGCCACGATCACGCCGCGCAGGATGTCGATCTCGAAGTACCAGGTGAAGAAGATCAGGGTGGCGATGGGCAGCAGGAAGTTCAGCAGGTGGGGGCGCGGCTGCTCCTCGTCCACCTCCAGGGCGCCGTCGTCGACCCCCGCGGGCATACTCTGGCCGCCCGCGGCCCGGGCCTCGGCGGTGCGCATCGGGCCGATGTCGGGCATCCAGCCCAGCGCCACCAGCGGCACGATGGCCGCCGCCACCCAGGCATAGAACATGTAGGGGATGGCCTCGATGTAGAGGCTCATGCCGTTGCCGGTGACGTCGTTCTCCTCCAGCAGGCCGCCGAAGAACACTGCCCAGGTGGAGAAGGGCACCAGGATGCACACCGGTGCCGCGGTGGAGTCGACGATGTAGGCGAGCTTCTCCCGGGAGATGTTGAAGCGGTCGGTGATCTTCTTCATCGAGGCGCTGATGGTCAGGGCATTCAGGTAGTCGTCGACGAAGATGATCAGGCCCAGCAGCCAGGTGGTCAGCAGGCTCTGCTGCTTGGTGTGGATGCGTTTGGTCATGGTGTCGCCGAAGCTGAGCACCCCGCCGGTCTTGACCAGGAGGGCGATCAGGCTACCGAACAGGCCGCAGACCAGGATGATCCAGGTGACGGTGTCGTTGCCGAGCACGCCCAGCAAGATGTCCGAGCCCTGGGTGACAACCGAGGTCGGGTCGATCATCAGCAGGCCGACCAGGGTGCCGGCCAGCAGCGATTCGATGGTGCGTCGGGTGAGGATGGCCATGCCCAGTACCACGGCGGTGGGTAGCAGGCTGTAGAGGCCATAGTCGTCGCCGTCGATGAGTGCGCCGTTGCTGAGGCTGGCAATCAGCACGACAACGAGAACGATCAGGCCACCCTTGGTGGCGCTGCCGACGCCTATGGGGTGGGCCTTCGAGCCCGAAGGAGAGTGTGACATGGTCATTAACCTTTGTTGTTGAATTGTTCTGGTTGATCATTGCGCCGTGGCTCGACCCGCCGGGAAATGCCGAGTGATACAGGCGGCGGTTGCCGGCGGGTTGGCGTTAACCGCTTACAGGTAACCGTCCTTGCGTAGCGATGCCGTGGTGGCGGTGAAGGCCTCATCGAGGATGGCGACCACCCGGTCGACGGTCTCGCGGGTCCAGATCAGCGGTGGCGAGACGATGTTCAGGTGCCCCACCGGACGGATGATCAGGCCGCGCCGCTGGGCCTCGGCGGCGACCCGGTCGCCGACCCGCGCCTCCACCGGCAGCAGTTCCTTGGTCGCCTTGTCGGCCACGTTCTCCAGACACATCATGAAGTGGCTGCCGCGCACGTCACCGACGGTTTCATGGCGGGACAGGGTCTTGAGCTGTTGCTCCAGATAGGGCCCCACCTCGCGGACGTTCTCGCAGATGCGCTCGCGCTCGAGGATCTCGATGTTCTTGAGCGCCGCCGCACAGCTCACCGGATGGCCGGAGTAGGTGAAGCCGGTGCTCAGCACCCCGCCCTTGCGCTGGGGAGTGCCCAGTACCTCATAGAGCTCATCGGAGATCAGGGTCGCGCCCAGCGGCACATAGCCCGAGGAGAGCCCCTTGGCGCAGTTGATGATGTCCGGTTGGGTCTCGAACACCGCCTCGGAGGCGAAGAAATGCCCCAGGCGGCCGAAGCCGGTGACCACCTCATCGGCGATGAAGAGGATCTCGTGGGCGCGGCACACCGCCTGCATGCGCTTGTGGTAACCCGCCGGCGCGACCAACACGCCGCCGGCGCCCATGATCGGCTCGGCGATGAAGGCGGCGATGTTATCGGCGCCGATCTCGGCGATGGTGTCCTCGAGTTCGGCCACCAGGTGATCGCAGTACTCGGCCTCGCTCATGCCCTCGGGGCGCCGGTAGCAGTTGGCCTCGTCGAGGTGGGTGACCAGGTGGTCGAGGGTGTCGAAGTCCCAGTTGTTGCTCGCGATGCCGGTCAGGCTGGCGGCCAGGTAGGTGGTGCCATGGTAGGCATTGTTGCGCGAGAGGATGCGCTTCTTGTTCGGCTTGCCCAGGCGGTTGAAGTAGTAGTGCACCAGGCGAACGGTGGCGTCGTTGGCCGTTGAACCGCCACAGCTGTAGAAGACGTGATTGAGGTGCGCGGGCGCCAGTTCGGCGAGCTTGGCGGCGAGCTCCGCGGCCGGCGCGTTGGAGAGGTTGTTGAAGGTCGAGAAGTAGGCCATACGGGTGGCCTGGTCGGCCATCGCCTGGCCGATCTCGGCGCGCCCGTGGCCGACGTTGACGCACCACAGGCCGGCGATGCCGTCGATGAAGCGGTTGCCCTTGGCGTCCTGGACGTAGATGCCGTCGCTGTCGGTGATCAGGTCGCAGCCCTGCTCGTGGAAGACGCTGAAGTCGGTGAAGGGGTGGATGAAGTGATCCCTGTCCTTCTGCCACAGCGCCTGGGCATCGAGGACGGGCGGCGTGGCGGTGGGGCGGGCGGTGGTTGTCGTTGTGGTCATGGCATTCCCTCCTGTCGAGTGGAGGTCAGCCTAGCCAGGCCTGCTAGGCCGGCGACATATCCTGATTGGGGTATATCGGGGGCTCGCGCCGCCCTCGTAAGGTGATCTCACGGCAGATAACGCCCGAATGACCGAGGCCCGTGGCGGGCAACGCATCGAGGGGCGCCGGGGACAGGTTGTAGAGGAGGTCTTTTGCCATGGATGGCAAAAGTAGCGCCCAGGGAGGGGTTCACAGCGCCTCCTCGTAGACCTGTCGACGGCACAGCCCCGATCGACGACGTCATCGGCCCCGACCGAACAACGATCAATGAGGCGCACCATGACGACTCCCATCGACGGCCAGCGGCTGTGGAACACCCTGATGGCCATGGCCGAGATCGGCCCCACCGCCAACGGCGGCAGCTGCCGCCTGGCCCTGACCCCCGAGGACGCCGCCGGCCGGCGACTGCTGCTCGACTGGTGCGAGACGCTCGGCTGCACCTGGCGCGTCGACCAAGTCGGCAACCTGTTCATTCGCCGTGCCGGCAAGCGCGACGACCTCGAGCCCGTGGCCACCGGCAGCCACCTGGATACCCAGCCCAGGGGCGGGCGCTTCGACGGCATCCTCGGCGTGCTGGCTGGGCTCGAGGTGTTCCGCACCCTGCACGAGGCGGGCATCGTCACCGAGCGTCCCCTGGAGCTGGTGGTCTGGACCAACGAGGAGGGCAGCCGCTTCGCCCCGGCGATGGTCGCCTCGGGCACCTATGCCGGCGCCTTCACCGTCGACGAGACCCTGGGCCGCCGGGACGCCGACGGGGTGACCCTCGGCGAGGCCCTTACGGCCTGCGGCTTCGCCGGCGACCTGCCGGTGGGCGAGCCGCGGCTCGACGGCTACCTGGAGTTGCATATCGAGCAGGGGCCGGTCCTCGAGGGCGCCCGAGAGGCCATCGGCGTGGTCACCGGCGTCCAGGGCATGCGCTGGTTCGACGTCACCTTCACCGGCCGCTCGGCCCATGCCGGCCCCACCCCGATGCGGCTGCGCCACGACGCCCTGGCCGCGGCGGCGCGCCTGATCGACCGCCTGCAGGCCCTTGCCCTGGCCGACGAGAGCGGCGATACCAAGGTGACCTGCGGCTGCCTGGAGATCGCGGCGGCCTCGCGCAACGTCATTCCCGGCGAGGTGCGCCTCACCGTCGACCTGCGCCACGTGGCGGAGGCCGAGCTCGACGCCCTCCAGGCGCGCTTCGAGCGCGAGCTCGCCGCCGCCGGCGAGGCCTTCGGCGTGGCCGTGTCATCGGAGCGGCTCTGGGCCTCGCCGGTGGTGGCCTTCGACGCCGAGTGCATCGCGGCGGTGGAGAGCGCGACCCGGGCCCAGGGCGTGCCCCATCGGCGCATGATGAGCGGCGCCGGCCACGACGCCGTCTACGTCGCCCGCGTCGCCCCCACCGCGATGATCTTCGTCCCCTGCCGCGACGGCATCAGCCACAACGAGGCCGAGTACGCCACGCCGGAGCACTGCGCCCTGGGCGCCCAGGTGCTCTGCGACGCCCTGCTCGCCCGCGCGAACCGTCCGGCCTGACCCCAGGAGCCCCCGATGACCGAACACCACCGACTCCCCCGCACCCGCGACGACTGGCAGGCGCTGGCCGCCGAGCTGACCGTCGAGCGCGGCCTCGAGACCCGCGCCTATATCGACGACGCCTTCGTCGAGGCCCAGCGCGGCGCGACCCTGGCCACCGTCAACCCGGCCACCGGCGAGATACTGGCCGAGGTGGCGAGCTGCGACGCCGCCGATGCCGAGGTCGCCGTGGCGGCCGCCCGGGCCGCCGTCGACGGCGGCGCCTGGTCGCGCCTCGCCCCGGGCAGGCGCAAGGCCGTGTTGCTCAAGCTGGCCGACCTGATGGCGGCCCACAAGCACGAGCTGGCGCTGCTCGACACCCTCGACATGGGCAAGCCGATCTCGAGCGCGCTGGGTGACCTAGCCGGCGCCATCGGCTGCCTGCGCTACCAGGCCGAGTGCATCGACAAGCTCTACGGCGAGGTCGCGCCCACCGGCGAGGAGGCCCTGGCGCTGGTGCTGCGCGAGCCGCTCGGCGTGGTGGCCTGCATCGTGCCCTGGAACTTCCCGCTGATGATGACCGCCTGGAAGATCGCCCCGGCGCTGGCCGCCGGCAACAGCGTCATCCTGAAGCCCTCGGAGAAGTCGCCGCTCTCGGCGCTGCGCCTGGCGAGCCTGGCCAGGGAGGCCGGGCTGCCCCGCGGTGTCTTCCAGGTGCTGCCGGGCTTCGGCCACACCGTGGGCAAGGCGCTGGCGCTCTCCATGGAGGTCGACTGCCTGGCCTTCACCGGCTCCACCGGGGTCGGCAAGCAGCTGATGCAGTACGCCGGCCAGTCCAACCTCAAGAAGGTCTACCTGGAGTGCGGCGGCAAGAGCCCGAATATCGTCTTCGCCGACTGCAAGGATCTGGATCGGGTGGCCAAGCACGCCGCCGCGGCGATCTTCCACAACCAGGGCGAGGTGTGCATCGCCGGCTCCCGGCTGCTGGTCGAGAACTCGATCCGCGAGGCCTTCGTCGACAAGGTGCTGGCCGCCGCCGAGGCCATGCAGCCCGGCGACCCGCTGGATCCGGCGAGCTTCATGGGCGCCATGGTCGACCGGGCCCAGTACGAGCGGGTGCTCGACTTCATCCGCTGCGGCGTCGAGGAGGGCGCGACCCTGCGCGCCGGCGGCGAGGCGCTGGAGGGCCCGGGGCTCTTCATCCCGCCGACGGTGTTCGACGGCGTCACCGAGCGCATGGCCATCGGCCGTGAGGAGATCTTCGGCCCGGTGCTCGCGGTGTTCGGCTTCGACAGCGAGGAGGAGGCGGTGCGGCTCGCCAACGACAGCGACTATGGCCTCGCGGCCGGGCTGTGGAGCCAGGACATCGATCGCATCATGCGCGTCACCCGGCGGCTGCGCTCGGGCCAGGTGTTCGTCAACAACTGGGCGGGCGGCGATCAGACCATGCCCTTCGGCGGGGTCAAGCAGTCCGGCAACGGCCGCGACAAGTCCCACCACTCGCTGGAGGAGTATTCCGATCTGAAGAGCGTGTGGATGTCGCTCTCGCCCTGACGATGTTCATGCACTGATGGGAAATCCCCATCCCTTGGCCGGCCGCGGCGACGCGGCCGGCCCTTTCTGTGTCCTCAGCGCGCCGTGTCGAGCACCGGGGTATCCCGATAGTCCCCGGGGAACCGGCGTTTGAGGTTCGCTACCTTGGGCAGGTCGTTGAACACGATGTAGGGCTGGTTCGGGTGGTGGTAGGCGTAGTCCTGGTGGTAGTCCTCGGCAGGGTAGAAGGCGTTCAGCGGGTCGAGACGGGTGACAATCGGCCGGTCGAAGACGCCGGCGGCATCGAGCTGGTCGATGTAGGCCTCGGCGACGCGCTGCTGCGTCTCGTCGGCATAGAAGATGGACGAACGATATTGCCTGCCCCGGTCCGGTCCTTGGCGGTTGAGCTGGGTCGGATCGTGGGCCACCGAGAAGAACACCTGCAGCAGCCGGGCATAGGAGACCTGCCGGGGATCGTAGGTGATGCGCACCGCTTCGGCGTGCTCGGTCCGGCCGGCACTGACGAGGCGGTAGTCGGCGGTCGCGGCCTCGCCGCCGCTGTAGCCGGAGACCACCTCGGTCACGCCGTCGAGGTGCTGGTACACGGCCTCGATGCCCCAGAAGCAGCCGCCGGCGAGCACCGCGCTCTGCAGCGCGTCGCTTGTGGGGCCTGTGGGGATAGGGCCGGTGGTGGAGGGCGGTGGCAGGGTGACGGCGCTGCTGGCGGCGTGAGCGAACGGTGCCCAGGCAAAGGCGGCGCTAAGCGCCAGCGCGGCGCCCAGCCCGACGAGGGGGCGGCGAGGCAGGGATAATGCGGGCATGGCGAGACTCCTCAGCAGTGAACCATGCCCTCAGGCTAGGTTCTCGGCCCGGCGGGAATCATCACGATTCGGTCACGGCGCTGCGGGCCGGTTGACGGCCTACTGGCCTGCCTGACGGCGGGAGACCAGGGCCACGTGGTCGAGGAATAGCCGGAACAGCTGCGACTGGCTCGAGACGTCCAGGCGCTGGTAGATGTGCTTGCGGTGGACCTTGACGGTGCCGTCGCTGATGTCGAGCTCCCGGGCTGCCGACTTGGTGGAGTGGCCCGCCAGCAGCAGCCTGACGATATCGCGCTCCCGGGCGGTGAGGGCCTCCTGGCCGAAGCTGTCGAAGGCGGCCTCTACCGGCTCGCGCTCGGCCAGGCGCTCCTGGAAGCGCTGGCCCTGCCACTTCCAGTACTCCCCGAGCAGCACCTCCAGGACCGGGGCGACATGGCGCAGCGCCTGCAGGCTGCGTCGCGTCAGCCGCGGCGCATCCTCGCGAAAGCCCAGCGACACCACCATCACCACGTCGGCATCGACCCGGGCAAACAGGCCGACCTCGTCGGTCAGGCCCAGGGCGCGATAGTAGTGGTGGTAGTAGTCGCTTGCCTCGAAGCGGTCCGGGGCCAGCTCGCGCAGGCGATGGACGCCGCTCGTCAGGCCGTCGTGAACGGCCTTGAAGAAGGGGTCGAGCAGGTAGGCCTCGCTCAGGTAGCGCTCGATGCCCTGCTCGCGACGCCCCGGCGGGTAGTTGTCGTGGATCAGCAGCGGCCGATGCTGCGCCTGGTAGGTATTGACCAGGATGGTGTCGAAGCCGACCAGTTCGTGCAGGGTCTTCTCCAGCATGGCGGGAAAGCCGACACCGCCGGCCGCGAGGATCAGCTGGGCAAGACGCTGGTGCCAGGCCTGGCTGTCGGCCGTGGCGAGGGTGTCGGTGGCGATCACGGTGGGGCGTTCCTGACGGCGTGTTAGGGTCCTCGGCCGGACGAGCATAGCATGGCGAGGGGCGCGCCTTGACGCCGTCGCAGCCAACGCACGGGGCTCATGCCCCACCCTTGCGCGAGGCGCGGGCCACCGGCGGGGGTAGCGGGATGGACGTGCTGGCCTCATCATGACCCCAGTCACTATCGTCACCATATCGCCACTATCATCGTGATCGAACGCAGGGAGGTCACGTCGACGCCATGTTGGGATTTCTCCAGGGCTTTTCTTACGGCCTGTTCTTGACCTGCCTGCCCTGGCTGCTGGTGGGCCTGATCAATCCGCGCCTGGCCGTGCCGATCGAGCCGCCGGGCCGGCTGCAGGTCATCCTGCGCTACTGCCTGATGGTGCCCTTCATCAGCATGCTGCTGTGGCTGACCTCGCTGTGGGGCGGCTTCGGCCCGACGCTGGCCGGCTGGCTGGCGGGGCTGGTGGCGATCCCCGTGGCCCTGCCGCTGGAGCGTCGTGTTCGCCGTTGGCTCGAGCGGCGGCGGGTGCGACGCTTCCGCGAGCGGCTGGCCGCCGAGGCGACTCGGCGGCGGGCCGAGGAGGAGCGCGATGCCCATGAGGCGGGACTGATGGTGCTCGACCCCGCCCATCCGCCGGCCGAGGCCGACGACCTGGTGCGGGCGCTATGTAGCGCCAAGCAGGCGCTGCTCGACGTGCATCGCCCCGACCTCGCCATCCAGGCCGACCGTCTCTACAGCCGCTATCGCCACCTGCTGGGCGTGCTCGAGGGGCGCTTCGATCGTGGCGAGCTGGCCTTCGCCCGCGCCCGGGAACTGGTCTCCCAGGTCGGCCTCGGGGCGGTGGATACGCTGCACTCCATGGCCTCCCAGGCCAGCGGGGTGGTCAACGTCGATGGCGACTTCGTGCGCCGGCGCCTGAGCCGCGAGGATCGCCGGCTCGGCACCCAGGAGCGCGAGGCCCTGCGCCGGCGCCTGGAGCTGCTCGAGGAGACCGAGCGTCGGCTGGGCGAACTGGCCGCCCGCAACGAGGCGGCGCTGACCGTGCTCGACGATACCGCCGTCTCCCTGGCGCGCATCGAGACCAGCCGTCCCCAGGCCTCGGTCACCGCCGAGAGGGCGCTGTCGGAGCTGAGCCGCTTCGTCTCCCGCGCCGACCGCTACGGGCGCAGCGGCTCGTGACGGCCTCCGGGCCCCATGCCCGCGCCGACGCCTGATCCCATCCCTGATCCCACCCTTGACCGATCCTTTCGAGAGGTGCCCATGACCGAGCAACCCCAAGACGGCGCCCGCCTGGCGCTCCCCCCGGTGGAGGAGATCGCCCGCGACCTGGAGGGCGGGGAAGCCTCCGGCCGCGCCGATGGCGACGCGAGCCTGGCGTCCCAGGCCGATGCCTTCGTCGATGAGCTGCTGGCCGGCGGCGACGCCGAGGCCCAGGCGCGCCAGCGCCGCGCCATCGACGAGCTGGGCCTGGAGCTGCAGCAGCAGGCCGCCCACCAGAGCGCCATGCTGCAGACCCCGCTGCGCCAGCTGGCCCACCACGGCGACGAGGGCGGGCCGGTGGCCAAGGCGCTGGTCGACCTGCGCGGGCGCATGCAGTCGCTGGACCCCGGTCGGCACAATCTCGCCTCGGGCCCGCTGGATCGGGTGCTGGCGCTGATCCCGGGGGCCGGCAGCCGCCTGCAGCGCTATTTCCGCAAGTTCGAGACGGCCCAGCAGGCGCTGGACGCGATCATCGCCGACCTCGAAGGCGGGCGCGACATGCTGCGTCGCGACAACCTGACCCTCGACGACGATCAGCAGGCCCTGCGCGAGACCCTCGCCAAGCTCACACGCCAGATCGCCCTGGGGCGGCGCATTGACGACCGCCTGCAGCTCGCCATCTCGCGTCGCGACGCAGAGGACCCGCAGCGGCGTTTCCTCGAGGAGGAGCTGCTCTTCCCGCTGCGCCAGCGCATCGTCGACCTGCAGCAGCAGCTGGCGGTCAGCCAGCAGGGCGTGCTGGCCCTCGAGGTGATCATCCGCAACAACCGCGAGCTGATGCGCGGCGTCGACCGCGCCATCAACGTCACCGTCTCGGCGCTGACCGTGGCGGTGACCGTGGCCCTGGCGCTGGCCAACCAGCGGCTGGTGCTCGACCGCGTCGAGTCGCTCAACGCCACCACCTCCGAGATGATCGGCGGCACCGCCCGGGCGCTTCGCCAGCAGGGCGTGGACATCCAGCAGCGCGCCTCGTCGGCGATGCTCGACATGCAGGCCCTGGAGGAGG
This sequence comes from Halomonas pelophila, assembly GCF_040196315.1. Taxonomy (NCBI): domain Bacteria; kingdom Pseudomonadati; phylum Pseudomonadota; class Gammaproteobacteria; order Oceanospirillales; family Halomonadaceae; genus Halomonas; species Halomonas pelophila. Next base: position 100,640 of record NZ_JBEGCI010000005.1, read on the forward strand.
CCTTCGGCGAGGTGCTCGGGGCCATCGACGACCTCTCGCGCTATCGCCGCGAGGCCCTGCCGCGCCTGGACGACCAGATCGATCGGCTGGCGACCCTGGCCGGCCAGGGCGGGGAGGCCATCGATCGCCTGGCCCGCGGCCGCGACGCCGATGCTGGCGGGGCGCCTCCGTCCTGAGCACGCCCTCGCTCACGCCGTCGGCCTCGCTTTCGCCCCTGCATCGCCCGCGCACTGGACTATGCTGCTCGGAGTGGCCCGGTCGGCTGCGCAATGGGGAGTAATGTGGCATGGCGGAAGCAAAGAATATCTTCGTGGTGGGGCTCAACGACTTCAATCGCCAGCGGCTCGAGACGCTGCGCGGCGCCGAGCACTGGCACTTCCACGGCATCATCGCGCCCGAGGCGGTCTACGACACCGAAGAGTTCGACATCGCCGCCATGCTGGCCGAAGCGACGGCCGAACTCGAGGCCTTCGAGGGCTCCATCGACGCCATCGTCGGTTACATGGACTTCCCCGTCTCGACCATGCTGCCGATCCTCTGCGAGCGCTTCGGCACCACTGCCACGTCGCTGTCGAGCCTGCTCAAGTGCGAGCACAAGTACTGGAGTCGCCGGGTGCAGAAGGAGGTCATTCCCGACTTCATTCCGGGCTTCACGGCCTTCGACCCCTTCGACGACGAGGCCCTGACCCACATCGGCGAGGCGGGGCTCTACTTCCCCTTCTTCGTCAAGCCGATCAAGTCCTCGGGTTCCCGGTTGGGCTTTCGCATCGACACCCCCGAGGACTTCTACCATGCCATCGAGCAGCTGCGCGACGCGATCGGCCTGATTGCCGACCCCTTCAACACGGTGCTGGAGCAGGCACGGCTGCCCGACGAGATCGCCGCCGTGGACGGCCACTTCTGCATGGCCGAGGAGATCATCGGCGGCTGGCAGTGCACGGTGGAGGGCTACGTCTTCGCGGGGGAGGTGGTCAGCTACGGGATCGTCGATTCGCTGCGCTATCCCCAGGTGCTGAGCTTCTTCCACTACCGCTATCCCTCGGGGCTGCCCGAGCCCATCCAGGCCAAGATGCGCGAGCTGACCGATACGGTGATGACCCATATCGGCTACGACAATGCCGCCTTCAACGTCGAGTACTTCTGGGACGAGGTGCAGGACCGCATCTGGCTGCTCGAGATCAACACGCGCATCTCCCAGTCCCACTGCGATCTCTTCGAGAAGGTCGACGGCATCAGCAACCAGCAGGTCACCATCGACCTGGGGCTGGGCAGCCGACCCGACATGCCGCATCGGCAGGGCGACTTTCCCATGGCGGCCAAGTTCTTCACCCGCGTGTTCTTCATCGATGCTCTGGTGACCCGGGTGCCGACGCCTGCGGAGGTCGCCGAGCTCGAGGCCGACTTCCCGGGAGCGATGATCGATATCCAGGTGGAGGAAGGGCAGTGGCTCTCCTCGCTGCCCGAACAGGACAGCTACAGCTTCGCCCTGGCCCATGTCTGGATGGGGGCCGAGTCCGCAGAGCAACTGCTGGCCAACTACGACCAGCTGGCGGCGCGTCTGGCCTTCGAGTTCGACCAGATCCAGGGCTGAGCCCCGGCCCGAGAAAGCCCTCAAGGGACAAGGAGAGCAGGACCATGCGCATCGTCAACGACTTCCCGCGCCGGGTGATGGAGGAGGAGACCTGGATCCCGCTGCCTGACGGCGGCCGCCTGGCGGCGCGCATCTGGCGGCCGGTGGATGCCGAGATCCACCCCGTGCCGGCGATACTGGAGTACCTGCCCTACCGCAAGCGCGACCTCACCGCCGAGCGCGACGTGCAGAGCCATCCCTACTGGGCGGGCCACGGCTATGCCGGGGTGCGGGTCGATATCCGCGGCACCGGCGAGTCCGACGGCGTGCTCACCGACGAGTACCTGCCGAGCGAGCTGGACGATGGCCTGGTGATCCTCGAGTGGCTCCAGGCCCAGCCCTGGTGCACCGGCGACGTCGGCATGATCGGCATCTCCTGGGGCGGCTTCAACGGCCTGCAGATCGCCGCCCTGCGTCCGCCCCAGCTCAAGGCGGTGATCACGATCTGCTTCACCGACGACCGCTACGCCGACGACATCCACCACATGGGCGGCTGCCTGTTGGGCGACAACCTCTCCTGGGCCTCGACGATGTTCGACGGCAACGCCTGCCCGCCCGATCCCGAACTCGTCGGCGAGCGCTGGCGCGAGATGTGGCTCGAGCGCCTGGACGGCAGCGGCCTGTGGCTCGCCCAGTGGCTCGAGCACCAGCGGCGCGACGACTACTGGAAACACGGCTCGGTGTGCGAGGACTACACGGCGATCCAGTGCCCGGTCTATGCCATCAGTGGCTGGGCCGACGGCTACTGCAACGCCGTCTTCCGCCTGCTGGCGGGGCTCGACGTGCCGCGCAAGGGGCTGGTCGGCCCCTGGGCCCACAAGTACCCGCACCTCGGCGTGCCGGGACCGGCCATCGGCTTCCTGCAGGAGTCGCTGCGCTGGTGGGACCAGTGGCTCAAGGGGACCGATACCGGGATCATGGAGGAGCCCATGCTGCGCGTGTGGATGCAGGAGTCGATGCCGCCCTCGGCGCGCTACGACGAGCGCCCCGGGCGCTGGATCGCCGAGCCCGCCTGGCCGTCGCCGAACATCGTCGCCCAGGCCTTCCGGCTCACCCCGGGCCACGATCTGCTGCCCGAGGACGAGCCGCGAGAGGACTCGCCACAGGCGACCCTGGACGTCCGCTCACCGCTCTCGGTGGGCCTCTATGCGGGCAAGTGGTGCTCCTACAATGCGCCCCCGGACCTGCCCCACGACCAGCGCGAGGAGGATGGCGGCTGCCTGATCTTCCAGACGCCGCGCCTCGAGGCGGCGCTGGAGATCTGCGGCTCGCCGCAGGTCGAGCTCGAGCTCGCCGCCGACCAGCCGGTGGCCATGGTGGCGCTGCGTCTCTCCGATATCGGCGAGGATGACAAGGCCACCCGAGTCTCCTACGGCCTGCTCAACCTCACCCACCGCGACAGCAACGAGCATCCCGAGCCGCTGGAGCCGGGTCAGCGCTATCGGGTGTGCATCCCGCTCAAGCACATCGCCCAGCAGTTCCCGGCGGGCCACGCCATTCGACTGTCGCTTTCTACCAGCTACTGGCCGCTGGCCTGGCCGTCGCCCGAGCCGGTGCGGATCACCCTCTGGCCCGGCGCCAGTCGGCTGGTGCTGCCGCGCCGCGACCCGCGCCCCACGGAGGAGGCGGCGCTGCCCGCCTTCGCCGAGCCCGAGGGCGCGCCGGCGCTGGCCAAGACGCTGATCCAGCCCAGCCAGGAGAGCTGGCGGGTGATCCGCGACCTGGCACAGGACCGCACCACCCTGGAGGTGGTCCACGATGAGGGGCGCTACCGGATCGACGACATCGACCTGGAGATCGCCGCCCGGGTCACCGAGCGCTACGCCTACGCCTTCGGCAGCTACGACAGCGCCAGCGGCTGGACCGAGTGGCAGCGCAGCTTCCGGCGCGGAGCCTGGGAGGTCAGTACCCTGACCCGCACCCTGTTGACCTCTGATGCCGACAACTTTCGCATCCGCGCGACCCTCGACGCCTGGGAGGGCGAGACCCGCATCTTCGCCAAGACCTGGGACGAGACGATCCCCCGGGACCTCGTCTAGGGCGGGGGAGGCTGCTATCGTGACGGCCTGATTCATACCGGGACGCGCCGATGAGCCTCACCCCCGCCGCCGTGGCCGCGACGCCGCGCGCCACGCGCAAGGAAATCCTCGGCTGGGCGATGTTCGACTTCGCCGGCCAGGCCTATACCCTGCTGATCATCACCGTAGTGTTCGGCGAGCTCTTCACCACGGTGATCGTCGGCGACCGCGGCGACGGCTATCGCCTGGCCAACTTCCTGTGGAGCCTGGCGCTGGCCACGAGCTTCCTGCTGGTGGTGCTCACCGGCCCGCTGTGCGGGGCGGTGATGGACTATCAGGCGTCGAAGAAGCGCTTCCTGTTCGTCAGCTACCTGGCCACCGTGGCCGCCTCGGCGATGCTCTACTTCGTGGTGCCGGGGGCGGTGCTGCTGGGCGTGGTGCTGATCGTGATCGCCAACTACGCCTTCTCCATGGGCGAGTCGTTCATCGCCGCCTTCCTGCCCGACCTCGGTCCGCCGGAGGACCTGGGCAAGATCTCCGGCTTCGGCTGGGCGCTGGGCTACGTCGGGGGGCTGCTCGCCGCGGGCTTCTCGCTGGCCATGCTGGGCGAGGCCACGGCGGAGAACTTCGAGCGCGTCCGCTGGGTGGGGCCCTTCGCCGCGGGCTTCTTCCTGGTCGCCGCGGTGCCGACCTTCCTGTGGGTGCGGGAGCGCGGCACCCCCCAGCCGCCGGGCAAGACCTACCGCGAGATCGCCGTGGCGCGGGTCGCGACCACGCTGCACGAGCTGAAGCGCTTCCGCGACCTGGGCATCTTCCTGGTCTCGCTGCTCTTCTCCATGGCCGGCGTCTACATCGTCATCGCCTTCGCCTTCATCTACGGCGCCCAGGTGATCGGCTGGGACGAGGCGATCCGCAACCTGATGTTCATCATCGTGCAGATCACCGCCGCGGTAGGGGCGCTCGGCTTTGGGTTCATCCAGGACCGCATCGGCACCCGCATCACCTACCTCTTCACCCTGGCGCTCTGGGTGGCGGCGATACTGGCCATCTGGGCGACGCCGGAGGTCACCGCCTTCCTGAACGGCCACTTCGGCCTCGCCTGGGAGGCGCAGCACCTCTTTTTGGTGGTGGGCTGCCTGGCGGGCCTCTCCCTGGGCTCCAGCCAGTCGGCCAGCCGCGCCCTGGTGGGGCTCTTCTCGCCGCAGCGCAAGGCCGCCGAGTTCTTCGGCTTCTGGGGCCTGGCCAACAAGCTCGCCGGGGTGATCGGCATCATCGGCCTCGGCCTCTTGCAGTCGCTGGTGGGGCTCAAGGCCTCGATCCTGCTCTGCGCGGCGCTGTTCATCGTCGCCATCCTGGTCTGCCTGTTCGTCGACCAGGCCCGCGGCCAGCAGGCGGCTCGCGACTGGGAGGCCCGCAACGGCCGGTAAAGCCACTAGACTGAGGGTATTCCCGCGGCTTCCGGAGGTTGCCGTCATGGATCCCATCACGCTGCGCGCCGTCGAGCGCATCCTGGTCGTGCTGTTCGCCGGCATGGCGATCTATCTGGGCTACCGGCTGTTCCTGGCGGTGCCCACCCACCGCGACAGCGACGGCAAGCTGACCCTGCCCGGCGGGGCCCAGGTGGTGCTCAACCGGGCCGCCCCCGGGCTCTTCTTCGCCCTCTTCGGCAGCGTCGCCCTGGCCCTCTCGTTGCATAGCGCCATCCAGGCCACCTCGACACCGGTCGAGGCACCCCAGACAACCACGCAGCCATGGCCGGTGGCTCAGTCCTCCCCGTCGCCCCCCGGGGTGATCGGCTACAGCGGGGCCGTTCCTCAGGCCGACGTCGACCCGACGCTAGTCCTCGCCCGGCTGCGTCGGCTCTTCTACACCCTCAACGCGCTGGCTGAATCCTCGGCCAGCGAGGGCAGCCAGGCCGTGGCAGAACGCGGTGACCTGCGCCAGGTGAAACTGCTGCTGCTGCGTCCGGCCTGGCAGGAGGCCTGGGGCGACTATGCCACCTTCACCGACTGGGCCAACCGTACCGACGCCCGTGGTGAGCCGCCGGACCCGCGACTGACCGAGCCGGCGCTGCTCTATCACCAGGGCCAGGCCCCCGAGGGAGCCGCCGCTCCTGAACTCGGGTCGCAAGGGTAGCGGCCATCATGAGCGAGCTACGGCGTCTCATTGCACTGTGGCTGTGCCTGCTGGCCATGCCGGTGTGGGGGACGGTGACCCTCTACGACGAGGCGACCCTGGCGTACTGGTCGCGGATCACGCCGCAGGATATCCGCCGCGTGCATGCCGAGGACCTGCTGCCGGCCCTGGAGGTCGAGGAGCGAGCGCGACTGGCGGGGGTCGAGCTGGTGTTTCCGCTGCGCTGCCCGATGCCCGCCGCCGAGCCCTTCTGCTACTACCAGCAGACACTCGCCGATGGTAGGCGCCAGGTGGTGATGTCGGTGGCCTCGCTGCGGCTGTTCGGTGATCTTGCCCTGGCCACGGCCTGGCTCCAGCTCGAGGGACTGTCCATCGAGACGCCCTCTCGCTATGTCGCCATGCTGCGCCATCGCCCGGCCGCGTCCTTCCCCGGTGGACGCTACCCGCTGCCCCTGGCGGCGCTGGGAGTGCCGGAGGATGTGCGCGACCGCGAGGAGGTCATGGCGCTGTACGGCAAGATCTTCACCTCCTCCATGGTCTTCGTGCTGCTCCACGAACTGGGTCATGCCCTGTATCGCCATCCGGGCTATGGGCCCGACGTGTCCCGCCAGGCGGCTCGCGGCAACGAGGGTGAGGCCGATGCCTTCGCCCTGGACGTCATGGCCCGGCTGGCCTATCCGCCGCTTGGCATGAGCCTGTACTTCACCCTGCTGGCCCACTGGGAGCCCAATCGCTGGCACTTTGCCGACGAGGCGGCCTACCGGGCGCACCTGGCCGAGGCCACCCACCCGCTGACCTCGGATCGGTTGCGTGGGCTGGCCTCGGCCCTGGTCGGACGCAGCGACGCCTTCGCCCGGGCCGAGCCCGATGCGCTCCTGGCGCGGGAGGGCATCGTCGAGGTGGCGGGGGAGATCGAGAGGCTGGCCGAGTTCATGGAGGATGAGGAGATCCAGGAGGGCATCGCGCGCCTGGGGCACGCTGCGGATCCGGCCATCCTGCGGCCGCGTCGCAGCGGTGAGCTGGTCATCGACCGGGCGTCGCCGACCGGGACGACCTCCTTTGCCGGCACCTTCGAGGGGCGGCTTGGCGACCATAGCGGCGAACTGCCGGTGAGGGTGGTGCTCGAGCGCCAGGGGGATCGCGTATGGGGTGTGTTCACCTATGGCCTCGGGTTGGGGCAACTTCAGGGCGAGGTGCAGCAGGGTCGCCTGCACTATGTCTGGACGCTGGGACTGGATCGGGGCCTTGGCGTGATGGAGGCCGATGACGAAGGGAGACGCCTGCATGGCCGCTGGGGACGCAAGGGCTCCGATGATGATGGCGGCTACTGGGCCCTGCAACGGATGGATACGCCCTGAATATCGGCGTATCCACCCTGGCGGGGATCACCCCCTTTCGTGAAGGGCATCCCGATCACCGCAGGGCGAGGCAGGCGGCGTTTTCTGGTGGGCAGCATCGGGCGCCCGGTGTCATCATGCCGAGGGGAGACTCGCACCAGAGAGGAGCGCGCATGAGCGATGAGCGAGCTACACGCCGGGCCGGGCTCGGCATGATGCTGCTGTTCTGGGTGCTCTTCCTGGCGGGGGGCGCCTGGTGGTTCCAGGGCTATCTCGACGCCCAGCGTAACCCCAACGCCCACCTCGCCGAGGTCTCGGTGGGCGAGGGCGAGCCGGTGGTGCTGGAGCGCAATCGTGCCGGTCACTTCGTGGCCACCGGGCGGATCAACGGCGAGCCGGTGGAGTTCCTGCTCGATACCGGCGCCACTTACGTGGCGGTGCCGGAGGCGCTGGCCGAGCGGCTGGGGCTCGAGCGCACCGGCAGCGCCTGGTTCAACACTGCCAACGGGCGCGTGCGCGGCGGCCTGACGTCCCTCGAGACGGTGAGCCTGGGTGGCCATGTGGCCCACGACGTGCGCGGCTCGATCAGCTCCGGGCTCGGCGGCGAGGCGGCGCTACTCGGCATGAGCTTCCTCGAGCGCTTCGACATCGAGATCCGCGGCGAGCAGATGGTGCTGCGCTCGGCCTCGCGCTGAGAATGGGCGCGGAGGCTGGCAGGCGGCCGTCGAGACGCTATGCTGGGAGCCCATTTCCGAGCCTGGAGTCCGTGTCATGGCCGTGATCCTGCAGATCCACTTCCCCTTCCCGGGCCCCTTCGGCGAAGCGATGGTCGAGGCCCTGACGCCGCTGGCCCAGGGCATCAACGACGAGCCCGGCCTGCGCTGGAAGGTCTGGACCGAGTCGCCGGAGCGCCACCTGGCCGGCGGCGTCTACCTGTTCGACGATGCCGAGAGCGCCGAGGCCTACCTCGACAAGCACAGTGCGCGGCTCGCCGACATGGGCGTCGAAGGCATCCAGGCGCAGATCCTCGCGGTCAACGAGGGCCTGACCGCGATCAATCACGGCCCGCTCGGCGGCTGAGCCATCGATCACGCCCAGATCAGGAGAACAACATGACATGGACGACTACCCTCGGCCTGCGCTGGCCGATCCTCCAGGCCCCGATGGCGGGCGCCCAGGACAGCGCCCTGGCCATCGCGGTCTCCCGGGCCGGCGGCCTCGGGGCGCTGCCCGGCGCGATGCTCTCCCCCGAGGGCCTGGCGGCGGAACTCGAGGCCATCCGGGCGGCGGGGGCGGGGCCGATCAACGTCAACGCCTTCTGCCATAGCGAGCCTGCGCCCGACCCCGAGCGCCAGGCGCGCTGGCAGGCGGCGCTGGCGCCCTGGTACGCCGAGTTCGGCCTCGACCTCGAGACGGTGCCGGAGGGCGCCGGGCGGCGCCCCTTCGATCATGCGGCCTGCGATGCCATCAAGCCCTATCGCCCGGAGGTGGTCAGCTTCCACTTCGGACTGCCGGCGCCCGACCTGCTGGCGCGGATCAAGGCCTGGGGGGCGACGGTGCTCTCGTCCGCCACCACGGTGGCGGAGGCGCGCTGGCTCGAGGCCCACGGCGCGGATGCGGTGATCGCCCAGGGGCTCGAGGCCGGCGGCCACCGCGGCCACTTCCTGAGCGACGACCTGACACGCCAGATGGGCACCCTGGCGCTGCTGCCCCAGATCCGGCAGGCGGTGAACCTGCCGGTGATCGCCGCCGGCGGCATCGCCGATGCCCGCGGCGTGGCGGCGGCGCTGGCCCTGGGGGCCGACGCGGTCCAGGTCGGCACCGCCTTCCTCTGCTGCCCGGAATCCCGCGCCTCGACCCTCCATCGCGAGGCGCTGATGAGCGAGGGGGCGCGCCACACGGCGCTGACCAACCTCTACAGCGGCCGGCCGGCCCGGGGCATCGTCACCCGGCTGGTGCGCGAGCTGGGGCCGATCAGCGAGGCGGTGCCGGCCTTTCCGCTGGCCGGCGCGGCCATCGCCCCGCTGCGCGCCGCCGCCGAAGCGCGGGGGCTGGGTGACGCCTCGCCGCTGTGGGCCGGGCAGAACGCCAGCCGCTGCCGCGCGGTGCCGGCGGCCGAGGTGGTGCGTGAGCTGGCCCGGGGCGTGGAGCGCTGACGCCGCCCAATGGGCCCTGATACCATGGATGCATGAACAGCCTGCCTGCCGCCTCGGCGGTCACCGCCCCCCTGGACGACCCGCGCTACTACCTGGCGAACTTCCGCTTCGTGCTGGACTGGGTGGTCGAGCGTCACGGCGACCTGCTGGACGCGGCCGAGCACGAGGTCGTATCGCGCATCCTGGCCCTGCCCGAGGCCTCCCAGGCGCTGCTGGTGCGCATGGTGATGCGCAAGGGCGAGCACTTTCGCACCGCGCGCCTTGACTATCCCGAGATCGGCGATGCCGAGGCGGCCCTCGCCCCGCTGGTCGAGGCGGGACTGGTCGAGGACGACCCGGCCCTCGACCTCGAGACGCTCTTCCAGCAGCTGCGCCTGCCCGAGCTGCGTCGCGCCCTGGTCTCCGAGATCGCCGCGGCCGGGCTGCCTCCCACCACCGGCAAGGCCGCGCTTGGCGAGGCGCTGGCACCGCGGCTTACTACAGAGCCCCGCCGGCTCGTCGAATGGTGGCCCGAGACGCCGGATCGCCTCGTGCGCCTCACCGTGATGGCGACCTGTGACCGGCTGCGGCTGATGTTCTTCGGCAACCTGCGCCAGGACTGGTCGGCCTTCGTGCTCGCCGAGCTCGGCCTGCGTCAATACGAGCGGGTGGAGATCACCGCCTACTCTCGCGCCTTCCAGCGCCGCGAGGAACTCGACGCCTACCTGGCGCTGCACCGGCTGCGCGAGCGCCTGGCGGCCGGCGAGCCGGTCGAGGCGCTGCATGCCGAGCTGCCCGAGCCGCTTTCCGACAACGCCTGGCTGGCCTCGCGGCATCGCCGCCTTTGCGTGGCGCTGGGGCGCCAGGCGGAGCGCGAAGGGCAGGGGGCGTCGGCGCTTGCGCTCTACCACCGGGCCGGCTGGCCGGAGACGGGGCTTGAGGCGGCGCCGGAGACAGGGTCGGAGAAAGAACAAGCCGGCAGCGTCGAGGCGCGTATCCGCCACCTGCGCCTGCAGGAGCGTCGCGGCGAGCACGCCGCGGCCCTGGCCCTGGCCGAGCCGCTCGCCGCCGCCCCGGCCAGCGAGGAGGAGGCTCAGGCGCTGGCGCGGCTCGTGCCGCGGCTACGCCGTCGGCTGGGGCTCGCCCCGCCGACGCCACGGCGCGAGCCCGCCCATGCGCGCTGGTCGCTGACCCTGCCGCCCGGCCCGGTGGAGGCGGCGGTGCGCGATCACCTGCACGACGAGGCGGCTCCGGTGCACTACGTGGAGAACGCCCTGCTCACCGGGCTCTTCGGCCTGCTCTGCTGGGAGGCGCTCTTCGCGCCGCTGCCCGGCGCCTTCTTTCACCCCTTCCATAGCGGGCCGGCGGATCTCTATCGCGAGGACTTCGTCAGCCGCCGTCGGGCGCGCTTCGATGCTTGCCTGGCCCGGCTCGACGACGGCCGCCATCGCGAGGCGATCCTCGCCACCTGGCGGGCGAAGCAGGGGCTGGCCTCGCCTTTCGTGCACTGGGGCGCGCTCGACGAGGCGCTGCTCGAGCGGGCCCTGGCCTGCCTCCCGCCGGCCGACCTGCGCGCCTGCTTCGAGCGCCTGCTCGGCGACCTCAAGGCCAACCGCGCCGGCCTGCCGGACCTGATCCAGTTTCGCCCCGAGGCCCCGGCGGGCGAGCCGCGCTATCGGCTGATCGAGGTGAAGGGCCCGGGCGATCGGCTGCAGGACAACCAGCGTCGCTGGCTCGCCTTCTTCCGGGCCCAGGGCATGCCCGCGGTGGTCTGCCATGTCGCCTGGCAGCCATCGCCGGAGGCGCTCGGGGATGAGTGAGGCCGCGCCCCGGCAGGTGGCGGTGCGCGCGCTGTGCGACTTCACCGCCCGGGAGGGCGATCTCGATCACCGCTTCACGCCGGCCCCCAGCGCCCGGGAGGGCATCGTCGGCCACGCCCTGGTGGCGGGGCGGCGCGGCGAGGGCTTTGAAGCCGAGCTGCCGCTCTCGGGCACCTTCGAGGGGGTGACGGTGAGCGGGCGTGCCGACGGCTATGATCCCGCGGCCAACCGCCTGGAGGAGATCAAGACCCATCGCGGTCGGCTCGATCGCATGGCCGACAACCAGCGCGCCCTGCATTGGGCCCAGGTCTCGGTCTACGGCGCGCTGCTGTGCGCCGAGCGCGGCCTGGCCTCGGTGACCCTGGCGCTGGTCTACCTGGACGTCGCCAGCGGCCGCGAGACCGTGTTGACCCGGGAGGCGAGCGCCGCGGAACTCGAGGCCTTCTTCGCGACCCAGTGCCGGCGCTTTCTCGCCTGGGCCGAGCAGGAGGCAGCGCACCGCGCCCGCCGCGACGCGGCCTTGGGCGCGCTCGCCTTTCCCCACCCCGACTTTCGCCCTGGCCAGCGCGACCTGGCGGAGAGCGTCTACAAGGCCGCGAGCACCGGCCGCTGCCTGCTCGCCCAGGCGCCCACCGGCATCGGCAAGACCCTGGGCACGCTCTTCCCGCTGCTCAAGGCCATGCCGCGACGCGGGCTCGACCGTGTGGCCTTCTTGACCATGAAGACCCCGGGGCGCCGTCTGGCGCTGGATGCCCTGGCCGCGCTCGGCGCCGAGGGCTCGGATGACGCCGAACGTCCGGATGCCGAACGCTCTGATTCCGGAGTCCCGGACGCCGGAAGCCCGGACGCCGATCTCTCGGACGCCGGAAGCCCGTACGCCACCCCCCGGGCGCTGCGGGTGCTGGAGCTCACCGCCCGGGAGAAGGCCTGCGAGTACCCCGGCCGGGCCTGCCACGGCGAGGCCTGCCCGCTGGCGGCGGGCTTCTACGACCGGCTGCCGGCGGCGCGCCGGGCCGCGGTGGCGCGGGGCTTCCTGGACCGCGCGGCGCTGCGTGCGGTGGCTGGCGAACACGGCGTGTGCCCCTACTACCTCGGCCAGGAGCTGGCGCGCTGGTGCGACGTCATCGTCGGCGACGTCAACCACTGGTTCGACGACAGCGCCCTGCTGCACGGCCTGGCCCGGGCCAACGGCTGGCGCACCGGGCTGCTGGTCGACGAGGCCCACAACCTGGTGGAGCGGGCCCGGGGCATGTACAGCGCCGAGCTCGACCAGCGCCGCCTGGCGAGGCTGCGCCGCGAGGCGCCCGGGGCGCTGAAGGGCCCGCTGGGGCGGCTTAGCCGCCAGTGGCAGTCGCTGGTCCGGGAGGCCGGGATGAGCGAGGCCGGCGAGCCGGGGCGCCCGGCCTACCGCGTGCTCGACGGCCTGCCCGACGGCATGGCCGCGGCGCTCTCGGGAGTGGCCAGCGCCATCACCGAGCACCTCGGCGAGCACCCGGAACAGGCCTCCCTGGCGCTGCAGGAGCTGCTCTTCGAGGCGCTGGCCTTCACCCGGCTGGCCGAGCGCTTCGGCGATCACTCGCTGTGCGATCTGACTCGCCATGGTCGCGGGCGGGCCGTGCTTGGGCTGCGCAACCTGGTGCCGGCGGACTTCCTGGCGCCTCGCTTCGCGGCCACCCACGCGGCCGTGCTCTTCTCGGCGACCCTGAGCCCGGCCCACTACCATCGCGACCTGCTGGGCCTGCCCGATGCCACCGTCTGGCGCGAGGTGGCCTCGCCCTTCGCCGCCGAGCAGCTCGAGGTCCGCATCCGCGCCGACATCTCCACCCGGCTGCGCGACCGGGAGGCCTCGCTTGCGCCCATCGTCGCCGAGCTGGCCGAGCAGTTTCGCCGCCGGCCGGGCCACTACCTGGCCTTCTTCAGCAGCTTCGCCTACCTGGAGGCGGCCCTGGCGCGCCTTCGCGAGACGCATCCCGAGATCCCCGTGCGCACCCAGACCCGCGGCATGCGCGAGGAGGCGCGGGACGCCTTCCTGGCCGAGTTCACGCCGGGCGGGGCGAGCATCGGCTTCGCGGTGCTGGGCGGTGCCTTCGCCGAGGGGATCGACCTGCCCGGCGACCGGCTGGTCGGCGCCTTCATCGCCACCCTGGGGCTGCCGCCGGCGGATCCCTTCAACGAGGCGCTCAAGGCGCGGCTGGCGGCGCGCTTCGGCCGCGGCGACGACTACGCCTATCACATCCCCGGGCTGATCAAGGTGGTGCAGGCGGCCGGCCGGGTGATCCGCGGGCCCGATGACCGCGGCACCGTGGTACTGATGGACGATCGCTTCGCCCGGTGCGAGGTGCGCCAGCGCCTGCCGGCCTGGTGGGGGCCGCCGTGCGGGACGCGTCGCTGAGGGCGAGGGGGCGGGCGGCCCGGAGGGCCGGCCGTCACGACTCGCGGTGGGGCGGCTCCTCCAGCGAGGTGGTGACATCCTCGTCGGCCTCGTAGAGGGCCTCGAGCTCCCGGGCCGCCTCCTGGACCGTCTGGATCTGCTTCTTCTCGTTGCCGAACACCTCGAGCTGGCGGCGCAGCGTCAGCTCGTCATGGGGCCGGAAGGTGTCGATGGTGTGCTGGGCCTGGTCGCGGGGAATGCCCAGGCCGACCAGCACGTCGCGGGTCAGCTCCAGGCTCGCCGGCAGCAACTCGCGGACCAGGTCGTTCACCCCGGCCCGCATCAGCAGGTGAGCGTGGTAGCGGTTGCGGGCCCGGGCATAGAGGCGCAGGTGGGGGAAGCGCTGCCGCACGCTGGCGACGATGCGCATCGAGGCCTCGGGGTCACCCACCGCCACCACCAGCACCCGGGCCTGGTCGGCGCCGGCGGCCTCGAGGAGGTCGATGCGGGAGGCGTCGCCGAAATAGACCTTGTTGCCGTAGCGGCGGACGAAGGCCACCTGGTCGGCGTTGATGTCGAGCACCGTGTAGGGGATCTTCAGCCCCTGCAGGGCACGGCCCATGATCTGGCCGAAGCGCCCGAAGCCGGCGAGGATGATCTGCGGCGATTCGTCCGGCAGGGGGTCGAAGTCGGGACGGGCCTTCCGGGTCTTGAAGAGCGGGCGCACCAGCCTGGCGTGGGCCAGGAACATCACCGGCGTGGCGGCCATCGACAGCGACACCACCAGCACCAGCTGGTTGACCAGGGAGGCGGGCAGCAGCGCCGCGGCGCCGGCGGCGGTGAGCAGCACGAAGCCGAACTCGCCGCCCTGGGAGAGCAGTACGCCGAGGTTGAGGGCCTCGCGCCAGCCGGTGCCGAAGGCCCTGGCCGCTGCCACCACGCTCAGGGCCTTGGCCAGCAGCAGGGCGCCGGTGAGGCCGAGGATCATCCCGGGGTGCTCGGCCAGCAGGCCGATCTGGGCGGTCATGCCCACCGCCATGAAGAACAGGCCCAGCAGCAGGCCGCGGAAGGGTTCGATGTCCGCCTCGATGCCGTGGCGGTATTCCGAGTCGGCCAGCAGCACCCCGGCGATGAAGGCGCCCAGCGCCATGGAGAGGCCGGCAAGCTCCATCAGCAGGGCGGCGCCGATCACCACCAGCAGGGCGGTGCCGGCGAATACCTCGCGGCTGCGGGTGCCGGCGGCGAAGCGGAACAGCGGCCGCAGCAGCAGCCGGCCGCCGACGATAAGGCCGGCGAAGGCGCCGACGGCCACCAGGATCTCCTGGAGCATCGGCATGAGCCCCCGCGCCAGCAAGTCCTGGGTGGCCAGCAAGGGGATGAGGGCCAGCACCGGGATCGCGGCCAGGTCCTGGAAGAGCAGCAGGGCGAAGGCGTTGCGGCCGTGTCGGCTCTGCAGCTCGTGGCGCTCCCCCAGCAGCTGCAGCACCAGCGGCGTGGAGCAGAGTCCCAGGCTGAAGCCCGTCACCGCCGCGACCATGGGCGACAGGCCGAGCGCCCAGGCGCAGGCCGTGAGCAGCAGCGTGGTCACCCCGACCTGCAGGCTGCCGAAGCCGAAGACCGCCTTGTGCATCAGCTTGAGGCGCGAGGGCTTGAGTTCCAGGCCGATCACGAACAGCAGGAAGATGATGCCCACCTGGGAGAACTGCAGCACGGCCTCGGCATCGGCCACCAGGCCAAGGGCCGAGGGGCCGATGGCGACCCCCGCGGCCAGGTAGCCCAGCACCTCGCCGAGCCCGAGGCGCTTGAAGATCGGCACGATCAGCACCGCCGCGGCGAGAAAGATCAGGGCGTTGAGCAGCAGGTCGATGGCCAAGGAGCGCTCCTTGCGAATGGCGGGGGCGGTCCCCATGTTACCCGATGGGCACGACCGCGGGTCAGGCGGGCGCCGTGACCGACGGGAACGGCAGGCGTCATGTCCGGTCCCATTCGTCACCGATGCCCCTTCATTGCCGACAGGAGAGACCGCCATGCGACTCAATGCCGACTTCGACCGCCGGGCAGTGGTCACCCCCGAGGAGTACCGCTGGGTGAACTCCCCCACGGCCGGCGTTGAGCGGATGATGCTCGACCGCGTCGGCGACGAGGTGGCCCGGGCCACCTCCCTGGTGCGTTACGCGCCGAACAGCACCTTCCCGACCCACGAGCACGGCGGGGGCGAGGAGATCCTGGTGCTGGAGGGGGAGTTCGCCGACGAGCACGGCCGCTACCCGGCGGGCCACTACCTGCGCAACCCCATCGGCACGTCCCATGCGCCCCGGGTGGGCGAGCAGGGCGCGCTGATCTTCGTCAAGCTGCACCAGTTCTCGCCGGACGACACCGCGCAGAAGGCGATCGACACCCGGGCCGGTGACTGGCGGCCGGGCCTGGTCGAGGGCCTCTCGGTGCTGCCGCTCCACGATTTCGAGGGCGAGCACGTGGCGCTGGTGCGCTGGGCGCCGAACACCCACTTCCAGCCGCATGCCCACTGGGGCGGCGAGGAGATCCTGGTGCTCGAGGGCACCTTCCACGACGAGCACGGCGCCTATCCCGCCGGCAGCTGGCTGAGAAGTCCCCATCGCAGTCAGCACACTCCCTTCACCGGCGAGGACGGCGCGCTGATCTACGTCAAGGTGGGCCACCTGTTGCCCGATTGAGGCGCCAGGCCGCTGCCTGAAGGCAGGCCCGGATGTGAGCGATGCAGTGCCGGCGGGTCGACGGCGCTGGGTCGACCATGGCGGGGCGGCGATTGTGTGTTTCCCCTCCGCTGTGCTACCCCTAGAGGTGACCTTCCCGAGAGCGCCCTTCGCCGAGGGGCAACGGACAAGGAGACGTCATATGGGTATCGAAGTCGGCGGCCTGCTGGGCCTCATCTGGCTGATCATCGTGATCTGGGCCATCGTCAAGGTGGCCAAGAGCCCGGCCGGGGGGCTCGCCAAGCTGCTCTGGATCCTGGTGCTGCTGTTCTTCCCGCTGATCGGGCTGATCGTCTGGCTGCTGCTTGGCCCCAAGGGGTAGCGACGCCAGCCGCGATTCCGCCGCCAATCGATTCGGGTCACCTGCGGGTGGCCCGACTTCATTTGGGGCCCTCGCGCTCACGGTACCGGCGGGATGTCGCGGGGCTCGCCCCGGTCGCACTTCACGCACTCAAGCGCCAGGCCGAGCCGCGAGCGTCGGCCCTCCTCGGTGAGCACCCAGGGCCGCTCGGCCCAGGGCGGCTGATGGCGGACGTGCTGATTATGGCCGCAGGCAAGCTCGGCCACCCAGTGGTCCTCCTCATCGCGATGATAGCCAACGATCGGCTGTTGCATGCGGCCTCCTCAGGTCGGGCGTGTTGGCGTCAGGTCAGCGTCCGGCGCCGCATAGAGGCGCAGGTGGGCGTCGATCACCGCCTCGATCTCGGCCAGGATCGTCTCGTCGAAGGCCTTGATCTCCAGGCGGCGCAGCAGGGGCTCGCGGCCGATCAGGAAGAAGACGATCTGGCCGACCAGGGTGTGGGTCTCGAGTATCACCCGCCGGTCGTCGATCGCCCGGTCGGTGAGCCGGGCAATCAGGCCGCCCAGCGTCGCCTGGACCAGGCCGAAGGCCTCGGCCTGGAGGATCTCGAAGGCCTCGCCGGGACGCACCTGCTCGCGCATCACCAGCAGCAGCCACTGGCGGCACTCCTCGTCCTCGGCGAAGGTGCGCACCATGCGCCGGGCGAGGGCGCGCAGCGCGGCCAGGGCGGCGTCGCGATCCTCCACGGGCGCCTGCGCGGCCGCCTCGTCGAGGGCCAGCCGCATCCTCAGCTGCTCTGCGATATAGCGCGCCGCGGCGAGATAAAGCCCGCGCTTGTTGCCGAAGTGGTAGGCGATGGAGCCGATGTTGGCGCCCGCCGCCTCGGCCAGCCCGCGGGTGGTAGTGGCCTTGAAGCCGTGCTCGCCGAACAGCCGGATGCCGGCCTGGATCAGTCGGTCGCGGGTATCGGCACCATCGGGACGGGGGGCCATGGCGTCACGCCTCCCTGGCCGGTGCGCGGGTGTCGATGCCGAAGAAGACGGTGTAGAGCACCGGCACCACCCCCAGGCTCATGACGGTGCCGATCCCCAGGCCGAAGGCCATGGCCGCGGCCATGCCGAAGAACAGCGGATCGCGGCCGAGGATCAGCGGCAGGAAGCCAAGGATGGTGGTGATCGCCGACATCAGGATCGGCCGCAGGCGCCGGGCCGAGGCCTTGATGACGGCATCGCGGCCGGTCAGTTCGGGGTCGGCGCGCTCGATGTCGATGCGGTCGATCAGCACGATGGCGTTGTTGATGATGATGCCGGCCAGGCTGTAGATGCCGAGCAGCACCATGAAGCCGAAGTCGGCGCGGGTGGCCAGCAGGCCCAGCGCCACGCCGACAATCACCAGCGGGATGGTGGCGATGATCACCAGCGGGCGCTTGAAGGAGTTGAACTGGCCCACCAGCAGGATGAAGATCAGCCCGATGCACAGCGGCAGATTGGCCTGCAGGGCGGCCTGGCCCTCCCTGGACTCCGCCACCACGCCGTCGAACTCGATCCAGTGCCCCGGGGGCAGGGTGGCTTCCAGGTCGCGCAGCGCCGGCTCGACCCTCGGCACCATGTCCTCGGCGGTGTAGTAGCGGTTGCGCCCCTCGACGGTGATGGTGCGCACCAGGTTCTCGCGGTCGATGCGGTAGTAGCCGCTGTCGAGGCGCAGCTCGGCCACCTGGTTGAGGGGCACGCCCGCCCCGGGGGTGCCCAGCGGATAGACGATCAGCGACTTGAGGCGCTCGACGCTCTCGCGCTGGGCGTCGGCGTAGCGCATCACCACCGGGATGATGTCGTCGCCCTCGCGGTAGTGGCTCAGGTGGTAGCCGTCGATGGCGCCGCTGAGCGAGCGGGCGATGTCCTCGGAGGTGATGCCGGCGCTGCGCGCCCGCGCCTGGTCGACCTCGATGGCAAGCGAGGGAATCCGCGCCTCCCAGCTCTGGCGCACGTCCCGGGCGCCGTCCAGGTCGCGCAGGATGCCCTCGACCCGCTCGGCGGCCGCGAACAGCACCTCACGATCCGGACCCTTGACCTGCACCTGCAGCAGGGTGCTGTCGGAGGGGCCCAGGAACATCCGCGTGACCTGGGGCGAGAGGTCCGGGTGGCGGGTGGCGAGGAAGGTGCGGGTCGCCTGGATCACCGCCTCGACCCGCTCGCGGTCGGCGACGTTGAGCACCATGAAGCCCTTGTTGGGCGCCGGGTCCAGCGGCGTGAGCGAGAGCACGAAGCGCGGCCCGCCGAAGCCGGCGTAGGCGGCCACGCCGGTGACGTCCTCGCCGAGCGCCGGGGCGCCGAGCAGGGCGTCACTTAGCGCCTGGACGCGCTGGCCGGTGAGGTTCTCGGCGATGTCCGAGGGGAAGTCGATGGTCACCAGTACCTGGTTGCGGTCCGAGTCGGGGAAGAACTTCTTGGGCACCACGTGCATCATCGCCACCCCGGCCACCAGGGTCAGGGCCATGACGGCCAGGAACAGCCCCCGGTGGTGGAGCAGCCCGGCGAGCCCGCGGCCATAGCGACGGGAAACCCAGCCGAAGGCGCGATCGGAGAGCCGGGGGGCGTCGCTCGCGCCCTGCCGATCGCCCCGGGGCGCCTTCAGGAAGCGATGGCACAGCACCGGGGTGACGGTCATCGACAGGAACCAGGAGGCGAGCAGGGTGATGGCGATGACGATGGAGATCGAGCGGGTGTACTCGCCGGAGGCGTGCTCGGCGAGCATCAGCGGCAGGAACACCAGGATGGTGGTCAGGCTGGAGGAGAGCAGCGGCAGGGCGAGCTCGGCGCCGGTCTCGCGCAGGGCCTGGTCGCGGTCGCTGCCGGCCTCCAGCCGCGTCTTGAAGTCCTCGGCGACCACGATGGCGTTGTCGACCAGCAGGCCCAGGGCGATCACCAGGGTGGCGAGGCTCGCCCGCTGCAGGGTCAGCTCGGCCAGCCCCATGATGGCGAGCGTCACCAGCATCACCGTGGGGATGATCGAGCCGACGATCAGCCCGGTGCGCAGCCCCAGGAAGAGGATCACCACCCCCAGCACGATGGCCAGCGTCTGCATGACGCTGGCGGTCACCCCGTAGACGGCATTGGCCACCTGCTCGGGCTGGAAGGTCATGATGTCGAGCCGGTAGCCGGCCGGCAGGGTGGTGCGAATCTCGTCCAGGCGTGCCTTGATGGCGCGGCCGACGTCCAGCACGCTCTCGCCCTCGAGCATCGAGACGGCGAAGACGATCGCCGGCCGGCCGTTGAAGTAGGCGGGCTTGTCCGCCGGGTTCTCGTAGCCGCGGCGGATCTCGCCCAGGTCGTGCAGGCGCAGGGTGCCGCCGTCCGGCAGGCGCAGCTCGGTGTCGCCCAGCGCCTCGAGGCTTGCGAACTCGCCGCTGACCTCGAGGGCCAGGCGCTGCTCGCCGGCCGCGAGGATGCCGCCGGGGGGGAAGATGTTGCGGCTCTGGATCTGGCCGGCCAGCGCGCCGGGAGAGAGGTCGAGCTCGGCGAGGCGCGCCTCGGCGATATCGATGAAGATGCGCTGCTCCTGGATGCCCAGCAGCTCGACCTGCTTGATGCCGGCGACGCCATAGAGGCGGGTGCGGATATGCTCGGCGATCTCCTGCTGCTCGGCCTGGGGGAAGTCGGCGGCAGTCAGCGCCGCGGTGACCACGGCCACGTCGCCGAAGTCGTCATTGAGCACCGGGTCCCGGGTTCCGGCGGGCAGGGCCGGCGTCGCCGCCTCGACCTTCTGGCGCACCTCGTCCCAGATCTGTTCCAGGTCGAAGTAGCGGTCCTGGATCTCCACGTGGAGGATCGAGCGGCCGCGCATGGAGGTCGAACTGATCCGCTCCACCTCGCCGATGGCGCGAATGCTCTCCTCCAGCGGCTTGGTGATGTTCTCCTCCACCTGGGCGGCCGGCAGGCCGGGGAAGGCGGTGGTGACCACCGCCTCGCGCACGGTGATCTCGGGGTCTTCCCGGGCCGGCAGGGTGACGTAGCTGTAGAGGCCGTAGAGCATGGCCACCACGGTGGCCAGGAAGAAGACCGGACGGCGCTTGAGGGCGAGTTCGCTCAGGTTCATGGCGGCCTCAGTGGTAGCGCTCGGGCCCGTGGCCGAGCAGGCTCACGGACTGGCCGGGGCGCACGAACTCCACGCCGCGGGCCACGATGCGCTCGCCCGGCGAGAGCGCGCCGCGCACGCTGGCCCGGCCGTCGTTCATGGTCACCACCTCCACCGCGACCCGCTCGAGGGTCAGCTCCTCGGTGATGCGCAGCACATGGGCCTGGCTCTGGCCGTCGCCATCGTCATCGAAGGCCAGCGCGGTCATCGGCACCGGCAGCGCGCCCTCGCCGTCGTGCTTGCGCTCGTCGAGCGACAGCTCGACCCGGGCGGTCATGCCCGAGCGCAGGCCGGGCGGCGGCGTGTCCACGCCGAGGATCACCGGATAGTCGTTGGAGGAGCGGGGCTGGGTGCCCAGGTGGCGCAGGGTGGCCGCGCTTTCGGCCTCGCCCAGGGCGGGCAGGATGACGCGATGGGTCGAGCCCACCGCCAGGGCCCCGACCAGCGTCTCGGGAATGCTGGTCTCCACCTCGAAGCCCTCGCGATCGGAGATCACCTCGAGCACCGGCTGGCTGGCCCCGACCCGCTCGGAGGGTTCGGCCTGGCGCCGGCTCACCGAGCCGTCGAAGGGGGCCGCGAGGGTGGTCAGCGAGAGGTCGCGTTCGGCGAGCTCGAGGGCGGCCCGGGCCGAGGCCCGGCGGGACTCGGCGGTGCCCAGGGCGGCCCGGGCGGCATCCAGGCGCGTCTGGCTGACGTAGCCCTTCTCGGCGAGGCTCGCGTGGCGGCGGTAGTCCTCGCGCTTCTCGCGCAGCACCGCCTGGGCCTCCTGCCGCTCGGCGCGGCGCTGGTCGGCCACCAGGCGGTAGCGGGCGGCATCGAGCTCGACCAGCACGTCGCCGGCGGCGAAGCGCTCGCCGACGTCGACATTGAGCCGGCGGATCTCGCCGGGGATCTCGAAGCTCAGGGAAGTGCGCTCGGCGGCCTTGACCCGGCCCGAGAGGCGGGTGACGGCGGTGGCGTTGCCCGCCTGGATGACGTGGCTATCGACCACCGTGGGCGGCGGCTCGGCGGGCGCGTTCGCCTCCGGCGAGCAGCCCGTGGCGAGCCAGGAGAGGCCGGCCAGCAGCGCGCAGAGGGCCGACAGGCGACGGGGGAGCGGCATGGAGGGATCCTCGACGGCGAGCGTTGGGCGTCGGGCACGCCCGAGGCCATGCCGGCAGTGTATTAATCAGTTGATTAAATCGCAACGGCCCCCGCGGCATGGTGTGCCTGGCCCTGGGGTGTCTCGACCGTCTTTTACCGCGTCGCCGGCCTCAGCTTTCCGAGGAGGCCGCCCAGATGTTCACGCCGCCCTCCACCGCATGGCGGTCGACCTCGGCGAGCTCCTCGTCGGTGAAGGCCGGCCCGGTGAGGGCGCCCACGCTGTCGATCACCTGCTCGGGCCGGCTGGCGCCGATCAGCGCCGAGGTCACTCGGCCGCCGCGCAGCGTCCAGGCGATGGCCATCTGGGCGAGGGTCTGGCCGCGGCGCCGGGCGATCTCGTTCAGCGCCCGCACCCGCGCCAGGTTCTCCGCCGACAGGTGGGCGTCATTGAGCGCCTTGCCCCGGACCCTGCGGCTGTCCTCGGGGATGCCGTCCAGGTACTTGTCGGTCAGCAGGCCCTGGGCGAGTGGCGAGAAGACGATCGAGCCCATGCCGAGATCGTCCAAGGTATCGAGCAGGCCGTCGTCCTCGATCCAGCGATTGACCAGCGAGTAGCTGGGCTGGTGGATCAGGCAAGGCGTGCCCAGCGAGCGCAGGATCTCGACCGCCTCGCGGGTGCGCTGGGCGTTGTAGGAGGAGATGCCGGCATACAGCGCCTTGCCCTGGCGCACCGCCTGATCCAGCGCACCCATGGTCTCCTCGAGCGGCGTCTCGGGGTCGAAGCGGTGGGAGTAGAAGATATCGACGAAGTCGACACCCAGGCGCTCGAGGCTGCGATCCAGGCTCGAGAGCAGGGTCTTGCGGCTGCCCCACTCGCCATAGGGCCCCGGGTGCATGCGGTAGCCGGCCTTGGTGGAGATCACCAGCTCGTCGCGGTAGCCGGCGAAGTCGCTGGAGAGGATGCGTCCGAACAGCACCTCGGCGCTGCCGGGAGGCGGGCCGTAGTTGTTGGCCAGATCGAAGTGGGTGATGCCGTGATCGAAGGCAGTACGGCAGATCGCCCGGGCGTTGTCGACGCTTCCGGTCTCGCCGAAGTTCTGCCACAGCCCCAGCGACAGGGCGGGCAGCTTCAGGCCGCTGCGTCCGCAGCGGTGGTAGGGCATGCGCTCGTAGCGGTCTGGCGAGGGAGAGTAGCTCATGGGGTCCGTCCTTTGCCCTGGGCCATGCCGGAGGGGGCGTCGGGGCGGTCGGCGACGTGTACCCGATTGCCGCCGAGGCCCTTGCTGATGTACATCGCCTGGTCGGCCTGCTCGAAGAGGGCATCGAAGCTCTCGCCATGCTCGGGGTAGCAGGCCACCCCGATGCTGATGGCGGGGATCTCGTGGTCCGGGGCCGCGAGCAGGCGCCGCAGCATCCGCGTCGCCCCGTCGGCGTCGGTGTCCGGCAGCATGATGAGGAACTCGTCGCCTCCATGGCGCGCCAGGAGGTCGCTGCTGCGGGTATGGGCCTTGAGCTCGTCGGCGAGGAGCTGGATGACGCGGTCGCCCTCGACGTGACCCTGGGCATCGTTGATGGCCTTGAGCCCGTCCATGTCGATGACCACGACGCTGTAGGGGCGTCGTGACCGCCTGGCCATGGCCTCGATGGGTTTCACCAGGTCGTTGAAGGCGCGACGGTTGAAGAGGCCGGTCAGGGGGTCCTGGCTCGCCATCTCGATCAGCATCCGGTTGGAGACCTCTATGCCGTTGACCAGTGCCGACGTCAGGTAGCCGACGATGAGGAAGGCGATGAGGTTGATGCTCATGAGAGACAGGTGTTCAGGTGCCGAGATGCTATCGCCGCTGAGCTGAAACAGCAGCAGGATGCAGGCGCCGATCGCCACGACCTGGAGCATGGTGGCCAGGACGCCCAGCGTCAGGGCGCTGGTCACCACTGCCAGCAGGTAGAGGCTCGTTAGGGGCCCCGATGCCCCCTCGGTGTTGTGGAGAAACCAGGTGATAAAACCGATCATCACCCAGGTATGGATGGCCAGCAGCCAGCGTTGCCTGTCGCCGAAGAAATGCAGGCGGCTGGCGACTAGGCTGAAGCCGAAATAGGCCACCGTGGTGAGAAGCAGTCCCAGACTACGCTCATCCGGGGCGCCAATGATCACCAGGTAGAGAATGATCAGGGTGACCAGCAACCACTCGATCTGATGAAGCCCCGCCATGAAGCCCTGAATCTGGATCCGACGCGAGTCCCATGACAGTGGGGGGAGGGGGTCGGTCAACTTCATCGAGTACCCTTCGTTGGCATTTTATTGGCCATCAAAATGGCTCCGGCCCGTCTTCAGGCGGATCGAGCCTTGAGAGAATCGAGGCGAGTGTGAAGCTCACAGAACTTCTCATGCCGAAGACTGAGAATCAATCGCCCCATGCGTGAAGATCACCCTGGCGCGGGCATGAGGCCCGCGCCGAAGGCGGTGGGGGGTGGAGACTCACGCAGGGGCGTGCAGGGTCAGGGCGAGTGCCGCCCGATATCGGATGGCCGGCGGCTGAAGCGAACCGGCGGATGGCGCCGGTCCTCCCCGAAGGCCCGCTCCGGTGCCGGACGCACTCGCCAGCCGCGGCGGGTCGCCCAGGCCTTGAGCTCCCGGTAATCGAGCAGGGGATGTTGTCGGGTAGAGGATGAGGAGGCGGGAAAGGCGTTGGCGAGGTGGGGATAGCGGGCCAGGGCATCGGCACCGCCATGAGCCTTCAATGCCCGATCCAGGGCGGTCTGCCACTCCCTGGCGTTGCGATGGGTGCTGTTGCCTTGGGTTGCATGCATTGGATTGCCCTCTTCAAGAGCTATGGCCCCTACATTACGTCACTACCAAGAGGCTCTATTAGCTCGAAAAAAAGGGGCGTCCCCCTGTGGGGAGCCCCTGTCGACTGTCAGTTCGGAGTCGAGCGGTAATGCTCGGGCACGCGGACTTTCTTACCGCTTTGGTCAGTCCGTGTGTGCGCAGGTACATGCACCTTTTTTTTGCCAGAATCGGTTTTAGCCATGGCTAATATACTCTGTCTGTGAGGCGGCCAACTTGACCTTGGCTAACCTAGAGAGGACAATCTCTCCGCTTTTGGTAGCTAGCCTACCCGAGCCTTCAGGGGTGGCCACACGCCCTGACGCTCAAGACGCCCGAAGTTGCCGCTTCGGGCGTTTTTTATTGACCCTTGTTTAGTACAAGGGCCAAATTCTTCCTATCAATCCCAGCTCAGCGCGCCGCCCACCTGGTACTCGGTGACGCGGGTCTCGAAGAAGTTCTTCTCCTTGCGCAGGTCGATGATCTCGCTCATCCACGGGAAGGGGTTCTTCGCGCCGGGGAACTGCTCCTTCAAGCCGATCTGGGCCAGGCGGCGGTTGCAGATGAAATGGAGGTACTCCTCCATGATCGCCGCGTTCATGCCCAGCACGCCGCGGGGCATGGTGTCCCGGGCGTAGGCGATCTCGAGCTCGGTGCCCTCGAGGATCATCTGGGTGACCTCGTCCTGGAACTCGGCCGTCCACAGGTGCGGGTTCTCGATCTTGATCTGGTTGATCATGTCGACGCCGAAGTTCAGGTGCATGGACTCGTCGCGCAGGATGTACTGGAACTGCTCGGCGACGCCGGTCATCTTGTTGCGGCGACCCATGGAGAGGATCTGGCTGAAGCCGCAGTAGAAGAAGATGCCTTCGGTCACGCAGTAGAAGGCGATCAGGTTGCGCAACAGCTCCTGGTCGGTCTCCGGGGTGCCGGTGTTGAAGTCCGGGCGGGAGAGCGACTGGGTGTGCTTGAGGCTCCAGGCCGACTTGGCGGCGACGGAGGGCACCTCGCGGTACATGTTGAAGACCTCGCCTTCGTCCATACCCAGCGACTCCACGCAGTACTGGTAGGCGTGGGTGTGGATCGCCTCCTCGAAGGCCTGGCGCAGCAGGTACTGGCGGCACTCGGGGTTGGTGATCAGACGGTAGAGGGCCAGCACCAGGTTGTTGGCGACCAGCGAATCCGCCGTGGAGAAGTAGCCCAGGCTGCGCTCGACGATGCGCCGCTCGTCCGCGGTGAGGCCTTCGGCGCTCTTCCACAGGGCGATGTCGGCGTTCATGTTCACTTCCTGGGGCATCCAGTGGTTGGCGCTGCCGTCCAGGTACTTCTGCCAGGCCCACTCGTACTTGAAGGGCACCAGCTGGTTGAGGTCGGCGCGCGCATTGATCATCTGCTTGTCGTCGACCTCGATGCGCGCCGCGCCCATCTCGAGCTCCTCGAGACCGGCGGCCACGTCGAGCTCCTCCAGCGAGCGCTTGGCACGAGCCATGCGGTCCTCGTCGGCGACCTGGTAGGCGCCGGCGCTCTCCGCCACCGCTTCCGGGGCGGGCGCGGGCTCTGGCGCCGCTGCCGGGGTGGGCTTGGCCGCGGCCGGCTGCTCGGCCACCGCGCTGTCGTCTTCGTGAAATTCGTCCCAGTTCAGCATGTCGTGTTCCTCGATGTGTCGTGGGGCCGGAAGGCCTGCGGGGCCTTCCGGGCTTGTCAGGGGGATCGGCGCTCGCGCCGCGGCGTTACTGGCAGGCCTCGCAGCCCAGCTCGTCAATCTCGCCCGCGGAGGGCGCCCGGGAACCGCTGCCGCTCTTGCCGGACAGGAAGTCCTCGACGCCGCGCGCCTCGGGCTTGGCCTGCGGGCTCGGCGCCGGAGCCGGCGCGGCGCCCGGCGCGGCGTTGCTCACCGCGTTGAGAGTGCCGCGCTCCACGGTGGACTTCTCCACCGAGGTGGCGCCCAGGGCGCGCAGGTAGTAGGTGGTCTTCAGGCCGCGGAACCAGGCCATCCGGTAGGTCACGTCGAGCTTCTTGCCCGAGACGCCCTGGATGTAGAGGTTCAGCGACTGCGCCTGGTCGATCCATTTCTGGCGACGCGAGGCGGCCTCCACCAGCCACTTGGGCTCGACCTCGAAGGCGGTGGCGTAGCGGGCCTTGAGATCGGCCGGCACGCGGTCGATGGGCTGCACGCTGCCGTCGTAGTACTTGAGGTCGTTGATCATCACCTCGTCCCACAGGCCGCGCTCCTTGAGGTCGTTGACCATGTAGGAATTGACCACCGTGAACTCGCCGGAGAGGTTCGATTTCACGAACAGGTTCTGGTAGGTGGGCTCGATCGACTGCGAGACGCCGCAGATGTTGGAGATGGTCGCGGTCGGGGCGATGGCCATGACGTTGGAGTTACGCATGCCCTGCTCGGCCAGCTTCTCGCGGATGCGCGACCAGTCCTGAGTCTGCGAGGTGTCGACCTCGATGTACTGCTCGCCACGCTCCTGCTTCAGTTTCTCGATGGAGTCGATGGGCAGCACGCCCTGGCTCCACAGCGAGCCCTCGTAGCTCTGGTACTGGCCGCGCTCGGCGGCAAGATCCGAGGAGGCCTCGATGGCGTGGTAGCTGACCAGCTCCATGGAGCGGTCGGCGAATTCGACGGCGTCCTCGGAGGCGTAGGCGATGCCGTGGGCGTAGAGAGCATCCTGGAAGCCCATGATGCCAAGCCCCACCGGGCGGTGCTTGAGGTTCGAGTTCTTGGCCTGGGGCACTGCGTAGTAGTTGATGTCGATGACGTTATCGAGCATCCGCACCGCGGTGCGCACGGTCTTCCTGAGCTTCTCGCCGTCGAGCTCGCCGTCGGTCATGTGCTGGGCGAGGTTGACCGAGCCCAGGTTGCAGACCGCGATCTCGTCGACCGAGGTGTTCAGGGTGATCTCGGTGCACAGGTTGGAGGAGTGCACCACGCCGGCGTGCTGCTGGGGGCTGCGCAGGTTGCACGGATCCTTGAAGGTGATCCAGGGGTGGCCGGTCTCGAACAGCATCGAGAGCATCTTGCGCCACAGGTCCTTGGCCTTGACCCGCTTGAAGAGCTTGAGCTGACCGTTGCGGGTCATCTCCTCGTACTCCTGGTAGCGCTGCTCGAAGGCCGCGCCGTACAGGTCGTGGAGGTCCGGGCAGGTGGCCGGCGAGAACAGCGTCCACTCCTCGTCGTCGAAGACGCGCTTCATGAACAGGTCCGGCACCCAGTTGGCGGTGTTCATGTCGTGAGTGCGGCGACGGTCGTCGCCGGTGTTCTTGCGCAGCTCCAGGAACTCCTCGACGTCGAGGTGCCAGCTCTCGAGGTAGGCGCAGACGGCGCCCTTGCGCTTGCCGCCCTGGTTGACGGCGACGGCGGTGTCGTTGACCACCTTGAGGAAGGGCACGACGCCCTGGGACTTGCCGTTGGTGCCCTTGATGTAGGAGCCCAGTGCGCGCACCGGCGTCCAGTCGTTGCCGAGACCGCCGGCCCACTTGGAGAGCATGGCGTTGTCGCGGATGGCGCTGTAGATGCCGTCGAGGTTGTCGGGCACGGTGGTCAGGTAGCAGCTGGAGAGCTGGCTGCGCTGGGTGCCGGCGTTGAACAGGGTCGGCGTGGAGGCCATGTAGTCGAAGCTGGAGAGCAGCTCGTAGAACTCGATGGCCCTCGCCTCGCGGTCGTCCTCGTTGAGCGCCAGGCCCATGGCGACGCGCATGAACATCACCTGGGGCAGCTCGTAGCGAACATCATCACGGTGGATGAAGTAGCGGTCATAGAGGGTCTGCAGGCCCAGGTAGGTGAAGGCGTTGTCGCGGGTGTGGTCCAGCGCCGCGGCCAGGCGCTCCAGGTCGAACTCGGCCAGCGCCTCGTCGAGCTGCTCGAACTCGATGCCCTTCTCGATGTAGGCCTTGAAGGCCGGCGCATAGAGCTCGGCCATGTCGCTGTAGGTGGCCTCCTCGGCCACCCCCAGGAAGGAGAGCGCCTCGCGGCGGATGCTGTCCTGCAGCAGGCGCGCGGTGACGTAGGTGTAGCTCGGGTCCTTCTCGACCAGGGTGCGCGCTGTCATGGTCAGCGCCTGGGAGACGCCGTCGGCGCTCACGCCGTCGTAGAGGTTGCGCACCGAATCGTCGACGATCTTCTGCGGCGCGGTGTTGGGCAGGTCCGAGCAGGCCTCATAGACCAGGGTCTCGATTCGGCCGAGATCCAGCGGACGGGTGCTGCCGTCGGGCAGGGTGATGTTGAGGCTCGGGTGGGGCTTCTGGATATCGTCACCGGCGGCGGCGCGGGCCCGGGCGTGCTCCTCGCGGTAGAGCACGTAGGCGCGGGCGACCTTCTGCTCACCGCCGCGCATAAGCGCCAGCTCGACCTGGTCCTGGATGTCCTCGATGTGCAGGGTGCCGCCGTCGGGCATGCGGCGCACGAAGGCGTGTTCGATCGCCTCGGTGGACTGGCGGACGAAGTCGCGAACCCGGGAGGAGGCCGCGGCGTTGTCGCCCTCCACGGCGATGAAGGCCTTGCTCATGGCCACGGCGATCTTGTCGGCATCGAAGGGCATGACGTCGCCGTTGCGCTTGATGACGCGCAGGGCCTTGGGTGCGGTGACGGAAACGGACGACTCGTCCGGTGTGACATTGGTATCCATGGCGCCGGGTCCCTGACTCGGTGAAACGTGTGGTGAAGGCCGTCGCTCGGACGACGGTTGACAGCTGTGGGTGTGATTGCTAGAGGCACATGATGTAGTGTTCGTGCCGGATCGAGGCACAAGATAGTGTGCTTTCTCGGCTTCATCAAGTGGATAACCTGTGGATGGGCTGTGACCTTCCGTGGGGTAGAATTGGGCCTCTCGCCAGGCCCCGTGGTTGGGCCCGGCGACACCTCCTGTCGCCATATGGCGACGGGAAGGCGAGAACCCGGTTTTCGGGTATCCTTCAGGCAAAGGCGTCGGCTCCCGACCCCGGGAGCCCGCACCGCTCACCTGCTCGCCAGGATGGAATAGAGGATGGACGACAGCTTGCAAG
Organism: Halomonas pelophila; assembly: GCF_040196315.1. Classification (NCBI taxonomy): domain Bacteria; kingdom Pseudomonadati; phylum Pseudomonadota; class Gammaproteobacteria; order Oceanospirillales; family Halomonadaceae; genus Halomonas; species Halomonas pelophila. Next base: position 130,168 of record NZ_JBEGCI010000005.1, read on the forward strand.
CCCAGGAACTGGATCACGTGCTGATCATCGAGGACGACGAGCGATTGGCCGGGCTGACCCGCGATTACCTGGAGGCCAACGGTTTCCAGGTCACGGTCGAGGCCGACGGCGCCCGCGGCGTCGAGCGGATCCTCTCCCTGCAGCCGGACCTGGTGATCCTCGACCTGATGTTGCCCGGCGAGGACGGTCTGTCGATCTGTCGCCGGGTGCGCAGCGACTACGCCGGCCCGATCATGATGCTGACCGCCCGCACCGACGACATGGATCAGGTGCTGGGACTCGAGATGGGCGCCGACGACTACGTGCCCAAGCCGGTGCAGCCGCGGGTGCTGCTGGCGCGCATGCGCGCCCTGCTTCGACGCGCCGAGCCGGGGGCCGCCGGCGAGGAGACGCGCCTGACCTTCAGCGACCTGGTGATCGACAACGCGACCCGCGAGGCGTGGCTCGACGGCGAGCGTATCGACCTGACCAGCGCCGAGTTCGACCTGCTGTGGCTGCTGGCCAGCAACGCCGGCCGGGTGCTGACCCGCGAGGAGATCTTCGATCGCCTGCGCGGCATCCGCTACGACGGCCAGGACCGCTCCATCGACGTGCGCGTCTCGCGCATTCGCCCCAAGATAGGCGACGATCCCAACCAGCCGCACCGCATCAAGACGGTGCGCAGCAAGGGCTACCTGTTCGTCAGGGATGGCTGAACCATGCGTCGGATGCTGGCCGACAGCACCTTCCTGCGCGTCTATGTGCTGCTGGCCCTGGCGCTGCTGCTGACCTTCGGCCTGGCCCTGCTGGGGCTGGCCCTGGTCGACCAGGTGCGCCGCGAGCACTATCGCGAGCAGCTGGTCGAACCGCCCATGCGCGTGCTGACCCGCTGGGTCGAGTCGCTGCCCGAGGCGCAGCGCGAGGCGTGGCTGTTGCAGCGCTCCGAGCAGCTCGACATGACCCTGCGGGTGGTGCCGGTCAAGGCGCGCTCCCTGAACTACTTCTCGCGCACGCGCCTGCGGGAGGGCCGCGTGCTGGTGATGCCCCGCGAGGAGAACGGCTGGCGGCTCTGGCATCTGCTGGCCGACCAGCAACAGCTGCTCGAGGTGGACGTGGCGACCCTCAGCGAGCAGCAGCTGCGCGGGCTCACCGAGCTCTTCGCCGAGTGGCTCGTCCAGGTGCCCCCCGGCGAGCGCCAGGCGCAGCTCGAGCGCATGGCCGGCGACGCCATTCCCCTCGAGCTGCTGGTCACGGCCCCCGAGGGACTGGATACCCGACAGCTGGTGCGCCTGGCGGACGGCGAGGTGGTCATCCGGCTGATCCCGGGGCGCCTCTCCATGGCGATGTATCGCCTGCTGCCCAACGGCGGTCCCCGGGCGAGCTGGCTTGCCATCGGCCCGGTGAAGGCCTTCGAGCCGCTGCCGCTTCCGCTGCAGCTGACGCTGCTGATGCTGCTGCTCAGCGTGCTGGCGGCGATCATCTACCTGATCGTGCGCGGCGTGGAGGCCCGCATGGCGCGCCTCGAGCTCGCCGCCACGCGCATCGCCGGCGGGCGCCTGGATACCCGGGTCAAGGTCGAAAGCGGTGACTTTCTGGGGCGGCTGGGGATGGCCTTCAACGGCATGGCGGCCCAGGTGCAGTCGCTGCTGCGCGCCCAGCAGGACATGATTCGCGCCGTCTCCCACGAGCTGCGCACCCCGGTGGCGCGCATCCGCTTCGCGGTGCAGATGGTCGAGGACATGACCGATGATCCGGCCATCCGCCGCCAGCTCGAGGGTGTCGACGGCGATATCGCCGAGCTCGACGAGCTGATCGACGAGATCCTCACCTACGCCCGGCTGGGCAGCGAGACCGCCAACGGCGCGGAGCTAGAGACCTCGCTGGTCGACTGCCGCGCCATGGCGCGACGCGTCATCGAGGCCCTCAGGTCGCTGCACGGCGATATCCGCATCGAGCTGGTCGAGGGGCCGGAGGTGGAGATCCAGGCCGAGCCCCGCTACCTGCAGCGCGCCCTGCAGAACCTGGTGGCCAACGCCTGCCGCCATGCCCGCAGCCGGGTGGTGATCCGCCTGCAGGGCGAGCCGCGACTGGTGCGCCTGGACGTGGAGGACGATGGCCCCGGCATCCCCGCCGCGTCGCGCTCCGAGGTCTTCAAGCCCTTCGCCCGTCTCGACGACAGCCGTACGCGGCGCTCCGGCGGCTACGGCCTGGGGCTCTCCATCGTGCAGAAGATCATGGCCTGGCACGGCGGCAGCGTGGTGCTGGATGCCAGCGCCGACCTGGGCGGTGCCCGCTTCACCCTGCTGCTGCCGCGCCGCTTGCCTACGCCGGCCTGATCCCCTCCAGCACCGCGAAGGAGGTCTCCCGGGCGGTGCGCAGGAAGTCCTCCATCCAGGGCGCGTCGCGGGTCTCCTCGCGGATCGCCGCGAACAGCGTGCTCCACACCCCCTTCTCGCCCAGCGCCACGGCCTTCACGTAATCGCGCTCCCGGTACTCGGTCAGCGCCCAGTTGGGCAGCGCGCACACGCCGCGGCCGCTGGCGACCAGCTGCATCATCATGATCGTCAGCTCGGCGGTGCGCACCTCCTTGGGGCGCACCCCGGCGGGGTCGAGGAACTGGGTGAAGACATCCAGGCGCGAGTGCTCCACCGGGTAGGTGATCAGCGTCTCCTCGGCGAGGTCTGCCGGGGTGACGAAGGGCTTGCTTGCCAGCAGGTGCTGGCGCGCCACCGCCAGGAGCCCCTCGTAGCGGAACAGCGGCTCGTAGTGCACCCCCGGCAGCGGCTGGGGGTCGGCGGTGATCACCAGGTCGAGCTGCTCGCGGGCCAGCGCCGGCAGCGGGTCGAAGTGGTGGCCGCCGGGAATGTCGATCTCCACCTCCGGCCAGTGGTCGCGGAAGTGATCGACGGTGGGCATCAGCCACTGGAAGCAGCTGTGGCACTCGATGGCCATGTGCAGCCGGCCCTGCTCGTTGCCGGCCAGGCGCGCCAGGTCGCGCTCGGCCATGCGCACCTGCGGCAGCACCTGCTCGGCCAGGGTCAGCAGGCGCAGGCCGGCGCGGGTGAACTCCACCGGCCGAGTCTTGCGCAGGAACAGCGGGCTGCCCAGGCGCTCCTCCAGGTCCTTGATCTGGTGGGAGAGCGCCGACTGGGTCAGGTGCACGCGTTCGGCCGCCTCCACCAGTGAGCCGGCATCGCGCAGGGCGACCAGGGTGCGCAGATGGCGAAGTTCGAGCATGGGAGTGAGCCTGATTCATCTTTAAGATGTGAAAGTTTAGTTTGATTCACCTCCCATGGCCAGCGAGACTCACCACCATCATTCATGAAGAAAGGATGTCATCATGACGATGGCTCATATTGCCGGCTATCCGCGCATCGGCGCGGATCGCGAACTGAAGCGTGCCACCGAGGCCTACTGGCAGGGCAGCCTCGACCGCCAGGCCCTGGAGGCCACCGGGCGCGAGCTGCGCCTGGCGAACTGGGCGGACCAGCGCGCGGCCGGGCTCGACCTGGTGACCGTGGGCGACTTCGCCTTCTACGACCAGGTGCTCGACGTCTCGGTGATGGTGGGGGCGGTGCCGGCGCGCTTCGCCGCCGAGGACGAGGTGGCCCGCGGCGAGGTGGATCTCGATACCGCCTTTCGCATGGCCCGGGGCCGAGCCCCCAGCGGGACGCCGGCCGCGGCCTGCGAGATGACCAAGTACTTCGATACCAACTACCACTACCTGGTGCCGGAGCTGCATCCCGGGCAGCGCTTCCGGCTGGCCAGCGCGCGGCTGTTCGACCAGGTGGAGGAGGCTCACGCCGCCGGCCACCCGGTCAAGGTGGCGTTGACCGGCCCGCTGACCTGGCTGTGGCTCGGCAAGGGGCGCGGCGACGTGCCCGAAGACTTCGATCGCCTGACACTGCTCGACGGCCTGCTCGACGTCTACGCCGAGATCCTCCAGCGGCTGGGCGGGCAGGGCGTCGACTGGGTGCAGCTTGACGAGCCGGCGCTGGTGCAGGACCTGCCGCTCGCCTGGCGCCAGGCCTATGAACGCGCCTACCACCGCCTGCAGGCCGCCCCGGTCAAGCTGCTGCTGGCCAGCCCCTTCGGTGGTCTCGGCGAGAACCTCTCCCTGGCGGTGAGCCTGCCGGTGGCCGGCCTGCACATCGATGTGGTGCGCGCCCCGGACGAGCTGGAGGCGGTGCTCGACCGCCTGCTGCCCCACAAGGTGCTCTCGGTGGGGGCGATCGACGGGCGCAACGTCTGGCGGGCCGACCTGGCCCTGTGGCGCGAGCGCCTGGCGGTGGCGCGCATGCGCCTGGGCGAGCGGCTTTGGATCGGCACCAGCTGCTCGCTGCTGCACGTGCCGGTGGATCTCGAGGCGGAAACCACCCTCGAGCCCGAGCTGAAAAGCTGGCTGGCCTTCGCCCGCCAGAAGCTGGATGAGGTCGCCACCTTGGCCCGCCTGCTCGACGGCCGCGCCGACGCCGCCGACCGCGAGCGCATGGAGGCCGCCAGCCGCGCCCTGCAGGCGCGCCGCGAGGCGAAGCGTCTGCATCGCCCCGAGGTGGCCGAGCGGTTGGCCGGCGTCAGCGACGACGATGCGCGGCGCCGGCGGCCCTATGCCGAGCGCGCCGTGGCCCAGCAGCGCCATCTCGCCCTGCCGCTGTTCCCCACCACCACCATCGGCTCCTTCCCCCAGACCGACGAGATCCGCGCCGCGCGGCGCGCCTTCAAGGCCGGCGACCTGTCCCGCGAGGCCTACGAGGCGCAGATGCGCGAGGAGATCGCCGGAGCCGTGGCGCGCCAGGAGGCGCTCGGCATCGACATGCCGGTGCATGGCGAGCCGGAGCGCAACGACATGGTCGAGTACTTCGGCGAGCAGCTCGACGGCTTCGCCTTCACCCGCTTCGGCTGGGTGCAGAGCTACGGCACGCGCTGCGTCAAGCCGCCGATCCTCTTCGGCGACGTGGTGCGCCCGGCGGCCATGACGGTGCGCTGGAGCCAGTACGCCCAGTCGCTCACCGAGCGGCCGATGAAGGGCATGCTCACCGGCCCCGTCACCGTGCTGCAGTGGTCCTTCGTGCGCGACGACCAGCCCCGCGAGACCACCTGCCGGCAGATCGCCCTGGCGCTGCGCGACGAGGTGCTCGACCTCGAGGCGGCGGGCATCCGCGCCATCCAGATCGACGAGCCGGCGCTGCGCGAGGGGCTGCCGCTGCGCCAGGCCGAGTGGCAGGGCTATCTCGACTGGTCGGTGGCGTGCTTTCGGCTGACCTCGGCGGGGGTGCGCGACGAGACGCAGATCCACACCCACATGTGCTACGCCGAGTTCAACGACATCATCGCCGCCATCGCGGCGCTGGATGCCGACGTCATCACCATCGAGACCTCGCGCTCGGACATGGAGCTACTCGACGCCTTCCAGGACTTCGCCTATCCCAACGCCATCGGGCCCGGCGTCTACGACATCCACTCGCCGAACATTCCCGAGGTGGACTGGATGGTGGCGCTGATGGAGCAGGCCGCCGAGCGCATCCCGGTCGAGCGACTCTGGGTGAACCCGGACTGCGGCCTCAAGACCCGCGGCTGGGCCGAGGTGGAGCCGGCGCTCGCCAACATGGTGGAGGCGGCGCGGGTGCTGCGTCAGCGCCACGGCTGAGGTCTGTGCCCACAGCCAGCCGCCTTGACGAGGGGCGCCGGGGACAGGTCGGAGAGGGGGGCTTTTGCCAGGAACGGCAAAAGTAGCGCCCAGGGAAGGGTTCACAGCGCCCCCTCCGATGGTCCGACACTTCGGGACCTGTCGACGGAGCAGCCCCGCGTTGCTGATGGCTCCTGGCCCCATGACTGACGGCCGGGCGGCGCCAAGCCGTCCGGCGGCTGGTATCCTGGCGGTAACGAAAGCGCACGCCGCGTAAGCGCACGTCAAGGAATCGTCTGCCAAGGAGCCCTGCCATGTCCCGCCATGCCCCCCTTCGTCTCGCCCTGCCGCTGCTGCTGGCCCTGGGGCTGTCCGGCTGCGTCACCTACGTGAGCGCGCCGGCGCCCGAGCCGTCGCCGTCCTCCTCGAAGCAAGCCGACCCGGTGCAGGACGAGGCCTCGGCCAAGGCGCCGCTGCTGCCCTCGACGCTGTTTCCCGGCGAGGCCGAGACGCTGACCGCCTGGCGCTGCACCCCGGCTCAGGACCTGGTCACCGCCGCCACCAAGGAGGAGCTGCGGCTGTGGTCCGCCCAGGGGGGCACGCGTCTCGATCCCGCCGTGGTGGCCAGCGGCGCCCGCTACCAGCAGGGCGACCTGAGCTTCTGGAACAAGGGGCGGGAGGCGCTGGTCGAGAGCCAGCGCGGCCGGCTCGATTGCCGGGTCGACGTCACCCGGGACGCCCTGACCCGGCAGGGTCACCCCGGGGTGATGTTCCGCGGCCAGGGCAATGAGCCTGGCTGGCACGTGGAGCTCGCCAACGACGTCCCCGAGCTGACCATGACGCTGGACTACGGCAACCGGGAGGTGACCCTGCCTTACCGGGTGACCACCCTGGATAACGACGCCGGGCGGGTGATCCTGGCCAGCGGCCAGGCGGCGCGCCCCTTTACCCTGCGCATCGAGGCGAAGTCCTGTTTCGACACCATGAGCGGCCGGCCCTGGCCGGCCCGGGTGACGCTGGCGCTCAACGATCAGGTCTACCGGGGCTGCGGTCAGGGCATCGCGCCCTGAGGCGGTGAGGGCGCTTCTTTCGTTTTTATCGAAAGAAGACGGCAGATCTTTGCGCTTTTCGTTGCACTCCGTGCACGTAGAATGGCGCCCATACACCGCTCACGGTTCAAGGAGATCGCCATGACTACCCGCGCCCTCGTTCTCACCTCGTCGATCCTCGGCGAGGACGGCCAGTCCATCGCCCTGGCCGAGCACTTTCGCACCCAGGCCGCCGGCCGCGACGGCCTCACGATTACCGCTCGCGACCTGGTGGCCGACGAGCTGCCGCACCTGACCCAGCCGGAGCTCGCCAGCTGGCAGGTGCCGGCCGACGAGCGAAGCGTCGATCAGCGTGCGCTGGCCGAGCGCTCCGACGCGCTGATCCGCGAACTTCACGAGCACGACGTCGTGGTGCTGGCCGTGCCGATGTACAACCTCGGCGTCCCGTCCCAGCTCAAGGCGTGGTTTGACCGCGTGCTGCGGGCCGGCGAGACCTTCCGCTATACCGAGAGTGGGCCCAAGGGGCTCATCGAGGGCAAGCGGGCGGTGATCCTGGCGGCCCGGGGCGGTCAGTATGCCGGCACCGCGATGGACAGCCAGACGCCGCACCTCAAGGGCATGCTGGGCCTGATCGGCATTACCGAGGTGGACGTGGTCTTCGCCGAGGGACTCGCCCTGGGCGAGACGCACCGCGAGGCGGCGCTCAAGGAGGCGAAGCAGGCCATCGAGGGGCTGGTGCAGGGCCTCTGACCGCTCAGGCGTCTGCTGGAAACCCGCGAACGGGGTGGCCGATGCCACCCCGTTCGCGTTCGTGGTCCCCGCACTTCAGCACATCAGCACGAACCGGGCGTGCCGACGAGCCACTGGCGGGAGACGAAGTCGCTGGTGCAGAGCCGGGGCTCCGGGCTCAAGAGACGCCCACTCAGTCGGGTCAGCGCCTGGCGGCGGTCTTGCCCGGCCGGGGCGAGCTGCTCGGAGACCGCCACCGGCCGCCAGTCGTCGCCCTCGCGGGTCGCGAGGGTAAAAGAGAAGGGGTGAAAGCCCGGGAAGCCGAGGCGCAGATCGGTGGCCACCAGGGTGTCGCGGCCATCGCGTTCGCGCACCTCATAGCGCAGGAAGGGCCCGGCGAACCAGTCGAGCCGCTGGCCGCGCCGGCTATCGAGCGCCGCCGCCTCCAGCTCGGCGCCGCGGGCATAAGTCTCGAGTAAGGGGGCGCTGTCGCCGTCGAACACGCCCACCAGGGCCTCGTGGTAGCGCGCGCCGTCGGCCACGGTGACTCGCCACAGCAGGATGTTGAAGGGCGTGGGCTGGATCAGCCGCGGGGCCTGCTCGAGGCCCCGCTCGGCCAGTGTCGGTTCGATGCGCGTCTCGACCAGCTGCCGGGCGCCCATGGCGAGCACCAGGTAGGCGCAGGCGATCGTCAGCCCCCAGGTCGCGGGGCGCGCCGCGCGGCCGCTGATCAGCGCCACGCCGACGCCCACCAGCAGCGGCAGGGTGTAGAGCGGGTCGATGATGAAGACGTGAGGCCAGGCCACGGGCGGCGCGCCAAGCGGCCACCACAGCTGGGTGCCGTAGGTGGTCAGGGCGTCGAGCAGCGGGTGGGTCAGCAGGATGAGTCCGAAGAAGGTCCCCCAGCGGGCAAGCGAGATGTCTCGCGCTTTCGCGAGGCGCGACGACAGTAGCGCCAGCGCGATGGCGAGCCCCGCCAGCACGAACAGCGAGTGGGAAAAGCCGCGGTGCTGGGTGACGTTGGCCACGGCGTCGCCGTAGTCGATGATCACGTCCAGATCGGGCAGGGTGCCCAGCGCCGCACCGATCAGCACCGCCTTGCGGCCCAGCCGCCGGCCGAGCACGGCGCCGCCGATCGCCGCGCCCAGCGCGGCCTGGGTCATCGAATCCATCGAGGGGTCTCCTTCGTCAGCGGCAGGCCCTTGCTGTGACGGCAAGGCGGTTCTGCGGTTCCCCGGGGCTTGCCGGGACTGGGCTCAATCGGGCCGGGCCCAGGCGGGCCCGGCGTCCAGGATGCGCGCCTGGACGGGGCAGTCGTCGCGATGGGCGCCGGACAGGTAGCCGCTGCTCATCAGGAGTTCGCCGACGATCTCGGGGCCGGTGAAGCGGAAGGTGCGCTTGAACAGGCGCACCCAGTCGCCGTGTTCGAGGGGATGATGGTGATCGAGCCAGGCCTTGAAGCTGCCATGCTCGGCACGCAGGGCCTGGACCACGCCGGCGTTGTGGATCGCCGCATCGACCTTCAAGCGGTTGCGGATGATGCCGGCATCCGCCAGCAGTCGAGCCCGCTCGGCTTCGCCGTAGGCTGCGACCCGGTCGATGTCGAAGCCCTCGAAGGCGGCCTGGAAGGCCGCGCGCTTCTTCAACACGGTCAGCCAGGAGAGCCCCGCCTGATTGATCTCCAGCACCAGGCGCTCGAAGAGGGCGCGATCGTCCTCCACCGGGAAGCCGTATTCGTGGTCGTGGTAGGGCCCGTGGAACGGATGCCCGGGGGCCAGGTCGCAGTAGTGGCTCATGCTGTCGCTCCGGGGTGGCAGTGGAGCCGGGAGATGCCCGACAATCGACGACACCTTAACCCTTGGAGTGCCCGTCATGACACCACTGCACCGCCTGATCCTCGCCGGCGCCCTGCTGACCGCCGCCGCCAGCCCCGCCTGGGCCGAGGCGCCTCTGGTGGAGATGCACAAGGATCCCAACTGCGGCTGCTGCACGGCCTGGGCCGAGCACATGGAGGAAGCGGGATTTGAGGTGCGGCAGCACGAGACCCGCGACATGCGCGCGGTCAAGATCGAGCACGGCCTGACGCCGGGGCTCGCCTCCTGCCATACGGCGGTGGTCGACGGCTACGTGATCGAGGGCCACGTGCCGGCATCGGACGTTCGCCGCCTGCTGGACGAGCGGCCCGACCTGGCGGGTCTGGCCGTGCCGGGCATGCCCCACGGCTCCCCCGGCATGGAGACCGGACGTCACGACGACTATACCGTGTTGGGCTGGCGCCATGACGATCGCACGCCGTCGGTCTTTGCCGAGTACACCCACGACTGAAGCGACAGGAGTCTGTCATGCAGTATCTGCACACCATGGTCCGCGTCAGCGACATCGATGCCTCGCTGCACTTCTACTGCGACCTGCTGGGGCTCAAGGAAGTGCGCCGCAAGGAGAACGAGAAGGGCCGCTTCACGCTGGTCTTTCTCACCGCCCCCCAGGACGAGGCGCGCTCGGCCGAGCTCCAGGCGCCGGAGATCGAGTTGACCTGGAACTGGGACCCGGAAGAGTACGGCGGCGGGCGCAACTTCGGCCACCTGGCCTACCGGGTGGACGACATCTACGCCCTCTGCGAGCACCTCCAGGCCAACGGCGTGACCATCAACCGCCCGCCCCGCGACGGCCACATGGCCTTCGTCAGGAGCCCCGACGGCATCTCGGTGGAGCTGCTGCAGTCAGGCGATGCCCTGCCGCCCAAGGAACCCTGGGCATCCATGGAGAACACCGGCACCTGGTGAGGAAGGACGGATTTCCTGCTGCGCCCGACGACCCACATGGAGGTGGGAAGTGTGTTGGTTCGTCGGGAACAAACCTAGCCAGGCTGGTCGCCGGCGGTGTCGAGGCGTCGAACCGTCGCCATCCTCAGGTAGCAGGCTACACTCCGGTGGCTGTGCTCCGGCGTTGACCAGCCTCTCTTCGCTCGCGACGGAAATCTATCCTTCCTCATTGGAAGCTTGTAACAGCAAAACGGTGGTCTGGCGGGGAGTGTGTCGCGACTCAGTCCGGCCGCCAGGCCATGCGCCCGCTGCCCAGGAAGACCAGCGCCAGGGCCGAGAGGAAGAACATGCCCTGCAGCTCCAGCTGCCAGCCGCCGCTGTCGCTGAGCATGAACACCTCGCCGGTGTGTACCAGCAGGAAGGCCACCAGCATGTTGCCGGCCATCAGCAGCCCGGCCAGGCGGCTCTGCCAGCCCACGATAGCCATGATCGGCGCGAGCACCTCGCCGATCAGCACCCCGTAGGCCAGGAAGGAGGGCAGGCCATAGCCCTGGAGCATCCCGCCGATCCAGTCGAGGCTGCCCGGGTTGAGCAGCTTGGCCACGCCGTGGAAGAGTATCAGGCCGCCCACGGCGAGGCGCAGGATCAGCTTGCCGAGGGCGTCGTTGTGAAGCGCTTTGAGCATGCGGGGACCTCCTGGTCCGGCGGAGAATTGTCTCGATGCCCCGGCTGGGGCAAGCTTGGCGCCGGACCATCGCCCCGCGCCTCAAGGAAGATACCATGATGATCAAAACGTTACGCAATATCGCTCTGCTCGCCGCCGGGACCCTGCTGCTCGCCGCCTGTCGCGGTGGGCCGGCCCCCGAAGTCGTCGACGAGCCTTCGGCCCGCCTCGAGGGGCCGGTGGTCGAGCAGCGCTGGAACCTGCTGCTGGTGGGTACCAGCGAGCGCCTCGACATGCCCACGCGGCCCTACTTCGTGATCGACGGCGAGGGGCGGGTGAGCGGCAGCGACGGCTGCAACCGGCTGACCGGCCAGGCAGCGCTGGGCGATAACCAGCGGATCGCCTTCACCGAGCTTGCCACCACGCGGCGCGCCTGTCCCCGGGCCGAGGATGCCGCCCGGGTGACCGGGATGCTGGAGAACGCCTATCGCTACCTGATCGATCACGATCGGCTGGTGTTCTTCGGCCCCGATCAGCGGGTGCTGGGGGGCTTTCGCCGCGTCGATTGAGCGTCTCGGGTGTCCAGGTAAGAAGCGGCGCGGCGTCGTCGCCTGCCATGGACCGGGCGCTTCGTTATATTAGCCGAATGTCAGATTGTGGCTCGGGTCGGGCCTCCCTAGAGTGGGCGAGCTTTTTTTCGCCACTCTCTGTCTCCACCCGCAAGTGAGCCCATGACCGACTCCCACGACGACTATCGCCACCGCCGCCGGCCGCGCTCGGCCTTCGCCTCCCGGGCGGAGTACCTGGAGCACGAGCTGCAGAGCATGGCGCCCCGGCGCTGGCGACCCAACCTGCCCGGCCGGGACTACCGCTTCGAACTCGAGGACTGGGTGCCGGCCATGGCGGCCACCATCGGCAAGATCGTGATGGTCGCCGCCATCGTCGCGGCCTTCGCCGGCCAGCTCGGGCTCTCCGACGACTTCGTCATCGAGAACGTCCGCTACGAGATGCTGATCGCCGCGCTGCTGTTCGTGGTGCTGGTCTCGGGCTTCCTCAATCCGACCAGCAACCTGGCCGGCACCCACGGCCCGCTGATCCCGCTGGTGCCGCTGATCGTCGCCTCGGGGGGCCACCCCATGGCGCTGGGGCTGATGATCGGCGCCCTGGGCTTCCTGCTGGGCATCAGCAAGGGCGGCAGCCTGCTGGCCCGGCTGACCGGTAACGGGGTGTGCGGCGGCCTGCTGCTCTACCTGGGCTTCATCGGCATCAGCGGCCAGATCGAGAGCCTGTTCGCCTGGGCCGAGAGCTTCGACATGGCCCACCTGGCGTTCGTGGTGATCATCGCCACGATCCTCATGTACGCCTACCTGGAGCACGTCCAGATGCGCTGGCTGGCGATCCCGCTGGGCGCCCTGCTGGCCGGCGCGCTCTCCTTCGCGATGGGCGCGCCCTTCGAGTTCACCACCGAGCCGGGCATCCCCACCCTCAACCCGCTCTACTGGTGGGGCGAGGACTCCGGCTGGCAGCTCGGCCTGCCGTCGTTCCACCACTTCGTCGCCGTGGCGCCCTTCGCGGTGCTGGCGGTGGCTATGTGGTCGCCGGACTTCGTCGGCCACCGGGTCTTCCAGCAGCTCAACTACCCGCCGAAGACCGACCGGGTGGTGATGAACATGGACGACACCATGGTCACCGCCTCGGCCCGCCAGGTGGCCGGCAGCCTGCTGGGCGGCGGCAACATCAGCTCCTCCTGGGGCACCTACATCGTGCCGGCGGCGATCGCCCGGCGCCCGATCCCCGCCGGGGCGGTGCTGACCGGCCTGCTGTGCGTCGTCGCCGCCCTCTGGGGCTACCCGATGGACCTGGCGGTGTGGCAGCCGGTGCTCAGCGTGGCGCTGATGGTCGGGGTCTACGTGCCGCTGCTCGAGGCGGGCATGCAGATGACCCGCAAGGGCAAGACCACCCAGTCCGCGGCGGTGGTGATCTTCTCCTCGGCGCTGGTCAATCCGGTGTTCGGCTGGTCGCTGACGGTGCTGCTGGACAACCTGGGGCTGATCGGCTGCAAGGAGCGCGGCCGCGAGCTCGGCCACATGGGGCGCTGGATCATTCCCGGCGTGGTGTTCGCGGTCCTCTGCACGGTGATGGCGGGCATCGGGATGTTCCCGGGCGTGCCGGCGCTGTGGGAGAGCTTCCGCGGGCTCTAGGCCCTCGCGATGCGCAACAGAAGGGGCCGGGCGCGTGGCGCCCGGCCCCTCGGTCGTTCGGGATCACGACCCGCGTGCGATCAGAGCGCGTCGATCTTCTCGCGCTGCTCGACCAGCAGCCGGCGCGCGGCCTCGAAGTCGGCGAGCTTGGCACGCTCCTTCTCGACCACCGTTTCCGGCGCCTTGGCGACGAAGCTCTCGTTGCCGAGCTTTTTCTCGATGCCGCCGATCAGCTTCTCCTGCTTGTCGATCTCCTTGGCCAGGCGCGCGAGCTCGGTGTCCTTGTCGATCAGGTCGGCCATCGGCACCAGCACCTCCATGTCGCCGACCAGCTGGGTCGCCGAGAGCGGCGCCTGCTCGGGGTCGTCGAGCCACTCGACGCGCTCGAGCTTGGCCAGCTTGGAGAGGAACAGGCGGTTGGCCGCCAGGCGCTCGGCGTCCTCCGGCCCGCCCTTGGTGAGCAGTGCCTCCAGCGGCTTGCCCGGGGCGATGTTCATCTCGGCGCGGATGTTGCGCACCGCCACGATCACGCCCTTGAGCCACTCGATGTCGCGGGTCGCCGCCTCGTCGACCAGCGCCTCGTTGGCCAGCGGCCAGGGCTGGTTCATGATCGAGTCGCCGTCCGCCGCGCGGGTGCCGGCGAGCGGCGCGACGCGCTGCCAGATCTCCTCGGAGATGAAGGGCATCATCGGGTGGGCGAGGCGCAGGATCGCCTCGAGCACCCGCACCAGGGTACGGCGGGTGCCGCGCTTGGCGGCGTCACTGGCGCCCTCGTCCCACAGCACCGGCTTGGAGAGCTCCAGGTACCAGTCGCAGTACTCGTTCCAGACGAAGTCGTAGAGCGCCTGGGAAGCGTGGTCGAAGCGGAACTCCTCCATCGCCCGGGTCACCTGGGCCTGGGTCTGCTGCAGGCGCGAGACGATCCAGCGGTCGGCCAGCGACAGCTCGACCTCGCCGCCGTCGGCGCCGGTGTCCTGGCCCTCGGCGTTCATCAGCACGTAGCGCGAGGCGTTCCATAGCTTGTTGCAGAAGTTGCGGTAGCCGTCCAGGCGGCCCATGTCGAACTTGATGTCGCGCCCGGTGGTGGCCTGGGAGAGGAAGGTGAAGCGCAGGGCGTCGGTGCCGTGGGGCTCGATGCCCTCGGGGAACTCGGCGCGGGTGGCCTTGGCGATCGCCTTGGCCTTCTGCGGCTGCATCATGTTGCCGGTGCGCTTCTCGACCAGGGTCTCCAGCGCGATGCCGTCGATCAGGTCGATGGGGTCGAGCACGTTGCCCTTGGACTTGGACATCTTCTGGCCCTGGCCGTCGCGCACCAGGCCGTGCACGTAGACCTGCTTGAAGGGCACCTCGCCGGTGAACTTGAGCGTCATCATGATCATCCGGGCGACCCAGAAGAAGATGATGTCGAAGCCGGTGACCAGCACGCTCGTCGGATGGAAGGTGGCGAGCTCCTCGGTCTGCTCGGGCCAGCCCAGGGTGCCGAAGGTCCAGAGCCCGGAGCTGAACCAGGTGTCGAGCACGTCCTCGTCCTGGGTCAGTTCGAGATCGGCGGGCAGGCCGTGCTTCTCGCGGGCCTCGGCCTCGCTTCTCGCCACGTAGACGTTGCCCTCGGCGTCGTACCAGGCGGGGATGCGGTGGCCCCACCAGAGCTGGCGGGAGATGCACCAGTCCTGGAGGTCGCGCATCCAGGCGAAGTACATGTTCTCGTAGTTTTTCGGCACGAACTCGATGTCGCCGTTCTCCACCGCGGCGATGGCGGGCTTGGCGAGCTCCTCCACGGCGACGAACCACTGATCGGTGAGCAGCGGCTCGATGACGTCGCCACTGCGGTCGCCGTAGGGCAGGGTGTTGCTGACCGTCTCGACCTGCTCGAGCAGGCCGGCGGCGTCCATGTCGGCGACGATGCGCTCGCGGGCCTCGAAGCGGCCGAGGCCGGCGTAGGCGGCGGGCAGGCTCGGGTCGACGTCGGGGAGCGGGCGACCCTGGAGGTCGAACGCCTCGGCGGTCTCGCGCACCGCGGCGTCCTGGGTGAAGACATTGATCAGCGGAAGGCCGCAGCGCTTGCCGACCTCGTAGTCGTTGAAGTCGTGGGCCGGGGTGATCTTCACGCAGCCCGAGCCCTTCTCCATGTCGGCGTGCTCGTCGGCCACCACCGGGATGCGGCGCCCGACCAGCGGCAGTTCGACGAACTTGCCGACCAGCGAGGCGTAGCGCGGATCCTCGGGGTTGACCGCCACGGCACTGTCGCCGAGCAGGGTCTCGGGGCGGGTGGTGGCGACCACCAGGTAGCCCTTGCCGTCGTCGGTGGTGACGCCGTCGGCCAGCGGGTAGCGGAAGTGCCAGAAGCTGCCCTGCTGGTCGCGGTTCTCGACCTCGAGATCGCTGATCGCGGTGTGCAGGGTCGGGTCCCAGTTGACCAGCCGCTTGCCGCGGTAGATGAGGTTCTCTTCATGCAGGCGCACGAAGACTTCCTGCACGGCCTTGTAGAAGCCGTCGTCCATGGTGAAGCGTTCGCGGCTCCAGTCGACGCTGGCCCCCATGCGGCGCAGCTGGCGGGTGATCTCGCCGCCGGATTCGTGCTTCCACTCCCAGATCTTGTCGGTGAAGGCCTCGCGCCCGAGGTCGTGGCGGCTCTTGCCCTCTTCCGCGGCGACCTTGCGCTCCACCAGCATCTGGGTGGCGATGCCGGCGTGGTCGGTGCCGACCTGCCACAGGGTGTTGCGCCCCTGCATCCGCCGCCAGCGGGTCAGGGTGTCCATGATGGTGTCCTGGAAGGCGTGGCCCATGTGCAGGCTGCCGGTGACGTTGGGCGGCGGGATCATGATGGAGAAGGGCTCGCCCTCGCCGGAGGCGGCGAAGCGGTTGTCGGCCTCCCAGCGCTCGTACCAGCGGGTTTCGATCTGCTCGGGTTGGTAGGTCTTGTCCATGGGGGCTTCCGGGTGTTCAGGGTGGCGTCGAGGCACGGCAGGCCGCGTCATGGCGGCGCCGCAGGGCGCGAAAAATGGGCCCGATTATAGCCTGCCCGGCGGGCCGGCGTCATGGGCGAGGGCCATGGCTGCCGGGACTCCGTCGACAGGTCTTCGAGCGGGGCCGGCCCTCCGGGGGCGCTGTGAACCCTTCCCTGGGCGCTACCGACGCCATCCCTGGCGTAGGACCCCCTCTGTGACCTGTCCCCGGCGTGCTATCTCTCAGGCTTGAGCGCGCAGGTGGTGCGGGGTGACCGGGTAGCCGCGCTTCTTGTAGGTCTGCCAGCACTCGCGCTTGGCGGTGAGCACGTCCTGGTGCTGGTTGATGATCTCGGCGACCCGCTCGAAGCGCGAGAACCACTCCGGGATGCCCGGGTGCAGGTTGAGCAGCGCCTGGGCGCCGGGCTCCGGCGGGCCCTCCCAGCCGATGGTCACCGGCACCGTCGCCTCCTGGTCGCTGCCGAGCAGGGCGTGGGGCAGGTAGGCGTCGGGGCGGAAGGTCCACAGCCGGTCGTCGAGCTCGCGGGCCATGGCCTCGTCCTCGGCATGCAGGTGCAGCCGATACCCCTTGCGGTAGATCGTCTCGGCAAGCCGGCAGGCGAAGCCGAAACGGGCGGCCAGGGTGGTGTCGGGGAGGATATAGAAATCGATGCGGGTCATGAGACTCCGTCTAAAACGGACTGCGCTCGGCCATACGGCGTTAAAAATCGGCTCAAGATACTCGTTTAACAACCAGTAAACTCCGTTCTTTCGCCGATTTTTGCCTTGTCTGGCCTTCGCTCGTCGGCGTTTTATCTCGGAGTCTTGAGAGGCAATGGAGCTGTCTTGCCCCCGGCAAAGGCCGTCTTGCCGGGGGCCGGGAAGGGCTCAGGCGAGTCGGGTCAGCCAGCCGCGGGTGTCCTCGCTGCGACCGTACTGCAGGTCGAGCAGGCGGGTGCGAAGGCGCTTGGCCACCTCGTTGTCGCCCTCGGCGGCGAGCCGGATGCTGCCCTCCTCGGTGACCAGCTCGCCCACCGGAGTGATCACCGCGGCGGTGCCGCAGGCGAAGACCTCGGTGATCTCGCCGGAGGCCGCGCCCTCGCGCCACTCGTCGATGCTGATCGGGCGCTCCTCGGGGGTCAGCCCCTCGTCGCCGGCCAGGGTCAGCACCGAATCGCGAGTCACGCCCTCGAGGATGGTGTCGGTGAGGCGCGGAGTGACGATGCGGCCGTCCTTGAACACGAAGAACAGGTTCATGCCGCCGAGCTCCTCGATCCACTTGTTCTCGGCGGCGTCGAGGAAGGCCACCTGGCTGCAGTCGTGGGCCGCGGCCTCCTTCTGGGCGGCCAGCGAGGCGGCGTAGTTGCCGCCGCACTTGGCGAAGCCGGTGCCGCCCGCGGCGGCGCGCTTGTAGTGCGAGGAGAGCCAGATCGAGACCGGCTTCACGCCGCCCTGGAAGTAGGCCGCCGCTGGCGAGGCGATGACGTAGTAGTCGACCTCATGGGAGGGGCGCACGCCGAGGAAGGTCTCGCTGGCGATCATGAAGGGACGCAGGTAGAGGCTCGACTCGTCGGTCTCGTCGGCCGGGGTGGGCACCCATGCCTGGTCCTTGGCCAGCAGCGACTTGAGCGAGTCGATGAAGTCCTCGTCGGAGAGCTCCGGCAGCGCCAGGCGGCGCGCGCTGCGACGAAAGCGCTCGGCGTTCTTCTCGGGGCGGAAGGTCCACACCGAACCGTCGGCGTGGCGGTAGGCCTTGACCCCCTCGAAGATCTCCTGGCCGTAGTGCAGCACGGCGGCGGCGGGATCCAGGGTCAGCGGACCATAGGGGCGCACCTCGTGGCCATGCCAGCCGTCGTCGAGGGTCCAGCGCACGTGGGCCATGTGATCGGTGAAGTAGCGACCGAAGCCGGGGTTGGTGAGGATCTGCTCACGGATTTGCGGCGCGGTCGGCTGGGTCGTGGACAGCACGGAAAAACGTTCGATGGACACGGCAAGGGGTCTCCGCTTCTGGCGGGGCGCCGTCGGGCGCCCTCGACAAGAAAAAGGGAACCGGGCCGGCGAGGGCCCGGTGCATGAGAATCGTCATCCCACATGAAAAGGTCAGCGTGGGGAAAAGGCAACCCCGCCGGCGGCGATCAGTCGTCGGCGACCTCGACCTCGCTGTCGGCCTCGCGGTCCAGCAGGTACTGTGTCAGCAGGCCGACGGGACGTCCGCTGGCGCCTTTCTCCTTGCCCGAGGTCCAGGCGGTGCCGGCGATGTCCAGGTGCGCCCAGGGGAACTTGTCGGCGAAGCGCGAGAGGAAGCAGGCGGCGGTGATGGTGCCGGCCGGGCGGCCGCCTATGTTCGCCAGGTCGGCGAAGTTGGAGGAGAGCTGCTCCTGGTACTCGTCCCACAGCGGCAGGTGCCAGGCGCGATCCCAGGCGGTCTCGCCGGCATCCAGGATATCCAGCGCCAAGTCGTCGTCGTTGGACAGCAGGCCGGTGGCGTGGTGGCCCAGGGCGATGATCGCCGCGCCGGTCAGGGTGGCGATATCGACGACGCTGGCCGGTTCGAAGCGCTCGGCGTAGGTCAGGGCGTCGCACAGCACCAGGCGGCCCTCGGCGTCGGTGTTGAGCACCTCCACGGAGAGGCCCTTGAGGGTCTGGATGATGTCGCCGGGCTTGGTGGCGCGGCCGTCGGGCATGTTCTCAGCGGCGGCGACGATGGCCACCAGGTTGATCCTGGGCTTGATGGCGAGCACCGAGGTGACGGTGCCGAACACGCTGGCGGCGCCGCACATGTCGAACTTCATCTCGTCCATGGCTTCGCCGGGCTTGAGCGAGATGCCGCCGGTATCGAAGGTGATGCCCTTGCCGACCAGCACGTGGGGCGCCTCGTTGGGCTCCTCGGCCCCCTGGTACTTCATGACGATCAGCCGCGAGGGCTGCTCGCTGCCGCGGCCCACGGAGAGCAGGCTGTGGGCGCCCAGCGCCTCCAGCGCCGTCTCGTCGAGGATCTCGGCGGTCAGCGCGCCGCCGGACTCGGCGGCCAGCTGCTCGGCGCGCTCGGCCAGGTAGCTCGGCGTGCAGACGTTGCCGGGCAGGTTGCCCAGGGTGCGGGTGGTCGCCACGCCCTGGCCGATGGCGTCGCCGATGCGCGCGCCCTGGCGGGCCGCGTCGGCGTCGCCCTGCTCGCTGATCAGCAGGGTGACCTTCTCCAGGCGCGGGGCGGGCGCCTTCTCGGACTTGAAGTCGTCGAAGCGGTAGACGGCGCGATGCGCGGCCTCGGCCACCATGCGCGCCTTCCAGTCGCAGCCGCGGTCGGCAACCGGCACGTCGGCGAAGGCCACGGCGATGTCCTCGGCGGGCAGCGGCGCGATGGCGGTAAAGGCGGCGTCCACGGCCTTGCGGAAGGCGCCTTCATTGCACTTGCCGCGCTCGCCCAGCCCCACCAGCATCAGTCGGTCCGTGTTGAGCCCCGGGGCGAAGGGCACCATCAGGACATTGCCCAGCTTGGCCTCGAAATCGCCGCGCTCGATCAGCTGGCCGATCAGCCGCTCGCTGGCGTTGTCGAGCTTGGCGGCGGCCGGCAGCAGCTCGCCGTCCTTGAATACCGGTACCACGAGACAGGCCGTCTCGACCTTGGCGGGATTGGCCGTCTGAACGGGGAATTCCATGGAGTCTCCACAAGACAAGCTTTGGGGTTACAAGCGAAGGGGGATTCTGGATAATGCCGGCACGTTGCCGAGTCATCCCAGTGTACCCAAGGCAAGGCGTCATTGCATGGAAGATGGCCGGGCACCGGGGGGTGTCCAGCCGGGAGACAACGTTGATCATATTTCGTTACCTGACCCGTGAAATCCTGCTGACCATGTCCGCGGTGGCCGGCGTGCTGTTGCTGGTGATCATGGGCAGCCGCTTCATCCGCTACTTCTCCAACGCGGCGGAAGGGGAGATCCCGGTGAGCATCCTCGGCACCCTGATGCTCTTCCACCTGCCGGGCTTTCTTGAGCTGATCCTGCCGCTGGCCTTCTTCCTGGGGATCCTGCTCGCCTACGGCCAGCTCTACCTCAACAGCGAGATCACCGTGCTGGTGGCCTGCGGCACCAGTCCCCATCGCCTGCTGCAGGTCAGCCTGGTGCCGGCGACGCTGGTGGCGCTGCTGGTCGGGGTCTGCAGCCTGTGGCTGACCCCGGCCGGCGCCCTGCACAACGAGGTGCTCCTCGAGGAGCAGCGCAGCCAGCTCGACTTCACGGCCCTGGCGCCGGGGCGCTTCCAAGACTTCGGCGGCGGTCGCACGGCCTACACCGAGGGCTTCAACGACGACGGCACGCGGATGCAGGAGGTGTTCATCAGCGAGCGCCAGTCGCGCAGCGACGACACCCCCTCGACCGTGGTGACTCGGGCCGGTGCCGGCTACCAGACCGTCGATGAGGAAACCGGCAGTCGTTTCCTGGTGCTCGAAGACGGCGAGCGCTACAGCGTCGACCCCGGCCGCGCCCAGGCCGAGCGCCTCGAGTTCGGCACCTACGCCGTGCGCCTCTCCGGCGCCGCCCAGAGCCCCGAGCTCGATGCTCCGGAGTATGCCACCACTGCTGCGCTGTTCAGCGCCGAGGCCCTGCCGGCCCTGGCCCAGCTGCAGTGGCGCCTCGGCCTGCCGCTGATGGTCTTCATCCTGACCTTGCTGGCCATGCCGCTGTCGCGGGTCAACCCGCGCCAGGGGCGCTTCTCCAAGCTGCTGCCGGCGATCTTCCTCTACGTGGCCTACCTCAGCCTGCTGCTGGCGGCGCTGGACGCCATCGGCCGCGGCAGCTGGCCGGTGGCGATCGGCATGTGGCCGATCCACGGCGGCTTTCTGGCCATTGGCCTGGCCATGATGGCCAGGGCCCAGCGCAAGGGAATGAGCGGATGATCACCGACCGTCTCGATCGCTATATCGCCCGCAACGTGCTGGGTGCCATCCTCGTCGTGCAGGTCGTGCTGCTGGGGCTGGACCTGGTGATCACCTATATCAACGACCTCGGCGACGTCGAGGGCGACTACGGCGCCTTTCAGGTGCTGCTCTACCTGCTGATGCGCCTGCCCTGGCGCTTCTATCAGTATGCGCCGGTGGGGGTGCTGATCGGCGCGCTGATTGGCCTCGGCAGCATGGCCTCGAGCAATGAGCTGACCGTGATGCGCGCCGCCGGTCGCTCCCTGGTGCGCATCCTCTGGGGGGTGATGAAGCCGATCATCCTGGTGATCCTGGTGGTGCTGACCATCGCCGAGTTCGTCAGCCCGCGCACCGAGCAGTTCGCCAGCGCCTGGCGCCTCGAGCAGATGCAGGGCGAGGGCGCGCTGCTCACCCAGCGGGGCGGCTGGCAGCGTGAGGGGGACGACGTCTACCGCTTCGGCGCCATCCGCGCCGACGATACCGTGCTCGATCTGACCCGCTATCGCTTCGAGGGCCGCACGCTCACCGAGGCGCTGAGCGCCCGCCAGGCAGTCTGGCAGGGCGACCACTGGCAGCTCAGGCAGGTCGCCGTGACCCGTTTCGACGAGGGGCGCACCGAGGCTCGGCACCACGACACCCTGCCCTGGGAGACGAGCATGACCCCCGCGCAGCTCGACCGGCTGCTGCGCGACGTCGAGACTCAGGCCCCCAGCGAACTGTGGAACTACGCCCGCTATCTGCGCGAGCAGGGACAGCAGGCGACCCAGCCGCTGCTCTATTTCTGGCAGAAGATGCTGATGCCGCTGACCATGGCCTCGCTGGTGCTGGTGGCGGCCTCCTTCGTGTTCGGTCCCCTGCGCACCGTGGCGGCCGGCACCCGGGTCTTCTACGGGGTGATCGTCGGCCTCTCCTTCAAGTACCTCCAGGACCTGCTGGGGCCGGCGTCGACGGTGTTCGGCTTCTCGCCGGCCTGGGCGGTGCTGGCGCCGACCCTGCTGTGTGCCGGGGTGGGCCTGTACCTATTGCGCCGTACCGGCTGAACGAGGATTCCATGCAGCGACGTTTCGATCGACTCGACGAAGTCTGGCCGGCCGGCCTCGGCCGGCGGCTGGGCGCCATGCTCTACGATGGCCTGCTGGTGCTGGCGATCTGGATCGTCATCGCCGCGCTGCATCTGGCAGTGGTGCGGCTGGTGCTGGCGGTGCCTGCCGAGCAGGTCGGCCTGGGCGCGGCTCAGGTGCTCTCGCTGCGCCTGCTGATGGCACTCGGCGCCTTCGTGTTCTTCGCCTTCTTCTGGACTCGCGGCGGCATGACGCTCGGCATGCAGGCCTGGCGGCTCAGGGTGCAGACCCTCGACGGCTGCTCGATCACCGCCCTCCAGGCGCTGCAGCGTTTCCTGGTGGCCGGCATCTCGCTGGCCGCCTTCGGCCTTGGGTATCTGTGGATCCTCTTCGACGACGAGAAGCGCAGCTGGCCGGATATCGTCTCCGGCACCCGGGTGGTGGTGCTGCCCAAGACCCGCTGAGCGCCTTGGCAGCGTCGGGCCAGAAAACCTGATATCGATCAGATTTACACCGCGCGGCGCTTGCGGTTACCCATGCGAATCATTTACATTCACTTCATGATCAGCGTGGGGTGATGACATGTACGTATGTCTCTGCAAGAACGTGACCGACCATCGAATTCGCGGCGCCGTCGAGGAGGGCGCACGCAGCTGGCGCGAGGTCCAGCAGCAGACGGGGTGCGCGACCCAGTGTGGCAAGTGTGCCAGCACGGGCAAGGACATCACCCGCGAGGCCATCAAGGCTGAGATGAGTAACGCCGCCGAGTGGCTCGCCTACGCCGTTTGACAGAAATCGTTATCGTTCGCCTTGGTTTTACAAACCCATGATTTGATTGAGTTATCTCTGGCGATGTCTACACTGTGACGCCACGGGCTGGCCAGGCCGTCGTGCCCATGCCAAGCTGGAATCGTGTACTGACAACCGTGATCGAGGTAATGAGATGAAAGGCGACAGCAAGGTCATCGAGCACCTGAATACTGCGCTCGGCAACGAGCTGGTGGCGATCAACCAGTACTTTCTGCATGCCAAGATGTACAAGGACTGGGGCCTGAAGGCGCTGGCCAAGTGGGAGTACGACGAGTCCATCGAGGAGATGAACCACGCCGACAAGCTGATCGAGCGGATCCTGTTCCTCGAAGGCGTTCCCAACCTGCAGGATCTGGGCAAACTGCACATCGGCGAGAACGTGCGTGAGATGCTCGAGAGCGACCTCAAGATCGAGCACGAAGGCCGCCAGGACTACATCGAGGCGATCACCTACTGCGAGCAGGTCAAGGACTACGTCAGCCGCGACCTCTTCCGTGACATCCTCGCCGATGAGGAAGACCACATCGATCATATCGAGACCGAGCTGGGCCTGATCGACAAGGTCGGCATCGAGAACTACCTGCTCAAGCAGATGCAGGAAGCCGGCGACGAGTAACGCCCGCGCGGCAACCGCTCGACCGGAACTGGCTTTACCAGAAGACAGAGCGCCCCGTGGCCTGCCGCCACGGGGCGCTCTGTCGTTAATGGGGCTTCATCATGCCAAGGGGCTTCTTCATGGAAGGCCCTTCGTTATGGAAAGGCCTTTTCCAGGGCGAAGCGTGGCACCGGCTCGCCCTGCACCTCGACGGTCTCGAGGAACATGTCCAACGGCCGCGTCCAGAGCCCGTAGTCGCCGTAGAGCGCGCGGTAGACCACCAGCGGCTCCTCGGTCTCGCTGTGCCGGGCGACCCCGAGCACCTCGTAGAGCGGACCCTTGTAGTGGCGGTAGATGCCGCGAGGGGCCTTCTTGTCCATGGCAGCGAATCCTCTGTTGGGTTGGTGATCGTGGGCGTGCGGTTCAGGAGGTGGCGGCGGCCTGTTTCGCCAGCCGGCCCAGCACCCGAGAGGCGGCGGTGAAGCCGAAGCTGCCGGTGACGAAGGTGGCCGCGCCGAAGCCCGAGGCGCAGTCGAGCCGGGTCGCCTCGCTCTCGCCGGGCTTCTGGAAGCAGACCTCGCCGTCGCTGCCCGGGTAGACCAGCTGCTCGTCGGAGTAGACGCACTCCACTGAGAAGCGCCGCTTGGGATTGCGCGAGAAGCCGAAGTCGCGGCGCAGGCGGGCCCGGACCTTGGCCAGCAGTGGGTCGTGCTCGGTGCGGGTCAGGTCGGCCACCCGGATGCGGGTGGGATCGGTCTGGCCGCCGGCGGCACCGGTCACCACGATCGGCAGCTTGCGGCGCTTGCACCAGGCGATCAGCGCCGCCTTGGCGACCACGCTGTCGATGGCGTCCACCAGCTGGTCGGCATCCTCGGGGATGCGCTTGGCCAGGTTGGTGGGCGTCACGAAGGCGCTGTCGGCCACCACCTCGATGCCCGGCTGGATGGCCCGGCAGCGCTCGGCCAGCACCTCCACCTTGGGACGGCCGATGGTGCCGTCCAGGGCGTGCAGCTGACGATTGACGTTGGAGACGCAGACGTCGTCCAGGTCGATCAGCGTCAGCTTGCCGATCCCCGAGCGCGCCAGCGCCTCCACCGTCCAGCTGCCCACGCCGCCCACGCCCACCACCACCACGTGGGCGGTGCGGAAGCGCTCGGCGGCTCGCCGGCCATAGAGCCGGCGGATGCCGCCGAAGCGGGCCTCGAAGTCGTCGGGCGCAGAAGAGGGCGAAGCGAGCGGGGCGGAATCGGTCATGGCATCACGCTTGAGAGGTGGAGCGGGTCGGGGTCGGCAGGTGGCCGGTCCACCCGAACCGTTCGAAGAGGGCCGTCATGGTGGCGTCCAACGGGCAGTGGAGATCCAGGCGCTCACCGCTGACCGGATGATCGAGGGCCAGGCCCACGGCGGCCAGCAGCAGGCGGGGGCAGGCCAGCTGCTCGGCGAAGAAGCGATTGTGGTTGCCCTTGCCGTGCTTGGCATCGCCGATGATCGGATAGCCGCGCCGCGAGAGGTGTCGGCGGATCTGGTGGCGACGGCCGGTGAGCGGGCTCGCCTCCATCAGCGAATAGCGGCTCTGGGGGTAACGGTCCACGCGCACCGGCAGCTCCACGCTGTCGAGCCGGCGGACCTCGGTTACCGCTTCCATGGCGGGCATTTCCGCCTTGGGCCGGCGGCCATCCTCCTCGCGCAGCGGGTAGTCCAGGCGCTCCTGCGCCGGGCCGACGCCGCGCACCACCGCCAGGTAGCGCTTGCTTATTCGTCGCTCGGTGAAGGCCGCCTGGAGCGACGCCGCGATCCGTGAATCCAGGGCGAAGACGATCACCCCGGAGGTAGGGCGATCCAGGCGGTGCACCGGGTAGACCCGCCGACCCAGCTGGTTGCGCAGGCGCTGCAGCAGGAACTCGCGCTCGCCGCGGGCCAATGCGCTGCGATGCACCAGCAGGCCGGCCGGCTTGTGCACGGCGACCAGGTGGTCATCCTGATAGAGAAGGCTGAGCGGTGGCGTCATCGGAGCTTCGGGGCCGGGACAAGGGGGCGCCATTGTCGCCCCCTGGCGCCGCGCTGTCATCCCGGCCGTGCTCTCTCACGCCCCGCTCATGCTGCTTCTTCCCGGGCGCCGGTCGAGCCTAGAGCTGCGCCAGCACGGTCTCGGCGCTGCTCGCCTCGACGCCCTTCTCGTCGATGCCCAGGTACTCCACCACGCCGTCGTTGGCGATCAGGGCGAAGCGCTTGCAGCGCAGGCCCATGCCGCCGCCGGAGGCGTCCAGCTCCATGCCCAGGGCGCGGGTGAACTCGGCATTGCCGTCGGCCAGCATGGTCATGGCCTGGGCGTTCTGATCCTTCTGCCAGGCATCCATCACGAAGGCATCGTTCACCGCCAGGCAGGCGATGGCCTCCACGCCCTGGGCGGAGAGCTTGTCGGCATTGACCACGAAGCCCGGCATGTGGGTGTTGGAGCAGCCCGGCGTGAAGGCGCCGGGCACGGCGAAGAGCACCACCCGCCGGCCGGCGAAGAAGTCGCCGGTGGAGAGGTCCTCGGGGCCCTTGGGGCCGTTGGTCTTGAGGGTGATGTCGGGAATCTTGTCGCCCTTGGCTATCGTCATGGGGTGCTTCCTTGTCGTTGAAGTCGGTCGTGAAGATCGGTCGTGGGGTGTACGTCGCGAGACGCGCGGCGTGGCGGCGCGTCGCGGCACGCCGCGAGTCTGCCCCGACAGTGTGGGGGGCTGGCCGGCGGTTCGCCAAGGGGCAGGTGGAACCTTTCACCACGCGCACCGTTTGCCCCAGGCGCCTTTCACCGAGAGAAGCACGACCTTTCACCGAGTTAAGTACGACCTTTCGACAGGGACACCACCATGGTCGGCTCGTCTCGGGCGACACGATTCGTCATGCTGGACGCGATTGCCGCCCGGAGCCCGATCATGTCGCATTCGCCCGCCTATCGCCTTGCCGCCACGGTGCTGCACGGCTTCGACGAATATCGCTCGCGCTTCAAGCAGATCACCGATGACGCCAGTCGGCGCTTTCGCGATGCGGCCTGGCGCGAGGCGCAGCAGGCCTCGGCGGAGCGCATCGACCTCTACGACGAGAAGGTCCAGGACACCCTGGTGCGCCTCAGGCGCACCCTCGACGACGAGCAGCTGACCAACTGCGTGTGCTGGCAGGAGGCCCGCGGGCACTATGCCGAGCTGATCGATCAGCGGCTCGACTACGAACTGGCCGAGACCTTCTTCAACTCGATGTTCTGCTCGCTGTTCCACCATCGCCACATCCGCAACGACTGGATGTTCGTCTACAGCTCACGGGAGCGGGCGGCGCACCATTCCGGCCTCGAGCTGTGTCGCGTGCGGCGGGTGGGCGGCGACTGGGCGGCGGGCCTCGCCTGGGCGCTCGGCGAGGCGCGCTTCGAGACGCCCTTCGTCGACCTGTCGCGCGACGCCGAGCTCGGCAGCGAGGTGCTGCGACGGCTGCTTCCCGCGGCCATCCAGGAGGACCCCGAGGCCGAGATCGAGCTGATCAAGAGCGTCTTCTATCGCAACAAGGGCGCCTACCTGGTCGGGCGGGTGCTGGGCGGCGGCGAGCAGGTGCCGCTGGTGCTGCCGGTGCTGCACCGCGAGGGCGAGGGGCTGCACCTGGACACGCTGCTGATCGAGCCCGAGGAGGTCTCGATCATCTTCTCCTTCACCCGCGCCTACTTCCAGGTCAAGGTGGTGGTGCCCAGCGAGTTCGTTCACTACCTCCAGGAGCTGATGCCTGACAAGCCCCAGGGCGAGCTGTATGCCGCCATCGGCTTCTTCAAGCACGGCAAGACCGAGTTCTTCCGCGCCCTGAACCATCAGGTGGCGCGGCGCGAGGATCAGTTCATCATCGCCCCTGGGGTGCGCGGCATGGTCATGGCCGTGTTCGTGCTGCCCTCCTTTCGCACCGTGTTCAAGATCATCAAGGACCGCTTCGACCCGAGCAAGGAGATGACCGCCGAGAACGTCCGCGACAAGTACCGCCTGGTCAAGCGCCACGATCGGGTGGGGCGCATGGCCGATACCCAGGAGTTCTCCAACTTTATCGCCCGCCAGGACCATTTCGACCCCGACTGCCTGGCGCACCTGCTCGAGGTGGCGCCGTCCACCGTCTACCTGCGCGGCGACAAGGTGATCATCAAGCACTGCTATACCGAGCGCATGATGACCCCGCTCAACCTCTACCTGGAGACCTGCGACGAGGCGGAGGCCAGCGCGGTGCTCAAGGATTATGGCAACGCCATCAAGCAGATGGCCGCCGCCAACATCTTCCCCGGCGACATGCTGCTGAAGAACTTCGGGGTGACCCGCCATGGGCGGGTGATCTTCTACGACTACGACGAGATCACCTATCTCACCGAGTGTCACTTCCGGCACATTCCCGAGCCCATGTACCCGGAGCAGGAGCTGGCCGACGAGCCCTGGTACTCGGTGGGGCCCAATGATGTGTTCCCCGAGGAATTCGGCCCCTTCCTGTTCGCCGACGTGCGCCGGCGCAAGCTCTTCTACCAGCTGCACCCGGAGCTGTTCGATGCCGACTACTGGAAGGGGCTGCAGCAAGCCATCCTCGATGGCCGGGTGATCGACGTCTATCCGTATCGCAACAAGCGCCGCTTCGCCGGCGACGAGGGCAACGGCCTGACCTACTAGCCGTGTCTACTAGCCAGCCCCGGGCCAGGCCGAGGCACGCTATGCTGAAAGCCACCGAGCCTGCTTTGCCACGCTATCAACTCCAAGGAGAGCGCCCATGCTGGACCTCATTTCTCACCCTGCGGAGCATGTCGTGGCGATGAAGGCGAGTGGCGTCGTCACGGCCCAGGAGCTGCAGCGCGCCATCGATGCCATCGAGGCCGCCAAGCGGGCCCATCCCCGGGTCAGCCTGGTGGTCGAGATCGACGGCCTACGCTGGCTGACCCTGACCGCCCTGCTGAAGGATCTCGGCTACGGCCTGACCCAGCTCGGCGATCTCAAGCACTACCATCGGGCCGCCGTGGTCACCGACCAGGAGTGGGTCAAGCATCTCACCCACCTGGAAGATCGCCTGTTCAAGGCCGTGGAGCTCCGTACCTTTCCCATGCGCGATCACGCCGCGGCCATGGCCTGGGTCGGTGACTTACCCAGGGGGGAGCACGAGAACCCCGAAGATGATGGCTACCACGGCGCCTGACCGTCCCGTGCCATCCGGCCATCCAGAATGCCCGCCGCGGCTGGCGTCCTAGCGCCCGGGCGGCACCGCTGTTCCATCGAGATGATCCACATGCCGCTCGATGGGCAGGCCGCAGCTCGTCGGCCGTGCCAATGGAGTGGAGGGGCCGTCGCCGGGCCACCAAATGCCTGTCGCCCCACTGCTGGAACAGCCGGCCGGGGCCCTGTCTGGTCGCACGGGGGCCTGGGTGGTAGTTTCAGGCAGTGGCAACGTTTGGATATCTAGGGTCGCCGGCGATGGACAGTGAGTCGCTGGCGCCCGCGTGGCGAGAGGTGGTGAATGGTCGAGCAGCGTGCGCCGCATCTGGTGGTGTTCACTGGAGCGGGGATCAGTGCCGAGAGCGGCATCCAGACCTTTCGCGCCAGCGACGGCCTGTGGGCCGACCATCCGATCGAGGATGTCGCCACTCCAGAAG
Organism: Halomonas pelophila; assembly: GCF_040196315.1. NCBI lineage: Bacteria > Pseudomonadati > Pseudomonadota > Gammaproteobacteria > Oceanospirillales > Halomonadaceae > Halomonas > Halomonas pelophila. The sequence goes on from NZ_JBEGCI010000005.1 coordinate 159,136, forward strand.
CCTGGCGGCGCGATCCCGAGCGGGTGCTGCGCTTCTACGACCAGCGCCGCGACCAGGTGCGCCGGGCCCGCCCCAACGCCGCCCACAAGGCGCTGGCGAGCCTCGAGAAGCAGGGCTTCGCGGTCAGCATCATCACCCAGAACATCGACGACCTGCACGAGCGCGCCGGCTCACGCCGGGTGCTGCACCTGCACGGCGAGATCCTCAGGGCGCGCTCCACGGTGGACGCGCGCATGCACTACCCGCTGCTCCGCGGCGGGATCCGGCTGGGCGATCTCTGCGACAAGGGCAGCCAGCTTCGCCCGGACGTGGTGTGGTTCGGTGAGGGCGTGCCGCATTTCAGTGAGGCCTGCGAGACCGTGGCCCGGGCCGACCTGCTGCTGGTGGTGGGCACCTCGCTCGCGGTGATGCCGGCCGCGGCGCTGCTCGAGTACGCCCCCCTGGATGCGCCCTGCGTGCTGGTCGATCCCGAGGCCCGCGCTCTGGCGCCGCCCGGCACGACAGCCCTCGAGCAACCGGCCGGCAAGGGCGTGCCGGCCCTGGTGCGCCACTGGCGCCGGGAGGGGCGGCTGTGGCTGCCGGAGACCCTGCTGGGCGAGGCGTGAGGCATGCTAGAATGCCGCCCCTTTACCGCCGGGATCATGCCAGCATGCAGGACGACACCCTTCAGGACACCGTCATCGAGCGCGACTCCGCCACCGAGTTCTCTAGCGACCCCGAAGCCGGTCTCTCCGGTGACCCCGCCACCGGTCATCCGCGGCCGCCGCGGCGCGAGTTCAAGGCGCGCGGCAGCTTCGTGACGCGCTGCGAGGGCTGCAACCTGCCGGCGCTCAACTGCCTGTGTCCCTATCGGGTCAGCGCCGAGAGCGAGGCGAAGGTGTGGCTGCTGACCCATCCGCTGGAGCACCATAAGCCGACCAATACCGGCCGGCTGATCGGCGATGTATTGAGCGATACCGAGGTCTTCACCTGGTATCGCACGGCGCCGGACGCGCGGCTGCTGGCGCTGCTCGATGACGAGCGCTTCGATCCCTTCGTGATCTTCCCCGACGACCAGCCCGACTATGCCGATCGCGTGGTGGGCATGGAACGCGTCGCGGCCGGCAAGCGGTCGGGGCGGGTACCGGTCTTCATCATCCTCGACGGCACCTGGCGTCAGGCGCGACGCATATTCCGCAAGAGCCCCTACCTCGAGCGGCTGCCGGTACTGCCGCTGGCCACCGAGCGGCTGACCCGCTATCGGCTGCGCAAGCCGGCCTCGGCGGCCCACCTCTGCACCGCCGAGGTAGCTATCGAGCTGCTTCGCCAGTCAGGCGACCGCGAGGCCGCCGAGGTGCTTGACGACACCTTCGACGCCTTCAACGACAGCTACGCTGCCAGCCGGCGCCACCACAAGCTCAAGGCGCCCACGCCGGCGATGCGGCGGCTGCTGGAGCGGGCCGGCCGCTAGGCGAGTCCCGCTCGCCGGGCCGACCTCACTCCTTGGCCTTGCCGAGGATCCAGTCGACCAGCTGCTTGGCCTCCGCCTCGCTCACCTCGGGGCGCTCCCCGGGCTCCGGCATGGTCGCCGAGCCCCAGTGGTCCTCGCCGCCGCTCAGCACGACCTCGACCAGGTAGTCGTGCATCTCGCTGCCCGCGTATTTGGCGGCGATGCTGTTGAAGCTCGGCGCCCGCGGGGTGTCGTCGTCCCGGGCGTGGCAGCTCAGGCACTGCTTCTCCTCGGCCAGCTGCTGCATGTCGGCATGCATGTCCGCTGCCGCGGAGGCGGCGCCCAGCAGCAGGCCGCCCAGCGTCAGGAATAGCACGGTCGTCTTCATCGTCTCGCCCCCCATGAATCGATTCTCAGGCACCCGGGAGGATGCCTCGCTCAAGGCGACCACGAGGCCGTGGGGCTTCGTGGCCGCTGCCTTGAACATAGGTCAGGGAGCTGGGGGGCGATTTCTGCTTTTTCTCATGCCGGCGTGGCCTCGCTCGCTCGCGGGCCCGCCGCCGCGCCTTTCCACGGGCCCGCCGCCGCGCCTTTCCACGGGCCCGCCGCCGCTCGCACTTGGAGCGACAGAGGCGACGACGAGGGGCTCGGGGCGGGAGGAGGGGCGGTGCGGGATCAGCCGCCGAACAGCTTGCCGGCGATACGAAAGCCGGCGATCCAGGTGCCGGCGGCGGAGCCGAGGGTGGCGGTGAGGAACACCAGCAGGGTGCGCGAGACTCGGTTGCGCCACCAGCCCTTGAGCTCGGTGACGTCGTGTCGCAGGGTCGAGAAGTCCCGCACCTTGGGCTTGCGCAGCCACAGCTCGACGCCGGCGGCCACGAAGCCGGCGCCGATGGTGGGGTTGAGCGAGGTGAGCGGGGCGGCGACGAAGGTCGCCGCGACCGTGAGCGGATGCGCCAGGGCGACCAGGGTGGCGGCGCCGGAGAGCACGCCGTTGATCAGGAACCACTCCACCACCAGCTGCCAACCGAGCTCGGTGTTGCGCGAGAAGCCGATGGCGAAGCCGGTCAGCACCAGCGCGGTGATCGCCCAGGGCAGCGCCTTCCAGACCTTCGACGGCGGCGGCGTGGCCTCCAGGGCCTCGCGCTCCGGGTGCGGCGCCTCTGGCAGCGGCTGCTCCAGCTGTTCGGCCATGCCCTTCATGTGGCCGGCACCGATCACCACCAGCACGCTTCGGTAGCGTCCGGGGGCGGCGTCTTCCGCCAGGCGCAGCACCATGTAGCGGTCGCGCTCGCTGATCAGCGGGTCGTAGAGCGAGGCCGATTCGGCGGCGAACTCGCTGAAAGTGGACTCCAGGACGTCGCCCTCCTTGAGCCGTTCGATCTCCTCGGCGGAGACCTGCTGGCGCGACAGCACGCTGCCGAGCAGCCCCGAGAACAGTGAGAAGCGCTGCCACCAGGGCACGTTGTGATAGATGCGCTTGAGGGTGATGCCCACGTCGCGATCGATCAGCAGCAGCGGCAGGTCGGCGTCGCGGCTCTCCTCGAGGGCGGCGCGCATCTCGGCGCCCGGCTCGATCCCCGACTGCTCGGCGACGCGCTGCTGGAAGGCGCCCAGTGCCAGGCTGGCGGCGACCATGCCGGCCTTGCCCTGACGGAAGATCTGGAACAGGTCCTGCTCGCCCAGGGCATCGGGATTCATCAGGCTGTGGTGGCGCGAGTCGCACAGCTCGATAGCCACGGCATCGAACTCGCCGGAGCGGATCAGCGCACGCACGTCCGCGGCGCTCTCGGCGGAGACATGGGCGGTGCCCAGCAGGGTGTAGCGGGTCTCGCCCACCACGAGCTCCCGGCGCGGGCCGCTGGTGGTCTCGTCCTGCGGGGGAGTGATCACGGAGTCCTGGGAGTCGGTCATGGACGCTCGGGCTGTGGGAGTGAAGGAACGATTATCCACGAAGCGCCGGGGCAGGCCAAACCCGCCGCGACGCTTGCATGAGGGTTGCTACTTTCGCCAGAAGGCCGGGGTGAACAGCACCAGCACGGTGAAGATCTCCAGGCGGCCGAGCAGCATCGCCACCACCAGGATCCACTTGGCCAGCATCGGCAGGTCGCCGTAGTGGGCGCTGGCCTCACCGAGCGCCGGGCCGAGGTTGTTGAGCGCCGAGCCCACCGTCGACCAGGCGGTGACCTGATCGACGCCGGTGGCCATCACCCCCACCAGCATCAGGAAGAACAGCATCACGTAGGCGGAGAAGAAGCCCCACACCGCCTGGGCGATGCCGTCCGGCACGCTGACCTTGCCGATCTTCACCGTGATCACCGCATTGGGGTGGATCAGGCGCATCACCTCGCGCATGCCCTGCTTGAGGATCAGGATGATGCGGATCACCTTCATGCCCCCGCCGGTGGAGCCGGAGCAGCCGCCGACGAAGGCCGCGACGAACAGCAGGAAGGGCAGGGCGCCGGGCCAGGTGGAGAAGTCCGCCACCGCGAAGCCGGCGGTGGTGGCTACCGAGACCACCTCGAACACCGCATGGCGAAGCCCCTGGGCGGTCGAGTAGACGTCGGTCAGCCACAGCGAGATCGCGGTGATCACCGTCAGGCCACTCAGGAAGAGCATCAGGAAGCGCGCCTCGGGATCCTGGAAGTAGTGGGTCAGGCTGCGCTGGCGCCAGGCCAGGAAGTGCAGGCTGTAGCTGAACGCCGAGATCAGCAGGAAACCGGTGCAGATCATCTCGATGGCGGCACTGTCGAAGTAGCCGATGCTGGCGTCGTAGGTCGAGAAGCCGCCGATCGCCACGGTGGAGAAGCTGTGCCCCAGGGCGTCGAACCAGTCCATGCCGGCGGCCATGTAGGCGAGCATGCAGGCGATGGTCAGGGAGGCGTAGATGTACCACAGCGCCTTGGCGGTTTCGGTGATGCGCGGCGTGAGCTTGGAGTCCTTGAGCGGCCCCGGGATCTCGGAGCGATAGAGCGCCATGCCGCCGACCCCCAGGGTCGGCAGGATGGCCACGGCCAGTACCACGATCCCCATGCCGCCCAGCCACTGCAGCTGCTGGCGGTAGTAGAGCACCGCCTTGGGCAGGAACTCGATGCCGGTGATCACCGTGGCGCCGGTGGTGGTCAGCCCCGAGAAGGACTCGAACACCGCGTCGGTGGGTGACAGGGCCGTGTCGCCGGTGAGCATCAGCGGCAGCGAGCCGAACAGCCCCAGCACGCTCCAGAAGAGCGCCGCGATCAAGAAGCCGTCGCGGGTGCGCAGCTCCTTGAGGGCATGGCGGTTGGGCAGGTACATCACCGCCCCGGTGGCCACGGTGATGCCGATGGCCACCGCGAAGGCCTCCCACATGCCGTCCTGGTACAGCAGCGAGATCAGGATGGGCGGCACCATGGTCAGGCTGAACATCATCAGCAGCAGGCCCAGGATGCGCAGGATCATGCGCAGGCTCATCGGGCGGCTCTCCTCGGGTCGCCAGGGGGTACGGGACAGGCCATCAGAAGAACGTCAGTCCGACCTGGAAGAGCCGCTCGACGTCGCGCAGCCGGCGCTTGTCGATCACGAACAGGATGACGTGGTCGCCGGAGGCCACCACCACGTCGTCGTGGGCGATCAGCACCTCCTTGCCGCGCACCACCGCACCGATGGTGGTGCCCTGGGGCAGGTCGATCTCGCCGATGGCGCGGCCCACCACCTTCGACGACTGGGTGTCGCCGTGGGCGATGGCCTCGATGGCTTCGGCGGCGCCGCGGCGCAGCGAGTGGACGTTGACGATGTCGCCGCGGCGCACGTGGGTCAGCAGGCTGCCGATGGTGGCCTGCTGGGGGGAGATGGCGATGTCGATCTCGCCGCCCTGCACCAGGTCCACGTAGGCGGCGTTGTTGATCAGCGTCAGCACCTTCTTGGCGCCCATGCGCTTGGCCAGCATCGACGACATGATGTTCACCTCGTCGTCGTTGGTCAGGGCGCAGAAGATGTCGCAGTCCTCGATGTTCTCCTCCTCGAGCAGCCGCTTGGCGGTGGCGCTGCCGTGCAGCACCACGGTGCGGTCCAGGCGCTCGGAGAGCTGGGTGCAGCGGTCGAGGTTGTGCTCGATGATCTTGACCTGGTGGCTGTGCTCCAGGTGTTCGGCGAGGCGCTCGCCGATGTTACCGCCGCCGGCGATCATCACCCGGCGGAAGTCGCGGTCGAGGCGGCGCAGCTCGCTCATCACCGCGCGGATGTCGCGGCGGGCGGCGATGAAGAAGACCTCGTCGTCGGCCTCGATCACGGTATCGCCGCGGGGGATGATCGGTCGGTTGCGGCGGTAGATGGCAGCCACCCGGGTATCCACGCTGGGCATGTGGCGGCGCAGGAAGCCGAGCTCCTGGCCGACCAGCGGGCCGCCGTAGAAGGCCTTGACCGCCACCAGCTGCACCAGGCCGCTGGCGAACTCCAGCACCTGCAGTGCGCCGGGGTGCTCAATCAGGCGGCGGATATGGTCGGTGACCACCTGCTCGGGACTGATCAGCACGTCGATCGGCACCGCGTCGTGGGCGAACAGCCCCTTGCGGGTGAGGTAGGCGGTGGCGCGTACCCGGGCGATCTTGGTGGGGGTGCGAAACAGCGTGTGCGCCACCTGGCAGGCGATCATGTTGACTTCGTCGGAGTTGGTCACCGCGATCAGCATGTCGGCGTCCTCGCCGCCGGCCTGGCGCAGCACCATCGGGTAGGAGCCGGCGCCGGACACCGTGCGGATATCGAGTCGGGTGTGCAGCTCGCGCAGGCGTTCGCCGTCGGTGTCCACCACCGTGATGTCGTTCTCTTCCCGGGCCAGGTGTTCGGCCAGGGTGCCGCCGACCTGGCCGGCGCCCAGAATGATGATCTTCATCGATGTGCTATCCGCTCTGGTCAGACCCGGGGGATCGAGAGCGGCGCACCGTGTGCGCCGCAGCATACCGAGGCAAGCCTAAATCAGCCGTCGGCAGAAGAACAGGTCGCGCCCTGCTTCAGTCCAGGGTGAAGCCGACCTTGATGGTGACCTGCCAGTGGGCAACCCGCGCGTGCTCGATGTGGCCACGGGTCTCCGTGACCTCGAACCAGCGCATGCCGTGCAGGCTCTCCGAGGCCTTGGTCAGGGCATTCTGGACGGCGCTTTCGATGTCCTTCTCCGAGGATCCCGTCAGCTCGATATGCTTGTAGATGTGATGGCTCATGCGGCCTCCTGTCTGGCGTATCGGATGCCCCGCCGGTCAGGCGGGACGCTTCCCCAGTCTGGCATAGAAGAAACCGTCATGGCTGTCGGGCTCGGGCAGCAGCTGACGGCCGACGCCCGAGGCGCGGCCCCAGCCCAGGTCGGCCGGCATGGTGACCTCGGCATCGGGAGTGCGCGCCAGGAAGGCGTCGATCTGCTCGGCGTTCTCGGCGGGCAGCACCGAGCAGGTGGCGTAGAGCAGGGTGCCGCCCGGGGCCAGCAGCGGCCAGAGGTTGTCGAGCAGGCGGGCCTGCAGCTCGGCCAGCTTGGTGATGTCCGACGGGCGACGCAGCCGCTTGATGTCCGGGTGGCGGCGGATCACGCCGCTGCCGGAGCAGGGCGCGTCGAGCAGGATGGCGTCGAAGGGCGTGCCGTCCCACCAGTCGCGCGCGGTGGCATCGCCGGCGGCCAGGGTCGCTTCGAGCCCCAGCCGTGACAGGGTGTCCTCGACCCGGGCCAGGCGCACGTCGTCGCAGTCGATGGCCTGCAGGTCGAGGTCGTAGAGCTCCAGCAGGTGGGCGGTCTTGCCGCCCGGAGCGCAGCAGGCGTCCAGCACGCGGGCGCCGGGGCGCGGGGCGAGCGATGGGCCGAGCAGCACGGCGGCCAGCTGGGCCGCCTCATCCTGGACGCTGACGTGGCCCTCGGCGAAGCCGGGGAGCGTCTCGACGTCGCGCGGCGTCTCCAGCGTCAGGCCATCCGGGGCATGCAGGCAGAGGCGCGCCTGGATGCCGGCGCCGTCGAGACGGTCCAGGTACATCTCACGATCGCCGTGGCGACGGTTGACGCGCAGCGTCATGGGGCCGGCCAGGTTGTTGGCCTCGCAGATGGCCTGCCAGTCGTCCGGCCAGGCCTGGCGCAGGGTCTTGAGCCACCACTTGGGGTGCAGCAGGGCCACGGCCGGGTCGCGGTCCACCTCGGCCTGGAGCTCGGCGCTCTCGCGCTGCAGGCGGCGCAGGCAGCCGTTCAGCACCCGGGTGGCCCACTCCTTGCCGAGCAGGCGCGCGGCGCCGGCGGTCTCGCCCACGGCGGCATGGGCCGGGATGCGCAGGTAGAGCTGCTGATAGATGCCGAGCAGCAGCAGCGCCTGAACATCGGCGTCGCGCGCCTTGAACGGCTTGGCCAGCAGCGTGTTGGCCAGCGCCTCGAGCCGTGGCAGGGTGCGGCAGGTGCCGTAGCAGAGCGCCTTGAACAGGGAGCGGTCCCGGGCGACCACCTGGTGGTCGTCGAGGCCGGTGAGCGAGCCCTTGCCGGTGATCACCGGGGCGAGGGCGCGGGCGGCGGCGGCGCGGACGGCCAGGCCGCTGTCGCCCGTCTTGGTGCGGGGGGCGTGGGGCGTCTGGCTCATGCCGGGCTCTCCTCGTCGTGGTGTCCCAGGCGGGTGCCGGGGGTGAATCGCTCGGCGCGCGCCTTGAGCAGCTCGCGCACGGCCATGCCCTTGCCGCCGGGCAGCTGGGCGCGGCTCACCGCCAGCACCTGGTCGCCGGCCTCGCCGCAGGCGATGCGCAGGGCCTCGGTCGAGGGCGAGAGCAGGGTGCCGGGGCGACTCGCTGCCTCGTCCGGCGCCGCAGGCTCGCCGTGGGCCATCAGCAGGCGCAGGCGGTCACTGCCCAGCGCGCACCAGGCCACCGGCCAGGGATTGAAGGCGCGGATGCGGGCGGCCAGCTCGTCGGCCGGACGGCGAAAGTCGAGTTCCGCCTCGGCCTTGGAGAGCTTGGCGGCGTAGGTGACGCCCTCCGCGGGCTGGGGCATGGGGGTAAGTCCCTCGCCGGCCAGTGCCTCCAGGGCCTCGACCAGGGCCTCGCCGCCCAGGCTCGCCAGGGTGTCGTGAAGCTCGCCGCCGGTGGTGGTGGCGGTGATCGGCGTTTGCTTGATCAGCAGCATGTCGCCGGTGTCCAGGCCCGCGTCCATCTGCATGATGGTCACGCCGCTCGCGTCATCGCCGGCCTCGATGGCCCGCTGGATGGGTGCTGCCCCGCGCCAGCGGGGCAGCAGCGAGGCATGCACGTTGAGACAGCCCCGCGGGGGGATGTCGAGCACGGCCTGGGGCAGGATGAGGCCGTAGGCCACCACCACCATGATGTCGGCTTCGAGGGCCGCGAGTTCGGCCTGCGCCTCGGGGGCCTTGAGGGTCGCGGGCTGATGGACCGGCAGGTCATGCTGCAGCGCCAGTGCCTTGACGGGGCTCGGGGTCAGCTTGCGGCCGCGGCCCGCCGGACGGTCCGGCTGGGTGTAGACGGCGATGACGTCATGTTGGCTCGCCAGCAGCGCCGACAGGCTCTCGGCGGCGAAGTCGGGGGTGCCGGCGAAGATGACGCGCAGGGGTCGGGACATGTTGAGGGCCTTGCCAGTGGGCGATGGCCCTCATGATAACGGAGGCGACCGGAAACGACGAAGGCCGACGTGAAAACGCCGGCCTTCGGGGAGCCGCTGGGCGGCGCCGAGTGCAACCGGGTATCAGGCGGGCTGCAGCTGCTTGTGGCGCTTCTGCATCTTCTTCATCACCCGATCCCGCTTGAGCGGGGAGAGGTAGTCGACGAACAGCACGCCCTCCAGGTGATCGAACTCGTGCTGGATGCAGTGGGCGAGCAGCCCCTCGGCCTCGAGCTCATAGGGCTTGCCGTCGCGATCCAGGGCCTCGAGGTGCACCTTCAGGGCACGCGGAACCTCGGCGTAGTACTCGGGGATCGACAGGCACCCCTCCTGCATTGGGTCACGCTCGTCGCCGATGGGCGTGTAGCTCGGGTTGATGAGCACCAGCGGGCTTGAGCGGTCGTCGCTGACGTCCATGACGATGACCCGGCGGTGGACGTCCACCTGAGTCGCGGCGAGTCCGATGCCGCTGGCGTCGTACATGGTCTCGAGCATGTCGTCGACCAGGCGGCGCACCTCGTCGTCGACCGCCTCGACCGGCGTGGCGATGGTGCGAAGCCGCTCGTCGGGAAATTCGAGGATGGGTAATTTGGCCATGGCGTTGGAATCACCGTTATGCTGTCATTTACAAGATGACACTATTCTAGAAGGGCGCGATCTACGGCGACACCGTCGAACGTGCATCATATCGATAGCATCTGACTATACCACGTCGCCATTGTTCCATGGGCGGCAGGCGTGGGGCCAGCAACCCGGGGGAGAGCAGGGATGAAACAGACAGGATGCGCAGAGCGCTGGTGTCGGCGCCTGAAAGTGGGGCTCGGAGCCGTGCTGATGGGCGGGATGCTTGGTCTTCCCCTGGTCCAGGCGCAGGGGCTCTCCTGGGACGATGGCCTGAGGGGGGATGCCCCGGATCGCTATACCGTAGTGAAGGGCGACACCCTGTGGGACATCTCCGGTCGCTTCCTGCAGCACCCCTGGCAGTGGCCAGAGGTCTGGCAGGTCAACCCGCAGATCAAGAACCCCCACCTGATCTACCCCGGCGATGTCGTCTACCTCTATGACTGCAACGGCCGACCCTGTCTCGGCCTGGAGCGCGGCCAGGGCGTGGTACGGCTGTCGCCGAAGGTGCGCACCTCGTCGCACCGCGAGGCCATCGAGCCGATCCCGCTGGATGCCGTGCGCCACTTCCTGCGCGATCATCGCGTGATCGAGGACCCCGAGGCGCTGGACGAGCTGGCCTACGTGGTCGCCGGGGACGACGGCCGGCTGGTCAGCGGCCGCGGCGATCGCCTCTACGCCCGTGGGCGGGTCGAGGGCGGCGGTCGCGTCGGCCTCTACCGGGTCGGCGAGCAGTACGTCGACAGCGCCACCGGCGAGTCGCTCGGCCTCGAACTCGAGAGCGTCGGCGAGGCGCGCCGGCTGCGCCAGGAGGACGACATCGTGGTGATGGAGGTGACCGCCTCCCGCCAGGAGGTCCGCGACGACGACATCGCGCTGCCCCTCGAGGATCGTCGCCTGGTGACCGAGTTCCTGCCCCGGGCGCCCGACCGCGAGATCGACGGCCGCATCCTGGCAGTGCCGGGCGGCGTTCGCTTCATCGGGCCGCTGCAGGTGGTGGCGCTGGATCGCGGCCGCCGCGACGGCCTGGAGACGGGGCACGTGCTGATGGTCGAGCAGCGCGGCGAACTGGTCGACGATCCGCGCACCGGCGAGCCGCTGCGCCTGCCCGGCGAGGATGCCGGCCTGGTGATGGTCTTCCGGCCCTACGAGAAGATGAGCTATGGCCTGGTGATGGAGGCCAACCGCACGCTCTCGGTGGGCGATCGCATCCATAGCCCCCAGCGCCGGCTGGACACGGCGCTGCGCTAGGGGCGACGCGGCCACCAGTGCAGCCCTGAAGCGCCATGCAGGCTCACGAGATGCAGTCGCGCGAGTGGCGCGCCCTGGCACGGCTGCCCGGCGTCGGGTCGCGGCGGCTCGGCGAGTTGCTGGCGGCGCGCCCCGACTGGCCGGCGGGCTTTCTGGCCGCGCTGCCCCGGGAGGCCGCCACGGCCCTGCGGCTGTGGCTCGATCATCCCGCGCGCAGCCCCCTCACCGCCGAACTCGACGCCGAGGAGGCCTGGCTCGCCGCCGGGCCCGCCCGGCACCTGCTCCATCCGGGCCATCCCCACTGGCCGAGGCTGCTCGAGCAGATCGCCGACCCGCCGCCGGTGCTCTGGGCGCTGGGCGATCTCGCCGCGCTCGGGCCGCCGCGCCTGGCCATGGTCGGCTCCCGTCGTTCCACCCGCGAGGGCCTCACCAACGCCGCCGGCTTCGCCAGGGAGCTCGCCGGGCGCGACTGGTGCGTGGTCAGCGGCATGGCGCTGGGCATCGACGCCGCCGCCCAGCAGGCCGCCCTGGAGGCCGGCGGCACCAGCATCGCGGTGCTCGGCTGCGGCGTGGACGTGGTCTACCCGCCGCGCCATCACCGCCTGCACCGGCGGCTGCAGGAGACGGGCGGGCTGCTGCTCTCCGAACATCCCCCCGGCACCCTGGCACGGGCCGGCTTCTTCCCGCGGCGCAACCGCATCGTCACCGGCCTGTCACTGGGGGTGCTGGTGGTCGAGGCCGCCGAGAAGAGCGGCTCGCTGGTCAGCGCCCGCCTGGCCCTCGAGCAGAACCGCGAGGTCTTCGCCCTGCCCGGCTCCATCCACAACCCCATGGCGCGGGGCTGCCTGCAGCTGATTCGCGACGGCGCCGTGCTGGTGCGCCAGGTCGACGACATCCTCGCCGAGCTGAGCCAGTGGGCCGTATCGAGCGCGGTGGGGAATGCCATGGAGGGGACTGTGGGGAATGCCATGGAGAGCGCCGTCGACCCCGCCGCGGCGCCCGACCCGATCGAGGCCCGCGAGGATTCGCTGCTGCGCTGGCTAAGCGACACGCCCACCCCGGTGGATGCCCTGGTGTCGCTGACCGGCCGCGGCGTCGCCGACTGCCAGCGCGGCCTGCTGGAACTCGAGCTCGAGGGCGCCGCGACCCAGGCCGCCGGCGGCTGGGTGCGCCTGCCGACCCGCCCGGGAGCGTGATAGCATACGCCTCCCCGGATGCCGCCTCGCGGCATCGCCAGTCGAGGCGAGGAGACCCATGAACGAGGCCAGCGCGCTTGCCGATGCCGTCGCCGCCCTGCGGGCCGGCGGCGTGATCGCCTATCCCACCGAGGCCGTCTGGGGCCTCGGCTGCGACCCCGACGACGAGGCGGCGCTTGCGCGCCTGTTGCGCCTCAAGGCGCGCGACCCGGCCAAGGGCGTGATCCTGGTGGCCGCGAGCATCGCGCAGTTCGCACCCTGGCTCGAGGGCCTCACGGCAGCGCAGCGCGCGCCGCTGGAGGCGAGCTGGCCGGGGCCCACGACCTGGCTGGTGCCCGACAACGGCCGCGCCCATGCCCTGGTGCGCGGCGACCACGAGAGGGTGGCGCTGCGCGTCAGCGATCACCCGCTGGTCATCGCCCTGTGCGAGGCCGTCGGCGGCCCGGTGGTCTCGACCTCGGCCAACCGGGCCGGCGAGCCGCCGGCGATGAGCGCCGACGAGATCCGTCGCGTCTTCGGCGACGAGCTCGATGCCGTCCTCGAGGGCGCGCTCGGCGGGCTCGAGCGTCCCAGCACCATCCGCGACCTGGCGACCGGCCGGGTCCTGCGTTCCTGAATCACCCCGATTTTCCCTGGAGGCACCGGTGGCCCACGCCCATCTCGATGACGTCAAGACCTACCTGCTCGACCTGCAGGATCGCCTCTGCACGGCCCTGGCCGCCGAGGACGGCGGCGCCTTTCGCGAGGATAGCTGGCAGCGCGAGGAGGGCGGCGGCGGCCGCTCCCGGGTGATCGAGCAGGGCCGGCTCTTCGAGAAGGGCGGCGTCAACTTCTCCCATGTGTTCGGCGCGCGCCTGCCGCCCTCGGCCACCGCGGCGCGTCCCGAACTCGTCGGGCGCAGCTTCCACGCCGTGGGGGTCTCCTGGGTGCTGCACCCGGAGAATCCCCACGTGCCGACCAGCCACGGCAACGTGCGCTTCTTCATCGCCGAGAAGGAGGGTGAGGCGCCGGTGTGGTGGTTCGGCGGCGGCTACGACCTGACCCCCTACTACCCGGTGCTCGAGGACGTGGTGCACTGGCATCGGGTGGCCCGCGACGCCTGCGCGCCCTTCGGCGAGGCGGCCTATCCGCGCTACAAGGCGTGGTGCGACGACTACTTCACCCTCAAGCATCGCGACGAGACCCGCGGGGTCGGCGGGCTCTTCTTCGACGACCTCAACGAGGAGGGCTTCGAGGCGAGTTTCGCCTTCCAGCGCGCCGTCGGCGACAGCTTCCTCGACGCCTACCTGCCGATCGTGCGTTGCCGCCGCGACACGCCTTTCGGCGAGCGCGAGCGGGACTTCCAGCTCTATCGTCGCGGCCGCTACGTGGAGTTCAACCTGGTGTGGGACCGCGGCACGCTGTTCGGCCTGCAGAGCGGCGGTCGCACCGAGTCGATCCTGATGTCGATGCCGCCCCTGGCGCGCTGGATCTACGACTGGCAGCCCGAGCCGGGCAGCCCCGAGGCGGCGCTCGACGATTACCTACACCCCCGCGACTGGCTGGGCGAGGCGGCCGAGGAGGACGAGGCATGATCGATCGCTACTGCGTGTTTGGCCACCCGATCGGCCACTCGAAGTCGCCGGCCATCCACTCGGCTTTCGCCGAGCAGACCGGCGAGCGCCTCGAGTACACCGCCATCGAGGCGCCGCTCGACGACTTCGCCGGCGCCTGGCGCGCCTTCGTGGCCGAGGGCGGGCGCGGGGCCAACGTCACCGTGCCCTTCAAGGAGGCGGCGTTTGCCCTCTGCGACACCCTGAGCGAGCGCGCCCGCCGCGCCGGGGCGGTGAACACCCTGATCCTCGGCGGCAACGGGCTGACCTATGGCGACACCACCGACGGCGTCGGCCTGGTGCGTGATCTCAAGCGTCACGGGGTGCGTCTCGCCGGGGCGCGGATCCTGGTGCTGGGCGCCGGCGGCGCGGTACGCGGGGTGCTGGAGCCGCTGCTGGCCGAGGCGCCCGCGAGCGTGCGGATCGCCAATCGCACCGCGGCCAAGGCCGCGGCCCTGGCCAACGACTTCGGCGACCTGGGCAGGATACACGGCGGCGGCTTCGAGGCGGTGGAGGGGCCCTTCGATCTGGTGATCAACGGCACCAGCGCGAGCCTCGCCGGTGACCTGCCGCCGCTGCCCGACGCCCTCTTCGCCCCCGGGGCGACGGCCCACGACATGATGTACGGTGCCGCGCCCACGGTGTTCCTGCGCTGGGCGGCCGAGCGCGGCGCCCGCCCCCTCGACGGCCTGGGCATGCTGGTGGAACAGGCCGCCGAGTCGTTCTTCCAGTGGCGTGGCAAGCGTCCAGATACCGCGCCGGTTCGCGAGGCGCTGCGCCGCGCGCTGTGAGTTTCTGGCCTAGCCCTGGGGTTGTGGTTGCCGATAGTGAGGAGTGCCTGGGGCAGGCCATAGAGGAGGTCCTACGCCATGGATGGCGTCGGTAGCGCCCAGGGAGGGGTTCACAGCGCCTCCTCGTCGGCCTGCCGCTGGCCGGATCAGACTCGAGCGATCCGGGCTATCTACGATACTGCTGGGCTCGGCTCAGCGGCGCTTCACGTAGAGCCCTCAGCGGCTTTTTTGAAGAGCCCTCAGCGTTTCTTGACGTACAGCCCCACCATGCACATCGCCAGGCCGGCCACCGAGAGCAGCATGCCGCCGTTGACCAGCCAGGGGTGGCGGTCGACCCAGGGCACGAAGGGCTGAGCGGTGTCCCGGCAGACGCCGGCGCGATAGTCCCAGTGCCCTTCCTGGAGCAGCAGGCAGTCCCGCACGTCCCCCAGTTCGATGAAATAGACGCCCATCAGTACCAGGATGGGCAGTATCAGCAGCAGCAGTCCGATCTTCAGCATACGAGTCGCGCGTTCCTTCAGGGGCGTGGGCAGTTAGGGGTGCGGCCGGTCCGGCGGGCCTGCTCATAGCGCGCCATGGCCTCGCCCATGCCCGCCTCCAGGCCGCCGATGCGCTGGCCGTGGCTCGGGTGGGTGGAGAGCCAGGCCGGCGGGCTGGCGCCCCCGGCCTGGCTCATGTTGTTCCATAGCGCGACGCTGGCGCGCGGGTCGAAGCCGGCCTCGGCCATCAGGGTCAGACCCAGGGTGTCGGCCTCGCTCTCGTGACGCCGCGAGAAGGGCAGCAGGATGCCGTACTGGGCGCCCATGCCGAGCGCCGCCATCATGGTCTCACCGCCGGCGCCCTGCAGGCCCGAGGCAGACGAGATCACCGACAGCCCCAGCTGGGTGGCGGTCTCGGTGGAGGCGCGCTCGTTGGCGTGGCGTGCCAGCACATGGGCGATCTCGTGGCCGATGACGGAGGCGAGCTGGTCCTGGTTGCGGGCCACATCGAGCAGGCCGGTGTTGATGCCCACGTAGCCGCCGGGCAGCGCGAAGGCGTTGGCCTGCTCGGACTCGAAGACCTTGACCTGCCAGTTCTGTGCGCGCTCGCGCTCCGGCAGGGCGCGGATCACGGCGTCGGTGACGCACTGCACGTAGCGCAGCGGTGCACCGCCGACCATCGGCAGCTCCTGCTGGTACTGGGCGAAGGCCTGGGCCCCCATCTGGTCGAGCTGCTCGTCGGAGAGCAGGGTGAGCTGGGAGCGACCGGTGGGCGAAGTGGTGCAGGCGGCCAGGCCCAGGCTCAGGGCGCCGATGGCGAGGCAATGAATCCAGCGCATGGTGGGCTCCAGTGATGTCCAGGTCACTATGACGCTGGACGGGGCGTCGAGGTTCGCCACAAGATACCCCGACCACCGGTCAGGTCAACCGGGAACGCTACACACCGTGCCTTGCACAGAGGGAGGAACCGCCATGGACGCCGAGCTTTCGCGTCGCCTGCTCACGCTGCTCGACCACCTCGAGCCCTGGCTGCCACCGCCGCCGCAGGAGGTCGACTGGACACGCGACGTCGCCGCCCTCTGGCAGCGCCATGCGCTGGGCGGGCGGCTGCTGCCGGTGCCGCCGCGGGACGCCCTGGGGCTCGACGACCTGCTCGGCATCGAGCGCCAGAAGCTCGCGCTGGTCGACAACACCCGCGCCTTCCTGCAGGGGCTGCCGGCCAACCACGCCCTGCTGTGGGGCTCGCGGGGCAGCGGCAAGTCGTCGCTGATCCGCGCCCTGCTCAACGGGCTTTCCGCCGAGGGGCTGCGCCTGGTGCAGGTCGACCGCCACGACCTCGCGGCGCTGCCGACGCTGGTGGAGCTGCTGCGCCACCAGCCCCAGCGCTTCGTGGTCTACTGCGACGACCTCTCCTTCGAGGGCCACGACGATGCCTACAAGGCGCTCAAGAGCGTGCTCGACGGGGCCCTGACCGGGCCGCCGCCCAACGTGCTGCTCTACGCCACCTCCAACCGTCGCCACCTGCTGCCGGAGTCGATGGGCGACAACGACGCCTCGCGCCTGGTGGGCGACGAGCTGCACCATGGCGACGCCGTCGAGGAGAAGATCTCGCTCGCGGATCGCTTCGGCCTGTGGCTGGGCTTTCACCCCTTCAATCAGGACGTCTACCTGGAGGCTTGCTGCCACTGGGTCACCCAGCTGGGCGAGCGCGAGGACTGGAACGCCGACGCGCGGGCCGAGGCGATCCGCTTCGCCACCCTGCGCGGCGGGCGCAGCGGCCGGGGCGCCTGGCAGTTCGCCACCCAGTGGGTGGGCCGGCGCCGCCTGCATGGGGCGTAGCGCTCGCGGTGGCTGGCAAGTGTCGAGGCGACGGGGACAGGTCTGGAGGGGGCCTATGCCAGGGGTGAGGAGGATCTCTCCGAACGGGCTGGCCAGGGATGGCCAGCACCGGCCCTGCAAGCGGAGCAGGACGCTAGAGCGACGCAGGGCATCGGTAGCGCCAAGGGAGGGATTCACAGCGCCCCCGATCTGGTCCGGCACCCCGGGGCCTGTCGACGGTGCAGCACCGTCAAGCATCGACGGAGGCATCACCAAGTTGGCCCGTTGCCAGCCCTAGCCCTGGGGAATCAGACTGCCGTCCTCGCCCACGCCCAGTCGCACGGTGGGGGTGAGCAGCCCGGCGGGCAGGGTCATGCCGAGCCCGCTCAGATCCCCCGGAGTGATGGCCAGCTCGCTGCCGGCGGGCAGCTCGCCCTGGCGTGCCAGCTGTTGGGCCAGCTCCACCATCGGCGCCAGGCCCTCGCGGTCGCCGCCCAGCAGGTCGAAGGCCACCGGCAGGCGCAGCTTGGCATCCTTGCCCGAGGTGAGGGTGACCTCCTCCTCGTAGTCGCCGCTCACTGGCTCCACGCCGGGCATGTCCAGGGACCAGCGGAAGCCGGACATCGCCACCGGCGGCATGCCGACCGGCAGGCCGAGGCCCATGGCCAGGGTCGCCTGTACCGGCAGGCTGCCGGCGCCGAGGCCGGAGGCGATCAGCGAGGTCAGGTCGCTGGTGTCGAGGCGCGCATCCACGGCGAGGGGGCCGATGCGCACCTCCTCCACGCC
Source organism: Halomonas pelophila (assembly GCF_040196315.1). NCBI lineage: Bacteria > Pseudomonadati > Pseudomonadota > Gammaproteobacteria > Oceanospirillales > Halomonadaceae > Halomonas > Halomonas pelophila. Next base: position 176,699 of record NZ_JBEGCI010000005.1, read on the forward strand.
CAGCGAGGTCACCGCCAGGCGGAAGGCGAAGAGGCCGGTCTGGGGGAGCGCCAGGCAGCCGCCGAGCAGGGCGGCCAGGCAGAGCGGAGCGAGCAGGCGCCAGCGGCGCGTGAGGTGGCGAAAACGCATCGGGGGGATCCTCCGGAAGAGCGGTGCTGCGGTGCAGCGCGGAGGCGTATTTCAGGGCCAGCGGCGCGTCGCGTCAAGGCATCGGCGCCCCTCTCTGCGCGTCTCGGAAGCACACCTGTCGGCCCCAACCGACACCGCCCGGCCCGTCAGCGATGACGGACCGGGCGGTGGTGGGGTCGGAGAACGGCGCCAGGACTCAGCGGCGGCTCTTGCGCGCCTCCTTGGTGCGGCCCAGCTCGCGCTTCTTGGCCTTCTCCCGGTCGCTGGCCCCCGACATGGTGTCATAGGGGTTGTCGCCGGAGCGGAACTCGAAGCGCATCGGCGTGCCGCGCACCTTGAGCACCTTGCGGAAGGTGTTGGTCAGGTAGCGCTTGTAGGCCTCGGGCAGCGAGCTCGTCTGGTTGCCGTGGACCACGATGATCGGCGGGTTGCTGCCGCCCTGGTGGGCCATGCGCAGCTTGATGCGCCGACCATGGACCATGGGCGGCTGGTGCTGCTCCACCGCGTCCCGCAGGATCGAGGTCAGGCGGTTGGTCGACCAGTGGCTGTTGGCCGAGTCGAAGGCGCGCTCGATGGAGGGGTAGAGGTCGCCCACTCCGGTGCCGTGCAGGGCCGAGATGAAGTGCATCTCGGCGTAGTCGGCGAAGCCCAGGCGGCGCTTGATCTCGGCGCGCATCTTCTCCTTGGCCTCGCTCTCCAGGCCGTCCCACTTGTTGACCGCGAGCACCAGGGCACGGCCGCTGGTCAGCACGTAGTCGAGCAGGTGCAGGTCCTGTTCGACCAGGCCCGTGCGCGCATCGAGCACCATGATGGCGACATGGCACTCCTTGATCGCCTCCAGGGTCTTGATGATCGAGAACTTCTCGGCCACCTCACGGACGTTCTTTCGCCGCCGCACCCCGGCGGTATCCACCAGCACGTAGGGCTTGCCGCGGCGCTCGAAGGGGATCTCGATGGCGTCGCGGGTGGTGCCGGCCTCATCGAAGACCACCACCCGCTCCTCGCCGAGCAGGCGATTGACCAGGGTCGACTTGCCGACGTTGGGGCGGCCGATGACGCCGATGCGGATGCCCTTGGTGCCGGTGTCCGCGGGGATGCTCTCGTCGCGGGCCGGGAAGGGCGAGAGCACCTCCTCGATCAGCGTGGTGACGTTGCGACCGTGGGCGGCGGCGATGGCGTGCGGGTCGCCGAGCCCGAGCTGCCAGAAGTCGGCCATGGCGCTGTGCTCTTCCAGGCCGTCGACCTTGTTGACCACCAGCCAGGTCTTCTTCTGGTTGACCCGCAGGTGGTTGGCGATGGCCTCGTCGGCGACGTTCAGGCCGGCGCGGGCGTCGACCAGGAACAGCACGATGTCGGCCTCGTCGATGGCGGCCAGCGACTGCTCGGCCATGGCCGCATCGATGCCCTCCTCGTCGCCGCTGATGCCGCCGGTGTCGATCACCGTGTAGGCCTTGTCGCCGAGCATGCCGTTGCCGTACTTGCGGTCGCGGGTCAGGCCCGGGAAGTCGGCCACCAGGGCGTCCCGCGAGCGGGTCAGGCGGTTGAAGAGGGTCGATTTGCCGACGTTGGGACGGCCGACCAGTGCGATCACCGGGGTCATGGGCGAAGCTCCAGGGCTTCCAGGGTGCCGTCGTCGGCCAGCGCGTAGACGCGACGACGATCGGTGAGCGGGCGCACGCTGAGGCCCGAGCCGTCGACGCGGGTGCGGCCGACGATCTCGCCCGCGCGGGGATCGAGCAGGTGCAGGTAGCCGTCGGCGTCGCCCACCACCAGGTGGTCGGTGGCGAAGGCCGGCGCGGTGAGCGAGCGGCCCTCGAGGGCCTCGTTGCGCCAGATCTCGTTGCCGGTACCGGCATCCACGGCGATCACGTGGCTGGCCTCGTCGATCACGAACAGGAAGTCGCCCACCAGGATCGGGGTCAGGTAGCTGGAGAGCTCCCGCGACCACAGCACCTCGCCGGAGGGCGCTTCCAGCGCGACCAGGCGGCCGTTGTAGCTGGTGACGAAGAGGCGGCCGTCCTGGGTCAGGACCGGCTGGCCGGCCAGGTCGACCAGGCGGTCGATCTCGCTGCGCCCCTGGGGCGTGGCGATGCGCCGCTCCCACAGCGGCTGGCCGCTGCGGTTATCCAGGGTCACCAGGCGGCCGTTGGCGAAGCCGGCGAAGGTCACCGGGTCGATCACCGTGGGCGTGCCGGTGCCGCGCAGGCTCAGCGAGGGGCGCGGGCCGCTGAAGACCCAGCGCTCATCGCCGCTGACGCGATCCAGCGCGGTGACGCGCCCGTCGACGGCCTGCACGACCACGAGCTGCTGGCTGGCCTGGGGCGCGGCGAGCACCTCGCTGGTGACCCGCGCGCGCCACTGGACGCTGCCGTCACGCTGGTCGAGGGAGAGCACCTCGCCGTTGCGGGTGGCCAGGAAGAGGCTGTCGGCCACGGCGGTCAGGCCGCTGGAGACCGGGGTGTCGAGCTCGACTTCCCAGCGGGTCTCGCCCGTGTCGGCGTCCAGGGCCTCGATCAGTCCGCGGCCGTCGGCGGCGAACAGGGTATTGCCGTCCTGGGCGGGCGCCACGGGATAGCCGGCATCGCCGAGCCCCTTGCCGACGCGTTCGCTCCACAGGGTGTCCATCTCGGTGGTGGCCGTGATGTCGGTGAGCTCGCGCGGGGCGTACTGGGGCTCGGGGCCGCTGGCGCAGCCGGTCAGCACGGCCAGGGCCGCGCCGGCGGCGATCAGCAGGGTCGGTCTCATAGGATGGCCTCCTCGGTGCCGAGGTCATCCAGCTTGAGCTGGACGCCGTAGAGCGGTTGATTGTGCTGCTCGGCGAGGGAGAGGGCCTCCTGCCAGGCCTGGCGCGCCTGATCGACGCGCCCCAGGGCATGCTGCGCATCGCCGACCACCTCGGCGCGCTGGGCCGCGAGGGCCTCGGGCACGCCCTCCAGGGTGGTCAGGGCGGTCTCGGCCTCGCCCTCGACGAGTTGCAGGCGGGCCAGGCGCAGGCGGGCCAGGCCCTCGAGATAGTCGCGCTCGCTGTCCTCGATCACCGCTTCGAGGGCGGCGCGGGCGCGCGCCCGGTCATCGACCTCGACGGCCAGGCGGGCGTCGAGCAGCCGGGCCAGGTCGGCATAGAGGGTCGTGCCGTGCTCGTCGGTGATCTCGCTCACCAGCTCCTCGGCGCGACGGCGGGCGTCTTCGCCCAGTTCGTCGCGGCCGGTGAGGTCGACCAGCTGCTGGTAGCGCAGCGAGGCGGCCTCGCCCTGGCCGGCCTGGTAGTCCTGCCAGGCGTTCCAGCCGAACACGCCGGCCGCCGCGATGGCGGCGCCGGCGATCAGCGAGGTGCCGTTCTCCTTCCACCAGCGCTTGATCGCCTCAAGCTGTTCTTCCTCGGTTCTCAGCTCCGCCACGGGCGGTCTCCTTTGATGCGGGTGTCCGTCAGGCGAGGGGCTCGCCGTCCAGCAGGGATGTCAGGGTGTCGGCGAGCTCGGCCCGGGGCAGGCGCTGCTGTTCGCGCTCCTCGCGCAGGAACTTCAGGGTCACGCTGCCGTCCGCCAGTTCGTCCTCGCCGAGCAGCAGGGCCAGGCGGGCGCCGCTCTTGTCGGCCTTCTTCATGCGGCTCTTGAAGCTGCCGCCGCCGCAGTGCAGCTGGGCGCGCAGCTGGGGCAGCGCCTCGCGCAGGCGCTCACCGAGCAGCAGGGCCGGGCCGGTGGCCGCCTCATCCATGGGCAGCAGGTAGACGTCCAGCGCGCCGCGGGCCTCGTCGGGCACGAGCTCGAGGGTCTCGAGCAGCAGGATCAGCCGCTCGATGCCCATGGCGAAGCCCACCGCCGGGGTCGGCTTGCCGCCGAGCTGCTCGACCAGGCCGTCGTAGCGGCCGCCGGCGCAGACCGTGCCCTGGCTGCCGAGCGCGGTGGTGGTCCACTCGAAGACGGTGCGGCCGTAGTAGTCCAGGCCGCGCACCAGCCGCGGGTTGATCACGTAGGCGATGCCGGCGGCGTCGAGCATCGCGCAGAGCCGCTCGAAATGCTCACGGGACTCTTCGTCCAGGTGATCCATCAGCTTGGGTGCGCCCTCGATCACCTCGGCCATCGCCGGGTTCTTGGAATCGAGGATGCGCATCGGGTTGCTTCCCAGGCGACGCTGGGAGTCCTCGTCCAGCGCCTCGGCATGCTGCTCGAAGTAGGCCACCAGCAGGTCACGATAGGCGGCGCGGGCCGCGGAGGAGCCCAGCGAGTTGAGCTCCAGGGTCACGTGCTTGTCGAGGCCGAGCTGCTGCCACAGCCGCGCCGAGAGCAGGATGACCTCGGCGTCGATGTCCGGGCCCTCGAGGCCGAAGGTCTCCACGCCGATCTGGTGGAACTGGCGATAGCGGCCCTTCTGGGGGCGCTCGTGGCGGAACATCGGCCCCTGGTACCACAGTCGCTGGGTCTGGTTGTGCAGCAGGCCGTGCTCCATGGCGGCGCGCACGCAGCTCGCCGTGCCTTCGGGGCGCAGCGTCAGGCTGTCGCCGTTGCGGTCGTCGAAGGTGTACATCTCCTTCTCGACGATGTCGGTGACCTCGCCGATGGAGCGCTTGAACAGCGCGGTCTGCTCGACGACCGGGGTGCGGATCTCGTCGTAGCCGTAGCGGCCCATCAGCGCGCGCACCTGGCCCTCGAAGTACTGCCAGAGCGGGGACTGCTCGGGCAGCAGGTCGTTCATGCCACGGATGGCCTGGATCTTCTTCTGACTCGTGTCGGACTTGCTCACTGCTTGCTCCTTGTGGGGGCGCCGGCTCAGGCGTCCCGGGCGATCACGTCCTGCTCGGCCTGCTGCTTCTCGCGGACCTTGTCGCGGATCAGCCGCTCCAGGTCGTCGACCAGGTGGTCGTTGCGCAGCTTGCTGGCCGGCTTGCCGTCGAGGTAGACGAGGTTGGCCGGGGAGCCGCCGGTCAGGCCGACGTCGGTTTCCTTGGCCTCCCCCGGGCCGTTGACCACGCAGCCGATCACCGAAACGTTCAGCGGCGTCATGACGTCCTCGAGGCGCTCCTCGAGGGCATTCATGGTGCCGATGACGTCGAAGTTCTGGCGCGAGCAGCTGGGGCAGGCGATGAAGTTGATGCCCTTGGCCCGCAGCTTGAGGCTCTTGAGCATGTCGAAGCCGACCTTGATCTCCTCGACGGGATCGGCGGCCAGCGACACGCGGATGGTGTCGCCGATGCCGTCCATCAGCAGCATGCCCAGGCCAATGGAGGACTTGACGGTGCCCGAGCGCAGCCCGCCGGCCTCGGTGATGCCGAGGTGCAGCGGCTGCTCGATGCGGGTGGCGAGCTGGCGGTAGGCGGCCACGGCCATGAACACATCGGAGGCCTTGACGCTGACCTTGTACTCCTGGAAGTCGAGGCGATCGAGGTGGTCGATGTGGCGCATCGCCGACTCGACCAGTGCCTCGGGAGTCGGCTCGCCGTACTTCTTCTGCAGGTCCTTCTCCAGCGAACCGGCGTTGACGCCGATGCGGATCGGGATGCCGTTGTCCCGGGCGGCGCTGACCACGGCGCGCACGCGCTCCTCGCGGCCGATGTTGCCGGGGTTGATGCGCAGGCAGTCGACGCCGAGCTCGGCGACGCGCAGGGCGATCTTGTAGTCGAAGTGGATATCGGCGACCAGGGGCACCTCGACCTCGCGCTTGATGCGCCCGAAGGCCTCGGCGGCGTCCATGTCGGGCACCGAGACGCGCACGATGTCGGCGCCGGCGGCCTCCAGCTGGCGGATCTGGGCCACGGTGGCGGCCACGTCCAGGGTGTCGGTGTTGGTCATGCTCTGGACGGAGATGGGAGCGTCGCCCCCGACCGGCACCTTGCCGACGTGGATCTGGCGCGACTTGCGACGAACGATGGGGGATTGTGCGTGCATGATGACGGAATCATTCTCCCAGGGTGAAGCGGGCGACGTTGTTGGCGCCGGCGCGGGCCATGAGGTCGACGGGCTCGCCGCCCCAGCTCAGCTCGACGCCGGTGGCGTTGCCCACGGTCAGGCGAAACGGCGGCGTGCCCTCGACCCGGGCCGAGGTGCCGGGCTGCTGGAGGCCGACGAAGATGCGCTGGTTGTCGGCATCGAAGATCTCGGTCCAGGACTGCTCGTTGAAGGTCAGCTCCAGCACGCTGGTATCGGCGGTCTCGGTCGCCTCGGCGGCGTCGGCATCGCTCGCGGCCACGTCGGTGGCGTCATCGGCCGCCGGGGCGTCGCCCTCGGCGGTGGGCTCGGCGGCGGTCGCGTCGCTGTCGGTAACGGTCGGCTCGTCGCTGCCCTCGGCGGGTGCCTGAGCCTCGTCGCCGGTCGCGGCGGAGGCCTGCGCCGATTCGTCGGAGGCGCTCTCGTCGACCAGGCCGAGATCGCTCCCCTCGTCGGGCAGCGGCGGCAACTCGTCGTTGGCGGCGCCGGGATTCTCGGTGATGGTGGTGCTGCCGTCGAGGCTGTCCACCGCCACCGGCCCGCTGTCGCCGGGGGTGGGCGGCTGGCTGCCGCCGCGGCTCTGCCACCACATCAGCGTCAGGCCGATCATGCCGGCGATCACCAGCAGGGTGACCAGGCGGAACAGCCAGGCGCCGAGCCGCGAGGGCGGCCGGTTGATCTGCACGGGGGTGACCCGATGCTCGACGTCGTTGCTACCGAAGTGGGTCTTGTAGGCGTCGAGGACCGCGCGGTCGTCGATGCCCAGCAGCTGGGCGTAGCTGCGTAGGTAGCCGCGGCGATAGGCGGGGACGGGCACTTCCTCGTAGCTGTCGTTCTCCAGCCCCTGGATCACCGCCGGGCGCAGATTGAGGGCGTCGGCCACCTCGTCGCGATCGAGCCCCTGGGACTCGCGCTCGCGACGCAGCAGTTCGCCGGGCGAGGCCAGGCGGGGCGTGGTCTCGGCGGCAGCGTCGTTATGAATGTCGCTCATGTCTGAGCATCCTTCGTCAGAAAACGGTGGTCAGGGCCCGGCACGGGTGCCCTCCAGCTGATCGGCATAGAAGTCGGCGGTCGCCGCGTCGCCGCGGCGGCGGGCCACGTCGTGGGCCAGGCGCAGGGCCTCGACCCGGGGGCCGGCCAGGCGCATGTAGCGCTCCAGCTGCCGTTCGGCGCGCTCGAGGTTGCCCTCGGCGGCCTCGAGCTCGGCCAGCAGCAGATAGCTGCGCGCGCCGCGCGGATCGATGGCCTGGGCGCGGGCGAGGCTCTGGCGAGCGGCGGTGACGTCGCCCATCTCGAGGCGGCACTGGCCGAGGTTGGCGAACAGCTGGCCGCGATTCGCGTACTGGGTGTCCTCGGAGGCGCGCTCGAGCTGCTCGCAGGCCTCGGCAATGCGGCCCCGATCATACAGGAAGGCGGCGTAGTTGTTGCGCGTGCGGGTCAACGTCGGGTCGGCCTCGATGGCGCGGCGGAACATCTCGCCGGCCAGTGCCCCCTCGCCCTGGCGCTGGTGGACCATGGCCATGGCCTGCAGCGCCTCGGCATCGCCGGGGTCGATCTGAAGGGCGCGGTCCAGGGCGTTCATGGCGCGGGGCAGGTTGTCGCGCTCCAGGTAGGCCACGCCGAGGCGGGTGTAGGCCTCGGCGGCGTCGCCGCCGTCGTCCGCGGGCAGGTTGGCCTGGGTGGCACAGCCGGACAGCCACAGCGTGCCCAGCAGCATGAGGGCGGCGGGTAACTGCCGAAGGCCGGTCATGCTCGGGCAAGGGGTCATGGCATCCTCTCCAGATAGGCACGCAACCGAGGGCCGCGGGAGGTGTTCGACACGCGGCCGACGGTGAAAAAAGGCCCGTCCATCAAAGCGCCGAGACCGGTTGAAGTCAAGGCGCCCCCCGCTCAGTCGGCGTCGATCTGGATCGACTGGATGTAGCGCGCATGGCGCTTGGTGCGATCCTTGACGCGACCCACCAGCTGGCCGCAGGCGGCATCGATGTCGTCGCCGCGGGTGGAGCGGATCATCGCCGTGTAGCCCAGCTCATAGAGCCACTGCTGGAAGCGCATCACCTGATTGCGCGACGGCTTCTCGTAGCCCGAGTGCGGGAAGGGGTTGAACGGGATCAGGTTGATCTTGCACGGCAACTCCTCGAGCAGGGCGGCGAGCTGCTCGGCATGCTCCTGCTGGTCGTTGACGTCCTTGATCACGGTGTACTCGATGGTCACCTGGCGCGTGTCGTGGCACTTGGCCAGGTAGCGGTGGCAGGCATCGAGCAGGCTGCGGATGTTGTACTTGCGGTTGAGCGGCACCAGCTCGTTGCGCAGCTCGTCGTTGGCGGCGTGCAGCGAGACGGCCAGGCTCACGTCGAGCTCGTCGCCGAGCTTGTCGAGCATCGGCACCACCCCGGAGGTGGAGAGCGTGACGCGGCGCTTGGAGAGGCCGTAACCGTCGTCGTCGAGCATCAGCTTCATGGCCGGCACGACGTTGTCGTAATTCAGCAGCGGCTCGCCCATGCCCATCATCACCACGTTGGTGACGGGGCGGTTGGCGGTGTCGCGGCGCGGCCCCACGCTGCGCTGAGCCACCCACACCTGGCCGATGATCTCGGCGGCGGTGAGGTTGCGCTGGAAACCCTGCTTGCCGGTGGAGCAGAAGCTGCAGTCCAGCGAGCAGCCGACCTGGGAAGAGACGCACAGGGTGCGGCGCTTGCCGTTGTCGGCGGGAATCAGCACCGTCTCCACGTAGCTGCCGTCTTCCACTTCGAGCACCCACTTGCGGGTGCCGTCGCTCGACGAGCCCTCGTAGACCACGCCCGGGCCGCGAATCTCGGCGACCTCGGCCAGGCGAGTCCGCAGCGCCTTGGAGAGGTTGGTCATGGCCGCGAAGTCGTCGCAGCCCTCGATGTGGATCCACTTCAACATCTGGGCGGCACGAAACTTCTTCTCGCCGATGGAGAGGAAGAAGGCTTCCATCTCCTCGCGCGTCATGCCGAGCAGGTTGGTGAGTCGGGGAGCAGTGGTGTCGGTCATGGTGGTCAGCGCATCGGTGGGGCAGGGCGGGGGTGGAAGCACCCCCGCGGGAGAGGCGGGATCAGCGTGCGCAGATCTCGTCGGCCTCGAAGAAGTAGGCGATCTCGCGCTCGGCGGATTCCGGAGAATCGGAGCCGTGCACGGCGTTGGCGTCGATGGTCTCGGCGAAATCGGCCCGGATGGTGCCGGCGGCCGCTTCCTTCGGGTTGGTGGCGCCCATCAGGTCACGGTTCTTGGCGATGGCGTCCTCGCCCTCGAGCACCTGCACGATCACCGGGCCGGAGGTCATGAAGCCGACCAGATCGCCGAAGAAGGGGCGCTCCTTGTGCTCGGCGTAGAAACCGCCGGCCTTCTCTTCGGAGAGTTGCATCATCTTGGCGGCCACGATCTTCAGGCCGCCCTTCTCGAAGCGGCTCTCGATCTCGCCGATCACGTTCTTGGCAACGGCGTCGGGCTTGATGATGGACAGGGTGCGCTGGTTAGCCATGGGGCATGTCTCCGGTTGGACTCGGGCTAGCCGCGGATCGGGCTAGCGTAGGATTGGATCTGTTGTCGTCTGGCGACGCGACATGGGCGTCTTATGACGATGGATAGCGCCGCGCCGTCCGCGGCTCCGCTGTCGGGAGCGTGGGACGGCGCGGCGAATCGGATAGAGCGGCCGGCGATCCGGCGGTTCGGCGCGGTTCGCCGACGGGGCGGGGATTATAACGCCCCGAGCCGACGTTGAACAATCGTTCAGACGCCGACGCCGTTCAGACGCTGAAGCTCTCGCCGCAGCCGCACTCGTCCTTGACGTTGGGGTTGTTGAAGCGGAAGAAACGGTTGAGCCCCTCGGTGACGTAGTCGACCTCGCTGCCGTCGAGCATCTCCAGCGCCTCGGGGGCGACGAAGACGGTCACGCCGTGCTCCTCGAAGGTCACGTCGTCGTTGGCGGCCTCGTCGGCGAAGTCGAGCACGTAGCTGTAGCCCGAGCATCCGCTGGGCTTGACCGAGACCCGCAGGCCCAGGCCGTGGCCGCGTTCGTCGAGCACCCGGTGGATCTGCTCGGCGGCGGACGTGGTGATCGAAAGATGCGCCATGGTCTCTCTCCTGGTCGGGATAGGGTCAGACCGCCCGGCGACGCAGCCCCTTGAGGGCATGTCGCAGGGCGTCCAGAGTGCGGTCGATGTCGGCCTCGGTGGTGAAGCGGCCGAAGCTGAAGCGCAGCGAGGCCAGCGCCAGCGCGCGCGGCACGCCGATGCCCTTCAGTACGTAGGATGGCTCGACGCTGGCCGAGTTGCAGGCCGAGCCGGTCGAGAGCGCGATGTCGCGCAGCGTCATCAGCAGCGATTCGCCGTCGACGCCCTCGAAGGCCAGGTTGAGGATGTTGGGCACCGAGGCCTCGATCGCGGTGTTGCGGTGGATGCCGTCGAGGTCGCCGAGGCCGTCCAGCAGGCGGTCGCGCAGCGCGGTGATGCGGGCCTGGTCGGCCTCGCCCTCGGCGACGGCCAGGGCGAAGGCCTCGCCCATGCCGGCGATCTGGTGGGTCGGCAGGGTGCCCGAGCGCATGCCGCGCTCGTGGCCGCCGCCGTGGATCAGCGCCTCGATGCGCAGGTCCGGGCTGCGCCGCACGTAGAGCGCGCCGATGCCCTTGGGGCCGTAGGCCTTGTGGCCGGAGAGCGACATCAGGTCGATGCCCAGGCGCGCCACGTCCAGCGGGGTGCGCCCCACCGCCTGGGCGGCGTCGACGTGGAACATCGCGCCGCCGGCGTGCGCCACCTCGGAGAGCGCCGCCAGGTCGTGGATGACGCCGAGCTCGTTGTTCACCGCCATCAGCGAGACCAGCACGGTGTCCTCGCGCATGGCCTCGCGAAGCTGCGCCGGCGTGATGCGACCGTCGCGGCCGGGGGCGAGCCAGGTCACCTCGAAGCCCTCGTCCTCCAGCGCCTTGGCGGTATCGATCACCGCCTTGTGCTCGATGGTGGAGGTGATCAGGTGGCGCCCATGGGCGCGGTTGGCGCGCATGAAGCCGGTCAGCGCCAGGTTGTCGGCCTCGGTGGCGCCGCTGGTCCAGACGATCTCGCGGGGGTCGGCGCCGATCAGGTCGGCGACCTGGCGACGCGCGCTCTCCACCGACTGCTCCGCCTGCCAGCCCAGCATGTGGCTGCGCGAGGCGGGATTGGCGAAGATGCCGTCCAGGGTGAGGTAGCGGCTCATGACCTCCGCAACCCGCGGGTCGACCGGGGTGGTGGCGGCATAATCGAGGTAGACGTGTGCGCTCATGGGCTCGCAGTCGATTCCGGGGTTGGGTGGCAGGGGTGGCGGCTCAGAGGGTCGAGGCCAGGATGCCGTCGTCACGGCGGCCTTGCTGGCGGCTGGCGATCTCGAGGATCTCCTCGCGCCCGGCCAGCTGTCCCAGGGTGACCCGCTCGAGGAAGTCGTGGATATGCTCGGACAGCTCGCACCACAGGTGGTGGGTCAGGCAGGTGTCGCCCTGTTGGCAGTCCGAGAGGCCGCCGCAGCGGGTGGAGTCCACCGATTCGTTGACGGCCTGGATGACGCGGGCCACGGTGATCTCATCCGGCGCCATGGCCAGCAGGTAGCCGCCGCCCGGGCCGCGCACGCTGCCGACCAGCCCGGCGCGGCGCAGCCGCGCGAACAGCTGCTCCAGGTAGGAGAGCGAGATCTCCTGGCGCTTGGAGATGTCGGCGAGGCTGATGGGGCCGGACTCGGCATTCATGGCCAGGTCGAGCATGGCGGTGACGGCGTAGCGTCCCTTGGTGGTCAGGCGCATGAGGAACTCACCTCGGCACCGACGCGCGGGTCGGCAGTCAATGAACGTGATCGGCCATTATGATAAAGGCCGAGTATCATGGTCAACCATTGCGCCGGCGCGGGGACGCCTCCTGCTCCTGCTGCGGGCTCTTGGACGTGTCGGCGGGGGTGTCGTCCGGCCCCTGGGCCGGCGGGCAGCCGCCGTCGACGTCGTCGAGGATGTCGGCGAAGTCCTCATCGCGCAGCTCCGGCAGGCGACCGTCGCGATAGCTGGCGTCGACCTTGCGCAGGGTGGTGCACATGCGCTCGATGCGCTCGTCCACGGCGTGCATGTGATCGAGCATCGCCTGGATCGAGCGGGCCACCGGGTCGGGCATGTCCTGGCTGACCCCGTAGGCGTCGAAGCCGAACTTGCGGCGCATCGCCTCGCGGCGCTCGGGATCCACCTCGATCGCTTCGGGGTCGTCGGGCTGGCTGCGCTGGACCACCTTGCCGGGGATGCCGACCACGGTGGCGCCGGCCGGCACCTCCTTGGTCACGACCGCATTGGAGCCGATCTTGGCCCCCGTGCCCACGGTGAAGGGGCCGAGGATCTTGGCGCCGGCGCCGACGATCACGCCGTCCTCCAGGGTCGGGTGGCGCTTGCCCTTGTTCCAGCTGGTGCCGCCCAGGGTCACGCCCTGGTAGAGGGTGACGTCGTCGCCGACCTCGGCGGTCTCGCCGATCACCACGCCCATGCCGTGGTCGATGAAGAAGCGCCGACCGATCGTCGCCCCGGGGTGGATCTCGATGCCGGTCAGCAGGCGCGCCAGCTGCGACAGGGTGCGCGCCAGCCACTTCAGGTTCTTTCGCCACAGCCAGTGACTCAGCCGATGCGCCAGCAAGGCATGCAGTCCCGGGTAGTTGGTCAGCACTTCCAGGAAGTTACGAGCCGCCGGGTCGCGGGCAAATACGCTGTTGATGTCCTCGCGCAGACGTTGAAGCATGCGGCGGTCCTTGGGTGGCGTGGCGAAGGGGAATGGCCTTCATAGTGGGGGCGCGCCGCGCCGGCTTCAAGACGCGCGGGTCACTGCCCCGGTGAAACGTCGCCCGGCGAAGCGTCGCCCGAGGCGTCGACGTCCTGCTGGCGCTCGGCCTGCTGCTCGGTGGCGGTGAGGATGCCGCGCAGGATGTTGAGCTCCATGCGCTCGGGGCGGGCCCGCAGGGTGAAGCGGCGCAGCCGGGCCATCAGCTGGCGCGGCATGGCCGGGTCGTGGAAGCCGATGCCGATCAGGGTGCGCTCGAGGTGCGCGAAGTAGCGCTCGAGCTCCTCGTGGCTGGCCAGCGGCGCGGTCGTCGCCGCCTCGGCCGGCTCGCTCGTCTGCTGCTGGCCGAGCCAGGCCTGGCGGCACTCGTAGGCCAGCACCTGCACCGCGGCGGCCAGGTTCAGGGAGCTGAAGTCGGGGTTGGTGGGGATATGCACGTGGGCATGGCAGCGCTGCAGCTCGGCGTTGGTCAGGCCGCTGTCCTCGCGGCCGAAGACCAGCGCCACGCGGGCCGCCGGGTCGGCGAGCTCCGCGGGCAGCCGCTCGCCCAGCGCCCGGGGCGTGATCATCGGCCAGGGCAGGGTGCGCGAGCGGGCGCTGGCGCCGACCACCAGGGTGCAATCGCCCACCGCCTGCTCGAGGCTCTCGACGGTGCGCGCCGCGTGGACGATATGGTCGGCCCCCGAGGCGCGCGAGACGGTGTCGGCGGTGAGCGGCTCGCAGCGCGGCGCCACCAGGGCCAGGTCGGCCAGCCCCATGTTGTGCATGGCGCGGGCGGTGCCGCCGATGTTGCCGGGGTGGCTGGTGCCGATCAGGACGATGCGGATGCGCTCGAGCATGGTGGGGGCCTGTGGATCCTGGAGAAACGGAGAGCGGCGATTCTAGCATGGCGGCCGGTCGCCACGAATGGCGCATCCGATGCGCTTCTGCTAGGATTCGCGCCGTTCCGTTCTTTAACACCACCGACTCCCCAAGGCCCGATCATGCATCCGATGGTCCAATTCGCCCTGCGTGCCGCACGCAGTGCCGGCGAACAATTCCTGCGCATCCGCGAGCGAATCGAGAACTCCCACCAGGAGCCCAGCCTCGACCGCCTGCTCGAGGACGCCGCCCGCAACGCCGAGACGCTGATCGTTCGTCAGCTCGCCCGCGGCTACCCCCAGCACGGCGTCCAGGGGCGCTTCACCCCTCATCGCGCCGGCGAGGGCGAAGGCGCCGACACCCTCTGGAAGATCGAACCCTTCCACGGCTACTCCGATCTCAGCGTCGCCGCCCCCGGCTTCGCCATGTCGGTGGTGTGTCTCGTCAAGGGCCGTCCGGAGCACGCGGTGGTGATCTGCCCCTTCAGCGACGACGAATATCTGGCCAGCCGCGGTCGCGGTGCCCAGCTCAACGGCAAGCGCCTGCGCGTGACCAAGCCCACCGCCGTGAGCGGCACCCGCGTCGCCATGGGCCTGCCCGAGACCTGGCTGCGTTCGCGCTATCTGCCCTCCTACCTGACCCTGGTCCAGCAGCTCGGCCCGCAGATCGAGCAGCAGCGCGCCTCCGGCAGCGGCCTGCTCGACATGGCCGACCTGGCCGCCGGGCGGGCGGACGCCGCCTTCGTGCTGGGCCTCGAGGAGCAGGACCTGCACGTCGGCTCGCTGCTGCTCAAGGAGAGTGGCGCGCTGATGGGCACCCCCGATGGCCAGCCCAGCGTCGAGGTCGAGGGGCGCTTGATGGCCGCCGGCCCGCGCCTCTACAAGGCCCTGGTGCAGCAGCTCAAGCCGCACTTCTGAGCGACGACGTCGGCGGATCACGAGACGCCCCCACGGCCCTGCCGTGGGGGCGTCTGCGTTGTGAGAAGGGCAACCATCGTGAGAAGGGCATCCGTCCCCCGTCGCTGGTGACTCGCTGTCGGGTCGTCAGGCGGGGGAGCGGTCCAGTTCCTGTGTCAGCCACTCGGTGAGCCACGCAAGATCCCGCCGTGGCGGGCCCGGCGGCAGCCACAGGCCGAGCCGGGCCGGCGTCTCGATGAAGCCCCAGGGCGCGATCAGCCGCCCGGTGCGCAGGTCCTCCTCTACCAGGTAAGACGGCGCGATGGCGACACCCAGGCCCACCAGGGCTGCCTCGAGCATGTAGTTAAGGTGCTCGAACGACTGGTCATGGCGCATCGTGGCGGGGTCCAGGCCCTTTGCCGCAAACCACTGCGCCCAGGCCTGGGGGCGCGACTGGGTATGCAGCATCGGCAGCGTCGTGAGGTCGGCGGCAGCGGGATCGGGCAGGTCTAGCCGTTCCGGCGCCAGCACAGGCCCCATGCGCTCCGGCGCCAGCTCGACCACCCGCACGTCGTCGGGCCAGGGCGGCTCGGCAAAGCGCAGCACGGCGTCCACGTCGGTGCCAAGCCGGCCAGCCACTTCCTCGTCGGCGGTGAGGTGCAGGTTCAGGTTCGGGCACTGCGCCTTCAGGCGATCCAGCCGGGGGATGAACCAGCGGGCGAGGAAGCTGCCGGGGCAGCCGAGCACCAGCGGCGCCTCCGAGGCGCGTCGGCGCAGCTGGGTGCAGGCCTGGCCGAGCCGCTCGAAGGCCTGTGAGGTCGAGGCACGCAGCAGCTCGCCCTCCTGGGTCAGCACCAGTCCGCGGCCCTGGCGCCGGAACAGCGTCACCCCGAGCTGCGCCTCGAGCTGCTTGAGCTGGCGGCTGACCGCGCCATGGGTCACATGGAGGGCCTCGGCGGCGCGGCTGACGCTGAGCGTGCGGGCCGTCTCGTCGAAGGCGCGCAGGGCATTCAGCGAGGGCAGTCGATCGCTCAAGGCGGGCTCCTGACATGTCAGCTTTTCTCACAGATTAGCGCGCAATGATCGCTTATCACAGGGCCGCGGCGCGCTTTATCTTGGTGGCCAACCTCACCAGTCAGGAGTCGTCACCATGGGTCTGCCGCACCCGACCGCCGAACTCGCCCCCGATGCCGATGGTTTCTTCGGCCGCTTCGGCGGTCGCTTCGTCGCCGAAACCCTGATGCCGCTGATCCTCGAGCTTCAGGCGGCCTATGAGTCGGCGAAGCAGGATCCCGATTTCCACGCCGAGCTGGAGGCACTGCACCGCGACTACATCGGGCGAGCGAGCCCGCTCTATTTCGCCGAGCGGCTGACCGAGCAGCTGGGTGGCGCCCGGATCTACCTCAAGCGCGAAGACCTGATGCATACCGGCGCGCACAAGATCAACAACTGCATCGGCCAGGTGCTGCTCGCCCGGCGCATGGGCAAGAAGCGCATCATCGCCGAGACCGGGGCCGGCATGCACGGCGTGGCCACCGCCACCGTGGCCGCCCGCTTCGGCCTGGAATGCATCATCTACATGGGCAGCACCGACATCGACCGCCAGCTGGTCAACGTGCAGCGCATGAAGCTGCTGGGCGCCAAGGTGATCCCGGTGACCAGCGGCACCGGCACCCTGAAGGACGCGATGAACGATGCCCTGCGCGACTGGGTGACCAACGTGGCGGACACCTTCTACATCATCGGCACCGTGGCCGGCCCCCATCCCTATCCGGCCATGGTGCGCGACTTCCAGTCGGTGATCGGCCGCGAGGTGCGCGAGCAGATGACCGCGAAGGAAGGCCGGCTGCCGGACTCCCTGGTGGCCTGCATCGGTGGCGGCTCCAACGCCATGGGCCTGTTCCATCCGTTCCTCGAGGACGAGGGCGTGCGCCTGATCGGCGTGGAGGCCGCCGGCGAGGGGCTGGACACCGGCAAGCACGCCGCCAGCCTGCAGGGCGGCAGCCCCGGCGTGCTGCACGGCAACCGTACCTTCCTGCTGCAGTCCGCCGCGGGGCAGATCACCGACGCGCACTCCATTTCGGCAGGGCTCGACTACCCGGGTATCGGCCCCGAGCACGCCTGGCTGCACGAGACCGGTCGCGCCGAGTACGTCGCGGTGACCGATGACGAGGCGCTGGACGCCTTCAAGACGCTGTGCCGTCTGGAAGGCATCATCCCGGCCCTGGAGTCCGCCCACGCCATCGCCCATGCGATCAAGCTGGCGCCGACGCTGCCGGCGGAACACGTGATGGTGCTGAACCTGAGTGGACGGGGCGACAAGGACATGGCCACCGTCACCGACCACCTGGCCGACGAGCTGGCCGACTGAGGAGAGAGGCGATGACTCAACGCCACGACCGTATCGCACGCCGCTTCAACGAACTCAAGGCCGCCGATCGCGCCGGCCTCGTCACCTTCATCAGCGCCGGTGATCCCGACTACGACACCAGCCTCGAGACCCTGCTGGCCCTGCCCGAGGCGGGCGCCGACGTGATCGAGCTGGGCATGCCGTTCACCGACCCCATGGCGGACGGCCCGTCCATCCAGGCCTCCACACTGCGTGCCCTCAAGGGGGGGCAGGACATGCGCAAGACGCTGTCCATGGTGCGGGCGCTGCGCGAGCGCGACGACGCCACGCCGGTGGTGCTGATGGGCTACTACAACCCCATCTACTGCATGGGCGTCGAGGCCTTTCTGACCGAGGCCGCCGAGGCCGGCGTGGACGGGCTGATCGTCGTCGACCTGCCGCCGGAGCACGACGCGGAGTTGTGCCTGCCGACCCGGGCCCACGGCCTCGACTTCATTCGCCTGGCGACGCCGACCACCGACGCGCAGCGCCTGCCGCTGGTGCTGCAGAACACCTCGGGCTTCCTCTACTACGTCTCCAGCACCGGCGTGACCGGCGCCGCCGCGCCGTCCGCCGAGCGCGTGGCGCAGGAAGTCGAGGCCATCCGCGCGCGCACCGCGCTGCCGATCGGCGTCGGCTTCGGCATCCGCACCCCTGAGCAGGCCGAGCGCATCGCCCGCTTCGCCGATGCGGTGGTGGTCGGCTCGGCGCTGACCGACAGCGTCGCCCGGGCCGAGAGCCCCGCCGAGGCCTCGCGCAGCGTGCTCGAGCTGACCCGTTCGCTTTCCGCGGCGGTGCGCCGTGCCCGCGAGACGGCACCCGCCGAGGCTTGATTCGAGGCTCTAGCCTCACCTCGCACCAAAAAAAAGCCACCCCGAAGGGTGGCTTTTTGGTGGGGGCGAGAAGGGCCGCCGTCAGGGCAGCTCCTCGGCCTCCGGGTCCTCCTTCTTGGCGGGGATCAGGTCCTCCCGCGCCAGCTTCAGCGGCAGTAGCAGGGCCGCGGAGACGTAGATGGAGGAGAAGGTGCCGACCACCACGCCGAGGATCAGCGCCACCGCGAAGTAGTGGATCATGTCGCCGCCGAGGATCACCAGCGCCAGCAGCACCAGCAGGGTGGTGCCGGAGGTCGCCAGGGTGCGCGACAGGGTCTGGTTGATGGACTCGTTGAAGATGGTCGGCATGTCATCGATCCGCGACTTGCGGATGTTCTCGCGGATGCGGTCGTAGACCACGATGGTGTCGTTGAGCGAGTAGCCGATCACCGCCAGCACCGCCGCCAGCACCGTGAGGTCGAACTCGAAGCCGAACAGCGCAAAGGCGCCGATCACGATGATCACGTCGTGGAGCAGCGCCAGCAGGGCGCCCACGGCGAACTTGTACTGGAAGCGCGCCGCGACGTAGAGCATCACGATACCCAGCGCCACCAGCATGCCCATGCCGCTCTGGTCGCGCAGCTGATCGCCGACCTGGGCGCCGACGAACTCGGCGCGCACAAGCGAGACGTCATGGCCGGCGTCCTGCAGCAGGGTCACCACCTGGTCGCCGACGCCGGCCTCGAAGGCCTGCTGCAGGCGGATCAGCACCTCGGTGGAGGCGCCGAAGGTCTGCACCGCGACGTCCTGGAAGCCGGTGGCCTCCAGCGTCTGGCGCACCGTCTCCAGCGCCGGGGCGCTTGAGAAGCGCACCTCGACCAGGGTGCCGCCGGTGAAGTCGAGGCCCAGGTTGAGGCCCAGCGCCAGCATCGCGACCACCGCGGCCAGCAGCATCGCCACCGAGACCCCGAAGGCGATCCGGCGCTTGCCCATGAAGTCGAACTGTCGTTGTGTCAGGGATTTCATAGGCACCTCTTAAATCCAGAGCTTCTTGATGGGCTTGCCGCCGTAGGACAGGTTGACCATCGCGCGGGTCACCATCAGGGCGGTGAACAGCGAGGTCAGGATGCCCAGCGAGAGCGTCACGGCGAAGCCCTTGACCGGCCCGGTGCCGATCGAGAACAGGATCAGCGCCACCAGCAGGGTGGTGATGTTGGCATCGACGATCGAGGTGAAGGCGCGCTGGTAGCCGGCGTGGATGGCCTGCTGCACCGAGAGCCCCGTGCGCAGCTCCTCGCGGATGCGCTCGAAGATCAGCACGTTGGCGTCCACCGCCATGCCCAGCGTCAGCACGATGCCGGCGATGCCGGGCAGCGTCAGGGTGGCCCCGAGCAGCGACATGGCGGCCACCAGCAGGGTCAGGTTGAGCGCCAGGGCGACGTTGGCGAAGACCCCGAAGACCTTGTAGCGCGCCAGCATGAACAGCACCACCAGCAGCAGGCCGATCTGCACCGAGAGCACGCCGCGCTCGATGTTCTCGGCGCCGAGGCTCGGCCCGATGGTGCGCTCCTGGGCGAAGTAGATCGGCGCGGCCAGCGAGCCCGAGCGCAGCAGCAGGGCGAGCTCGGCCGCCTCGGTGGGCGAGTCGAGCCCGGTGATGCGGAAGCTGTTGCCCAGCGCGCTCTGGATGGTGGCCAGGCTGATGATGCCGCGCTCGGTGTAGGGCATGCGCTCGACGACCTCCTCGCCGTCGACCATGCGGGTGGTCTCGCGGGTCTTGTGCTCGATGAACAGCACCGCCATGTTGCGGCCGATGTTGGTGCGGGTGGCGCGGTTCATCAGCGTGCCGCCGGTGCCGTCCAGGTCGATGTTGACCTGCGGGCGGCCGTTCTCGTCGAAGCTGTGGTTGGCGTTGGAGACGCTGTCGCCGGTGATGATCACGTCGCGCATCAGGTCGGCGCGGCGGCCCTCGCTGTTGCGGAACTCGAAGGACTCGGTCTCGTTGTCCGGGGTGTCCGGGCGCGCCTCGAGGCGGAACTCGAGGTTGGCGGTGGCGCCGACGATGCGCTTGGCGGCCACGGTGTCCTGCACGCCGGGCAGCTCCACCACGATGCGGTCCGGTCCCTGGCGCTGTACCAGCGGCTCCGCCACGCCCAGCTCGTTCACCCGGTTGCGCAGGGTGGTGAGGTTCTGGTTGATGGCGTAGTCCTGGAGCTCGTCCACGGCCTGGTCGGTCATGGTCATCACCAGCCGCGCGCCGCGATCGTCGCCCTCGCTCTGGTAGGTGAACTCGGGGAACTCCCGGCTGAACAGGACGCGGGCCTCGTCGCGATCCTCCGCGTTGGCGAAGGCCATGGAGACGGTGTTGCCCTCGATCTGGGTGTCGCGGTAGCGGATCCGCTCCTCGCGCAGCTGCTCGCGCATGGCGCTGGCGTTGACCTCCAGGCGCTGCTCCAGGGCGGCGTCCATGTCGACCTCGAGCAGGAAGTGCACGCCGCCGCGCAGGTCGAGGCCCAGGGTCATGGGTGAGGCGGAGAGCGACTGCAGCCATTCGGGGGTCGATTCGGCGAGGTTCAGCGCCACCACGTAGTCGCTGCCGAGCATCTCGGCGATGCGGTCGCGGGCCCTGATCTGGTCGTCGGCGTTGTCGAGGCGGATCAACACGCGGTTGGCCTCGCGCTCGGCCTCGTTGATCTCGATGCCGGCTTCGTCGAGGTCGTTGCGGATGCGCTCGAGCTGGCGTTCATCGATGGTGGCGTCGCCCCGCTCGCTGCTGATCTGGACTGCCGGATCCTCGGGGAAGAGGTTGGGGAGGGAGTAGACCAGGCCGGCGAGGAGGACGATGAGTATCAGCAGATACTTCCACAGGGGGTAACGGTTGAGCATGGGGCCCTGTCCTCAGGTTGCGGACGTTAGAGGCTGACGAGGCGGACCGGGCGGGCAATGAAGAGGAGAGCCGGTCGCGCGGCTCCTGCCGCACCGGCCGCAGGGCGGCCCCCGCCGCGGCCGGGGGTGGCCGGCGACGGGGGGCGAGGGCGCCCGGGTCAGATGGACTTGATGGTGCCCTTGGGCAGGACGGTGGCCACGGCATTCTTCTGCACGTTGACCTCGGTACCGTCGGCGATTTCCATGCTCAGGAATTCGCTGTCGTCGCTCACCTTGGTGATGCGGCCCAGCATGCCGCCGCCGATGACGATCTCGTCACCCTTGGCAAGGTTGCCGATCAGCTGCTTGTGCTGCTTGGCACGCTTGGCCTGGGGGCGCCACAGCAGGAAGTAGAAGATGGCCACGAAGCCGACCAGCATGACGATCTGGGCGATGCCGCCACCGGCTGCGCCGGCATCCTGGGCCATGGCCGGGGAAATGAAGAAGTCCAGCATGTATGACGATCTCCTGAGTGATGAATAAAGGTATGGATGACCGGCCCGGCGGGCCGGTCATGGGTCAATTCGGTGCGGGAGGAACCGGCAGGCCGCGCTGCTTATAGAAGCCTTCCACGAAGTTCGCCAATGTACCCGCTTCGATGGCACCGCGCAAACCGGCCATCAGGCGCTGATAGTGGCGCAGGTTGTGGATGGTATTGAGCATCGAGCCGAGCATTTCACCGCAGCGATCGAGGTGGTGAAGGTAGCTGCGCGAGAAGTTCTGGCAGGTGTAGCAGTCGCAGCCTTCTTCCAGCGGCCCGGTGTCGTGGCGATGCTTGGCGTTGCGGATCTTGACCGTGCCCTCGGCGGTGAAGAGGTGGCCGTTTCGCGCGTTGCGGGTGGGCATCACGCAGTCGAACATGTCGACGCCGCGGCGCACGCCCTCCACCAGGTCCTCGGGCTTGCCCACGCCCATCAGGTAGCGCGGGGTGTCCTCCGGCATCCAGGTCGGGAGGTAGTCGAGCACCTTGATCATCTCCTCCTTGGGCTCGCCGACGGAGAGGCCGCCGATGGCCAGGCCATCGAAGCCGATCTCCAGGAGGCCCTTGAGCGAGGCTTCGCGAAGCTCCGGGTACATGCCGCCCTGGATGATGCCGAACAGCGCCGAGGGCGAGTCGCCATGGGCCTCGCGGGAGCGCATCGCCCAGCGCAGCGAGCGCTGCATGGAGAGCTCGGCTTCCTTCTCGGTGGCGGGGTAGGGCGTGCACTCGTCGAAGATCATCACCACGTCGGAGCCCAGCGAGCGCTGCACGGCCATGGACTCCTCGGGGCCCATGAACACCTTGGCACCGTCCACCGGCGAGCGGAAGTGCACGCCCTGCTCGGTGATCTTGCGCATGGCGCCCAGCGAGAAGACCTGGAAGCCGCCGGAGTCGGTGAGGATGGGCTTGTCCCACTGGGCGAAGTCGTGGAGGTCGCCGTGGGCCTCGATCACCTCGGTGCCGGGGCGCAGCCAGAGGTGGAAGGTGTTGCCGAGGATGATCTCGGCGCCGATCTCCTTGACCGACTCGGGCGTCATGCCCTTGACGGTGCCATAGGTGCCCACCGGCATGAAGGCCGGCGTTTCCACCGTGCCCCGCGGGAAGGTCAGGCGGCCGCGCCGGGCCCGACCGTCGCTGGCCAGGCGCTCGAATGTCATGAAGCTCTCTTTACGCATGGGAGTCTCGCTGTGCCTCGAAGGGACCCCGTGCTAACGGCAGGCGGGGCCCGGGTGTCAGGGCGGTCCGAAAAGGATGGTCGAAAGAGAACGGGCGGCTCAGCGCGCGCGCTCCAGGAACATGGCGTCGCCGTAGCTGAAGAAGGCGTAGCGCTCGGCCACCGCCTCCCGGTAGGCCGCCATCGTCGTGTCATAGCCGGCGAAGGACGACACCAGCATCAGCAGGGTCGACTCCGGCAGGTGGAAGTTGGTCACCAGAGCGTCGACCACCCGCCACTCGTAGCCCGGGTAGATGAAGATGTCGGTCTCGCCGCGGTAGGGGGCGATCTCGTCCCCCTGTTGACGATCAGCGCCGCTCTTCAGGCAGGCCGACTCCAGGCAGCGCACGCTGGTGGTGCCTACCGCGATCACCCGGCGGCCCGCCGCTCGGGCGCGGCGCACCTGCTCGCAGGCGGTCTCGCTCACCTCGATCCACTCGCTGTGCATGTGGTGCTCGCGGATGTCGTCGGCGCGCACCGGCTGGAAGGTGCCGGCGCCCACGTGCAGGGTGACGTAGGCGCTCTCCACGCCCTTCTCGGCCAGCCGCTCGAGCAGCGGCTCGTCGAAGTGCAGGCCGGCGGTGGGCGCGGCCACCGCGCCGTCGCGGCGCGCATAGACGGTCTGGTAGCGCTCGCGGTCGGCCAGCTCATCCTCGCGGGTGATATAGGGCGGTAGCGGCATGTGGCCGTGAGCCTCGAGCAGCGCGATCAGCGGCGTCTCGCCGAGAAAGCGCAGCTCGAACAGGGCGTCCCGGCGCCCCTCCACCACGGCGCGGATGTCGCCCTCGAAGATCAGCTCGGTGCCGGGCTTCGGCGACTTGCTCGAGCGCAGGTGCGCCAGGCCGCGGTGGGCGTCCAGCGGGCGCTCGAGCAGCATCTCCACCTTGCCGCCGCTGGCCTTGTGGCCATGCAGGCGGGCGGGAATCACCCGAGTATCGTTGAACACCAGCAGGTCGCCGGGCTCGAGCAGCTCGACCAGGTCGGGGAAGCGGCGGTGGGCGAGAGTTCCGCTCTTGCCATCGACGCACAGCAGGCGGCAGTCGCTGCGCTGTTCGGAGGGATAGCGCGCGATCAGCGCCTCGGGGAGCTCGTAGTGGAAGTCGGCACGCTGCATGAGACGTTTCGGTCCGGAAGAGGGGCGTCGTGGGCGGCTCGCGGTGAGCCGCGCAAAGCCCGCTAGGATACCGCCTCGACGCGGCGAAGTCAGCCGGCCGATTGACCTCCCCCGGCGCCCACGTATAATGCTTCCCGCGTTGCCGGCGTGGCGGAATTGGTAGACGCAGCGGATTCAAAATCCGCCGAGGGCAACCTCTTGTCGGTTCGAGTCCGACCGCCGGTACCAGCACCATCCCGCCCTCAGTGGCGCCTCACCAGCACCATCCATCTCGATCTTTCGATTCCTGCGCTTTCCATCAAGCGTGGCGTTTCCGCGTGCCCGATCAGTCGACGCTGGTATCCCGGAAGCCGGCGTTGATCAGGGATTAGAGCCCGTAGCTGAGCAGCCCGAGTGCCTCAGGCCAGGCCGATGATCACCATGGTCAAGGTGCCGAAGGTCAGGAAATAGCCTAGTAGGGCCATCAGGCCGTCGTGGGCGAGCAGCGCCAGGGCGAACAGGGTCAGGGCGAGCCCCGCGCCGCTGGCGGTGAAGGGCACCACCTCCATGGGCGGCATGGCCAGGGCGATCAGCAGGCAGGTCAGGGCCACGGGGAGGTGCGCCGGCGGGCGGGTGAGCAGCGTCAGGCGCGGCTTGAGCAGGCGGTCGATCCAGTGCGCCGGTCGCTGCATCCAGCGGATGACCGCGACGAAGCGCGCCCGGGAGACACGGCGCCGCAGCAGCCAGTTCGGCAGCCAGATATGCTCCCGCCCGGCCAGCAGCTGCACGGCGGCCAGCACCACCAGCGCCGCCATCAGGGTGGGCACGCCGGGGATGTCGCCGATCAGCGGTGCCAGGGTGACGAGCCCCGCCACCAGCAGGAAAGGGGCGAAGGAGCGCTGGCCGAGGCTATCGAGGATCGCCTCGAGGCTGACGCTCTCGGCGTGGCGCCCGGCCCCCTGAACCCGCGCCAGCAGCCGGCCGAGGTCGCCCCGGGTGGTCTCGGGCTCGGGGTCGGTGGCCTCACCGGCCATGGCGCTTGCGTGTCCACAGCAGCAGGCCGCCGAGCAGCAGCAGGGCGGGGCCGACGAAGCCAACGGGGCTCTCGGTCTGCCAGCCGATGATCGGCAGCAGGGCGCCCGCGATCAGCAGGGCGATGGCCAGGGTGCGAACCGACATCAGGATGTCTCCGTGCGGGTGTTCCCGCAGTGTAACTGCCTGATCGCCTTGGCTGCAGTCTTCCCGTGGCGCTGTCGCCGAGGACTGTTGCCGGCTGTTCGGATGGCGTAGAGTAGTTGGCTCACAGTCCTTCGCCCTATCGTCGGTGGAGGACTGTTTTCGTTGGCAACCCCGTAAGCGTGTAATCAGCGTTGACGTTGTCCAGGAGGCCTTATGACGACGCGTCCCCCCCTTATCATCAACCGGCTCGATGCCGAGCGGCTGCAGCGGCTCATCGACGATGCCGACGACGACACCCTGGCGGTGGCCGAGGCCCTCGAGGAGGAGCTGGCGCGCGGCGAGGTGGTCGACCCGAAGGACGTGCCCGAGGACGTGGTCAGCATGTGCAGCCAGGTGCAGTTCACCGACCTAGACCGCGACCGCCAGATCATCCGCACCCTGGTGTATCCCCATGCGCTGAGCACCACCGAGGACGGCATCTCGGTGATGGCGCCGGTCGGGGCGGCCCTGCTGGGCCTGCGCATCGGCGATACTATCGTCTGGCCACTGCCGGGCGGCCGCGAGTCGCGACTGCGCATCGACGCCATCCTCTGGCAGCCCGAGCGGGAAGGCCAGTTTCACCGGTAGGCGCCTGTCGTGCATCTCCCGCCGCTGTTCAAGTTCAGTAGATCACTCGGGCCGGCTACCTCACCTTGCAGAGCATCACGGCGTTGTGCACCGGTATTCCGGGGGCCTCGAGGCGATCGCCATGGCCTCGCCCAGGCTGGTGGCCACCGCATCCCAGGGCAGCGGCGATCCGGCGTGGTGGCAGTGGTAGAGTGCGTCGCCATCGATCTCGACAAGATGGATGTCGTTGCCTTGAGCGTCCTGCCACCAGTCGGCATGGACGTGCTGCCAGCTGGATGCGAGCGGGGTGGCTATGGCGATTGTCATGACGGCAGTCTCACCTCAAAGTCTCTTGTAAGGGCGCTGGCTCAGGATGCTTGACGGTATGTGCAGGTGAGGGTCTTGCCGCCCGTGCCAGCGGGAGCGGGAATCGAGTCTGCGGCTACATGATTCCCTATTCGCTCAGGCTAGTATAAAAACAGTGTTTGTAAACACTGTTCCCTAACTATTGACGCTAGGTTCTGCGGCTATGTGACCAGCGAGAATAGCCGTGAACCACAGTAATGCCCGGGATTCAGGAGGCGGTACATGCCCTTTTCGTTATGGCTGTCACTGGCCGCGGTCTGCGCCATGGGCGCCATGTCGCCCGGCCCGAGCCTGGCCATGGTGCTGCGCCACACCCTGGGCGGCGGGCGCATGCCGGGCGTCTCGGCGGCGCTCGCCCATGCCCTGGGCGTGGGCCTCTATGCGCTGTTGACGGTGTGGGGGCTGGGCGCGGTGATCGTGCGCCTGCCGACGCTGTTCCAGGTGATCACCTGGGCGGGGGCCGCCTACCTGGCATGGCTCGGCATCCAGGCCCTGAGAGCCGGCCGGGCGGGTGCCCTGAGCGCCACGGGAAGCGCCACCAGCCGCCGCCAGGCCGCCCGCGAGGGCATGCTGGTGGCCCTGGGCAACCCCAAGCTGATGCTCTTCTTCATCGCGCTGCTCAGCCAGTTCGTCACCCCGGAGATGAGTCTCGCGGCCAAGGCGCTGGTGGTGGGCACGGCGATGGTCATCGATGCCGGCTGGTACGTGCTGGTGGCGGTGGGCCTGTCGCACTCGCGGGTGCTGCCGTGGCTGCAGGCGCGCGCCCACTGGCTCAACCGCCTCACCGGGGTGCTGCTGCTGGCGTTGGCGCTGAGGGTGGTGGCGGGGCCGCTCGGCTGATCCGTTCGTCTGAGCCTCCTGGCTCATTATCACGATGGAATCCCAGCGTTGATTGGCATGACGCTTCTCGAACCGGTGAGTCAGGCGTTTTGCTGATAGGCTGAAAGCGAGTCTTCTGGCCGGAATCATCCTGGATGAACGATCTGACAATGCAGGCCTCGCGGCTGGCCGTGGTGCTCGAGGAGGACCCCGATGCCGCCGCCACGCTCTCCTTGCAGCTGCGTACTCTGGGAATGGAATCTCGCTACTGTCGCCAGGGCCAGCACCTGATCGGTGAGGTCGTGGCGCGCCGCCCGCACCTGGTCATCATGGCCCTCGAGTTCGGCCAGCACGATGGCTTCTCCATGCTGCGCCGGCTCGCCGAGTGCGGCTACCGCGGCCGGGTGCTGCTGCTCAGCGGGGTCGAGCGCAAGATCGTGCGCATCGCCGAGCGGCTGGGCCAGGCCCTGGGGCTTTCGATGCTGCTCTCCCTGGACAAGCCGATGCGCCTCGCCGAGCTGCGCCAGCGACTTGAGGACGACGCCCCGGACGATGAGCCGGATGCGCTCCATCCATGTCGCCTCGAGGAGCTGGACCGCGCCTTCGCCCGCCAGGAGATCACGCTCCACTATCAGCCTCAGTTCGAGCTCTCCACCGGTCGCCTGAGCGGCGTCGAGGCGCTGGTGCGCTGGGCCCACCCCGTGGCGGGCCTGCTGGTGCCCGGCCGCTTCCTGCCCCTGCTGACGCCCGACCAGAACCGCCACCTGACCCGCCGCGTGCTGCAGCTCGCCCTCGAGGACGCCCACCGCTGGCGCCAGGCCGGGCTTTCCCTGTCGCTCTCGGTCAACGTCACCGCCGATGATCTGATGTGC
This sequence comes from Halomonas pelophila, assembly GCF_040196315.1. Classification (NCBI taxonomy): domain Bacteria; kingdom Pseudomonadati; phylum Pseudomonadota; class Gammaproteobacteria; order Oceanospirillales; family Halomonadaceae; genus Halomonas; species Halomonas pelophila. Next base: position 204,058 of record NZ_JBEGCI010000005.1, read on the forward strand.
CCGGAGCTGCTATCGCTGGTCAGCGAGGGGCGCCGCACGCTGGGCGAGTCGCCGGTGGTGCTGGAGATCACCGAGACCGCGGCCATGGAGGACGAGCTGCTCGGCAGCGAGGTCGCGGCCCGGCTGCACCTGAGCGGCCTGGAGGTCTCGGTGGATGACTTCGGGGTGGGCTTCTCGTCGCTGGCGCGGCTGCAGCTGCTGCCGATCAGCGAGCTCAAGGTCGATCGCAGCTTCGTCAGCCGCCTGCTCGAGGATTCCCAGGATGCCGCCATCGTCGAGGCGGTGGCGCTGCTCGGGCGCCGGCTGGGCATCCGGGTGGTGGCCGAGGGGATCGAGGATCTCGCCTGCCTGCCGACCCTGGAGCGCTTTGGCTGCACCCACGCCCAGGGCTTCGGCCTGGGGCGGCCGATGCCCGCCGCGGATATCCTGGCGCTGGCCGGCGCTCAGTCGCCGATCCGCGCCAGCAGCGCCGCCAGCGGGGCGTCGCCGGGCAGCACGCCGTAGGCCGGGCCGGCCTCGCTCCCCAGCCGCGAGCGGCAGAAGGTCTCGGCCACCGCCGGCGGGCCATGGCGCAGCAGCAGCGCCCCTTGCAGACACTGGGCGAGGCGCTGGGCCAGCCAGCGGGCACGCGGCTCGAGCGTGTCCGGCGCTGCGCCAAGCTCCGCCTCCAGGTTCGTCCAGGCGCGGTCGAGGTCGGCCTGGCGACCGCGAGCGGCGACGACTTCCTCGCGCACCGCCTCAAGCGACGCCGGATGGCGGGCCAGCACCCGCAGCAGGTCCAGGCAGATCACGTTCCCCGAGCCCTCCCAGATCGAGTTGACCGGCGCCTCGCGATAGAGCCGGGCGAGCGGCGTCTCCTCCACGTAGCCGATGCCGCCGAGACACTCCATGGCCTCGGCCATGAAGGCGGGCGTGCGCTTGTTGTGCCAGTACTTGGCCAGAGTGGGCAGCAGTCGGGCCAGGGCGGCCTCCGACGCCTCGCCGCGGGCCGCGCCATCGAAGGCCCGGGCGGCGCGCAGCGAGAGGGCCAGGCCGGCCTCCACCTCCACGGCCATGTCGGCCAGCAGCACCTGCATCAGCGGCTGCTCGGCCAGGGCACGGCCGAAGGCGTGCCGCTCGCGCACGTGCCGCCAGGCCTCCACCAGCGCCTGGCGCATCATGCCCACCGGGGCAGTGGCGGCATCGAGCCGGGTCTGCTGGACCATCTCGAGGATGGTAGCGATGCCGCGCCCGGGCTCGCCGACCGCCTCGGCCCAGGCGCCGCGGTACTCGATCTCCGCCGAGGCATTGGCGCGGTTGCCGCACTTCTCCTTGAGGCGCTGCAGCTCGATGGCATTGCGCTCACCGTCTGGCGTGAAGCGCGGCACCAGAAAGCACGAGAGGCCCTCGTCGGTCTGGGCGAGGGTCAGGAAGGCATCGGACATCGGGGCGCTGCAGAACCATTTGTGACCCGTCAGGCACCAGCCGTCATCCCTCGAGGTCGAGTGGGGTTCGGCGCGCGTGGTGGCGAGGGGGGCGGCTCGCTTGGAGTGGGCGAGGGGGTCGGCTCGCGTGGAATTAGCCCGCACGTCGCTGCCGCCCTGCTTCTCGGTCATCGCCATGCCAAAGGTCAGGCCGCTCTTCTCGGTGGCTGGCAGGACGCGGGGGTCGTAGTCCCAGGCCAGCAGGCCCGGCGCCCAGCGGGCCTCGACGGCGGGTGACTGACGCAGTACCGGCATGGCGGCGTGGGTCATGGTGATCGGGCAGCAGAACCCGGGCTCGGCCTGGGTCAGCAGGTAGAGGGCGGCGACGTGGGCCTGGTGGCCGCCGCGCCCCTCCTCCTGCCAGGCCACGGCGTGGACGCCCCGGTCGATGGCGAGATGCATCAGCGCGTGGTAGGCCGGGTGGTAGCTCACCTCGTCGAGCCGCCGGCCGTGGCGGTCGAACAGGCGCAGCTCCGGCGGGTAGCGGTTGGCGGCCTCGCCCAGCGCCTGGACCTCGGCGCTGCCGGCCTCGCGGCCCAGGGGCGCGAGATTTCTGGCCACCCAGTCCGGCGCCTCGCGGACCAGCGCCTCGCACAGCGGGGCGTCCTCCGCGAGCAGGTCGCGCGCGCTCTGTGGGGCGGGCTGGTTGGTCACCGTGTGGGTCGCGAGGCGGCTGCGGGCGGTGGCGTCGGACATGGTCGAGCTCCGCGAATGGGGCCTTCCCTGAGCATGGTCGGCGCCCCGTGGGCGGTCAACGCGTGGCGTGACGCTTGTGCCGCGACTGGTTAGGCTGAAGGCAATTTCACTGGAGTCCCCCATGACCGTGCAACCCACCCAGGCCGACGCGCCGCCCGAGCCGTTCATCGCCGATGAGCAGATCCAGCTGGTGGATACCCGCAACCGCCCCTGCGGCAGCGCGCCGCGGGCCGCCATGCGGCGCTTTCGTTTCTGGCACCGGGCCACCTATATCGTGGTGCGCAACGCCCGCGGCGAGCTCTGCGTGCAGCGCCGCACCCTGACCAAGGAGGTCTTCCCGGGCGGCCTGGACCTGGCCGCCGGCGGGGTGGTGGGGGCCGGCGAGGCGGTGCACGTGGCGGCGCGCCGCGAGCTGGCCGAGGAGCTGGGCATCCGCGGCGTGCCGCTGCGCCACGCCCTGGAGTTCGTGCATGCCGAGCGCGGTAACCATATCTTCGGCAGCGTCTTCCTGGTCGATCACGACGGGCCGCTGACCCTGCAGGCCGAGGAGGTGGCCGACGCCTTCTGGCTGGCGCCCGACGAGGCCCTGGCCCTGGAGGGCATCACCCCGGATACCCGCCAGGCGGTCGAGGCCCTGCGGGCCGCCGGCGAACTAGAACTCAAGATCAAGCCCAAGCTCAAGGCCAGGCCATGAACCGACCCGCTCAGCTGGATGACCTGGACGCCCTGCTCGCCGCCCTCGAGGGGGTGGTGCTCGGCAAGCCCCGGGAGGTGCGCCTGGCCCTCTGCTGCCTGCTGGCCCGGGGCCACCTGCTGATCGAGGACCTGCCCGGTCTTGGCAAGACCACGCTGGCCCAGGCCCTGGCGCGGGTCGCCGGGCTCGACATGCAGCGCCTGCAGTTCACCAGCGACCTGCTGCCCGCCGACGTGCTCGGCGTCTCGGTCTTCGACCCGCGCGAGGGCAGCTTCCGCTTCCATCCCGGGCCGATCTTCCATGGCCTGGTGCTCGCCGACGAGATCAACCGTGCGACCCCCAAGGCCCAGAGCGCGCTGCTCGAGGCCATGGAGGAGGGGCGGGTGAGCGTGGAGGGCGAGACCCGCTCGCTGCCGGATCCCTTCTTCGTCATCGCGACCCAGAACCCCCAGGAGCAGGCCGGCACCTTCGCTCTGCCGGAATCGCAGCTCGACCGCTTCCTGATGCGCCTCTCGCTGGGCTATCCGGACCCGCGGGCTGAGCGCGAGATCCTGCGCGGCCAGGCCGGGCGGGCGCGGCTCGCCTCGCTGCCGGTGCTGCTCGACGCCGAGCGGCTGCGGGCCTGGCAGGCGCGGCTGGATCGCATCCACGTGGCCGAGGCGCTGCTCGACTACGTGCAGGCGCTGGCCGCGGCCAGCCGCGAGCATCCCGAGTTCGCCTGGGGGCTCTCCACCCGCGGCGTGCTGGCCCTGCTGCAGGCGGCGCGGGGCTGGGCGCTGCTCGAGGGGCGCGACCACGTGCTGCCCGAGGACGTCCAGGCGGTGTGGGCCCCGGTGGCGGGGCACCGGCTCAGCAACGGGCCGCGCGAGGAGGGCGAGGCCCTGGCGCGCCATCTGCTGACCCGCGTGTCGGTGATGGGGTGAGCGTGGCGGCCGGGGTGGCGCCCCGTGCACCGCGCCGTGAGCGGCTGCGCCGCTGGTGGCGCAGTCGCCTGGCCACCCCGATCGACGCGCCGCTGCCCCAGCGGCGGCTGTTCCTGATTCCTACCCGCTTCGGCCTGGGCTGGGCGACCCTGGTGGTCGTGCTGCTGCTGTTCGGCATCAACTACCAGAACAACCTGGCCTACGTGCTGGCCTTCTGGCTGTTCGGTATCGGCGTGGTGGCGCTGCTGCGCGGCTGGCTCAACCTGCTGGGCGTCACGCCTGGGTTGCGCCTGCCCCGCGAGGCCTTCGCCGGCGGCGAGGCGCGCCTTCGCGCGGTGCTGCGGGCCCGCCGGGCGCGCACGGCCCTGGAGCTGCACTGCGATGGCGCCCACGCCTGGCTGGATATCGACGAGGGCGTCGGCGAGGCCGAACTGGCCCTGCCGACGCCCAGGCGCGGCAGCGTGGCGCTGCCCTGGCTGCGCATCGAGACGCGCTGGCCGCTGGGCCTGGTGCGCGTGGTGGCCTGGGTGAGCCACGACGCCGAGCTGCTGGTCTGGCCCCACCCGCTGGAGGAGGAGGCGCCGGCGGCGCGCCAGGCTGGTGCGGACGAGGACGCCGGTGACTTCGCCGGGCTGCGCCGCTTCCAGCCCGGCGACAGCCCCGGCCAGGTGGCCTGGAAACAGTGGAGCCGCAGCGGGGTGCTCGCCACCAAGCAGTTTAGCGCGCCGCCCCGCCATGAGCGCTGGCTCGACTACGACGCCTGTCGCGGCGACCCGGAGCGGCGCCTGTCGCTGCTTTGTGGTCGGGTGCTCGCCCACCATCGCGCCGGGGAGCGCTATGGCCTGCGGCTGCCGGGCCTGACCCTGGCCCAGGGGGAGGGCGACGGCCAGCGCCGCCGGGCGCTGGATGCCCTGGCGCGCTTCGGTCTGCCGGCGGGGGAGGGCGCGCGATGAGCGATCCTCGCTCGGCTTCTCGTGCCGCTCATCGAGACGCCCTGAGCGACAGCGTGGCGCCGTTCGCCGATGGTCGGCGCCTGGACGGTGGCCTGCTGCGCCAGCTGTTCATCGGCCAGTGCCTGGTGCTGGCGCTGCACCTGGCCTGGATGCCCGTCTGGCTCGTGGCGCTGGCCCTGGCGGTGGCCGGCTATCGGTGGCTGCAGTGGCGTCGCGGCCTGCCCCGCGTCGGCGTGGTGAGGAGGATCGCCGCCGTGGGTGGGCTGGTGCTGGCGCTGCGCGCTCAGTACGGCACGCTGGGCAGCATGGATGGCCTGATCGGCCTGCTGCTCGGCGTCTACCTGCTCAAGCTGCTCGAGACCCAGGATCGACGCGATGCCCGGGTCGTGGTGATGATCGGCCTGATCGCCACGGCCGTGGCTTTCCTCCACGATCAGGGCCTGCCGATGGCCGCCGGGGCGCTGCTGGCGGTGGCCTGGCTGCTGCAGTCGCTGGTGCGGCTCGCCGGCGGCCGCGACCGTCGCCAGGCGTGGCGCGAGATGGCCTGGCTGCTGGTGCTCTCGGCGCCGCTGATGGCGCTGCTGTTCGTCACCTTCCCGCGCCTGGGGCCGCTGTGGAGCATGCCGCGACTGGATCGGGCCTCCACCGGGCTCTCCGATCAGATCGCCCCGGGCGACATCGCCGAGCTCTCGCGCAGCGCCGGGCGCGCCTTCCGGGCAAGCTTCCAGGGCCCCGAGCCCGCTCCGGGCGAGCGCTACTGGCGGGTCTATACCCTGTCGCACTTCGACGGGATCCGCTGGTCGCGGGCCACCCCCGAGCAGCTGGCCGCGACCCTGGAACGTCCCGTCGAGGCCTTCGTCGGGGTGGGCGCGCGCTCCCCCTGGCAGGCGCCGGCGACCGCGCGCTTCAGTGCCGAGCTGCTGCTGGAGCCCGACAGCCGCCCCTGGCGGCCCTCCCTGGGCGCCCCGCTCGCCACCGGGCAGGCCCAGCGCTACCTGGCCGACGGCACCCTGGAGGGGCTCGCCGCGCTGAGCTCCCGCGGCCTGCTGCGCCTCGACAGCAGCGGCGCGGCGCCGGCCTATCCCGATCCCGCTGGGTCGCGCTGGCACCGCCTGCTGCCGGTGGAGGCCAACCCGCGCACCCGGGCGTTGGTCGAGCGACTCTGGCGCGAGAGCGGCGGCGACCCGGACGCCTACCTCGCGGCGATGATGGCGCGCTTCGGCGAGGCCCCCTACCGCTATACGCTCTCGCCGCCGCGTCTCGTCGGCGAGGATCGCGTCGATGACTTCCTGTTCGACAGCCGGGCCGGCTACTGCAGCCATTACGCCTCGGCGGCCGCCGTGATGGCCCGCATGGCGGGCATTCCGGCGCGAGTGGTGGCGGGCTTCTTGGGTGGTGAGCGCCATCCGGACGGTTACTACACGGTGCGCGACTACGATGCCCACGCCTGGGTGGAGGTCTGGCGGGAGGGCGGCTGGCAGCGCCTGGACCCCACGGCGGTGATCGCCCCGGAGCGTATCGAGCAGGGCCCCCAGGCGGTCGAGGAGGGGGCCGAGGCCTTCCTGGCCGACGCCCGCTTCTCGGCGCTACGCCTGCGCGAGCTGGGCTGGGCGAACCGGCTGCGCCTGGGCTGGGAGCGGCTGGAGTATCGCTGGCAGCGCGGGGTGATCGGCTATCAGCGCGAGTCGCGACACTCGCTGCTGGCGCGGCTGAGCGATGGCTGGCACGAGCTCTGGGCGCGGCTGGATGATTGGCTGCCGGGGCGCGGCGTGCTGGCAACGACGCTTGGCCTGGCAGCCGTGCTGGTCGTGGCGGCGGGCGGTGCGCTGCTGGCGTGCCTGGGCGTGGGGCGATGGCGGCTCCAGCGGGACGAACGACGCCTGGTCGGCGCCCTGCAGGCCTGGCTGGCCCGTCGCGGGCTGGCGGCGGTGCCCGGGGAGTCGCCCGCCGCCCACCTGCGGCGCATCGCGCCCCATGCCGGGGCGGCGGCCCGGGCCCTCAACGACTGCGCCCATGACCTCGAGCGGCTCGCCTATGCCCCGCTCGAGGCGCCCGAGCGGGCCGTGTGTCGTCGGCGTCTGTCGCGGCGGGTGGCCGAGGTGCGCCGCCGCCTGCCGAGGCCGCGGCGAGGCTGAGATGAGTGGAACCAGTGGCTGAGGGGCTGGGACTGGCGCGTCAGGAACCGGCGTGGCATCGTAGGAGGCTCAACGAGCGAGCCCGATTGATGACCATTCACGACCACGAATGCCGCACCCAGAGCGGCCAGCCCTTCAACCTCCGCGCCCTGCGGGGTCAGGTGCTGCTGATCGTCAACGTGGCCAGCCAGTGCGGCTTCACCTCCCAGCTGCGCGACCTCGAGCACCTCTACGTGCGCTATCGCGACCGCGGCTTCACCGTGCTGGCCTTCCCCTGCAACCAGTTTGCGCGCCAGTCGCCGGAGTCGGCACTGGACTTCAGCCGCTTCGCCGAGCAGGAGTTCGGCGTCTCCTTCCCGCTGATGGAGAAAGTGCGCGTCAACGGCAACGGCGCCCATCCCCTCTTCGTCGAGCTCAAGCGCCAGGCGCCGGGGGTGCTGGGCACGGGCATGATCAAGTGGAACTTCACCAAGTTCCTGGTCGGCCGCGACGGCCGGGTGATCCGCCGCTTCTCCCCCCGCGACGGCGAGACGGAGCTGCGCGAGGCGCTGGAGAAGGCGCTGGACGAGCCCTGATTTCGGAACGGGCTCAGGGCGTCTCGCCGCGCTCGACCATCAGCCGCCCGATCAGCTCGTTCCAGCGATGGCGGGTCATCATGGTGGTCAGTCCCGAGAACAGCGCCCAGCTCTTGCGTCGCCAGCCCTTGAGTCGCAGGTTGTGGGACACCAGCTGCTGCATCAGCTGATAGTCGTTGAAGGAGCGCCACTCGCCGGCCACCGACAGCTGGTGGCGGGCCATCACCGGGGCGAGCTCCAGGCGAAAGATCCACTCCAGGTCGCGCAGGCTCAGCTCGTGGCGCTCTATCTCGGCGATCATGCGCGCGTAGTCGGTCTCGCGGGGCTCGCGTTCCAGCCACAGCGGGGCTAGCGCGAGCCACAGCTCGCCGCGCTCATCGACCAGGGTCTGCGCATCCATCCACTCTCTCCTGCCAGGTTTGCCGCTCGGGCCACGCTCGCAATCCTGCACCAGCCGGGCAGTGGCCTCAAGGGCGGACAGCCGGCGCCCTTGCCGCTAGAATGTGGCCCACTCCGGCACGGCTCATGCGTTCGTGCCACTCATTCGAGTCCGGCGGCCGTGTCAGGCCGTCGTGTCCGTCAGCAAAAACGAGGTCTGTCGTGATCATCAAGCCCAAGGTCCGCGGTTTCATCTGCACCACCACTCATCCCGTCGGCTGCGAGCAGAACGTGCTCGAGCAGATCGAGGCGACTCGCGCCCGCGGCCTGGACAAGGCCAAGGGCCCGAAGAAGGTGCTGGTGATCGGTGCCTCCAGCGGCTACGGCCTGGCGGCGCGCGTCACCGCGGCCTTCGGCTACGGCGCCGACACCCTGGGCGTGTTCTTCGAGAAGCCCGGCACCGAGAAGAAGCCCGGCACCGCCGGCTGGTACAACAGCGCGGCCTTCGACAAGTTCGCCAAGCAGGAAGGGCTCTACAGCAAGTCGATCAACGGCGACGCCTTCTCCCATGAGGCGCGCGAGAAGGCCATCGAGCTGATCCAGCAGGACATGGGTCAGGTGGACCTGGTGGTCTACTCGCTGGCCTCGCCGGTGCGCAAGCTGCCCGACTCGGGCGAGCTCAAGCGCTCCAGCCTCAAGCCGATCGGCGAGACCTACCGCGCCACCGCCATCGACACCAACAAGGACGCCATCATCGAGGCCGAGGTCGAGCCCGCCACCGAGCAGGAGATCGAGGACACTAGGGCGGTGATGGGCGGCGAGGACTGGGAGCTGTGGATCGATGCTCTGGACCGCGCCGGCGTGCTGGCGCCGGGCGCGCGCAGCGTGGCCTTCAGCTATATCGGCACCGAGATCACCTGGCCGATCTACTGGCACGGGGCGCTGGGCAAGGCCAAGGAAGACCTGGATCGCGCTGCCGGCGAGATCGGCCAGCGTCTCGCGGCCACCGGCGGCGGCGCCAACGTGGCGGTGCTCAAGTCGGTGGTCACCCAGGCCAGCGCGGCCATTCCGGTCATGCCGCTCTACATCGCCATGGTCTACCGCGTGATGAAGGAGAAGGGTCTGCACGAGGGCACCATCGATCAGCTCAACCGCCTGTTCGGCGAGCGACTCTATGGCGGCAGCGCCGAGACCGACGAGGCCGGCCGCCTGCGCCTGGACGATTGGGAGCTGCGTGACGACGTCCAGCAGGCCTGCCAGGACCTGTGGCCCCAGGTGACCACCGAGAACCTCTTCGAGATCACCGACTACGCTGGCTACAAGCACGACTTCCTGAAGCTGTTCGGCTTCGAGCGCGACGACGTGGATTACGACGCCGAGGTGAACCCGGTCGCCGACTTCGATGTCGTGAACCTGTAGGACCCGCGTTTGCGTCAGATGTGCAGGTCGCGGGATCGGTTCTCCAGCGAAGGAGTCGTGCCATGGATACCCGCGACAGCAAGACGCCGGAAGAGGAGCTGCAGCACCTCAAGGAAGTGAGCCAGCCCGAGGACTTCGAGCACCCCGAGCCGGACGTGGAGCAGCCCGAGGCCAGGCAACCCGCCGGGGGAATGTCGTGGCTGCTGATCGTGCTGATCGTGGCGGTGGCCGCCGTGGTGATCGGTCTGCTGGTGATCGGCCTTGGCAGCTGACCGTTCGCCATTCCTCGCGCTGCGACGCCGGGCCCCGTGCCCGGCGTCGTCGCGTCCGGACGGCTGTCGAGAGCGTCGTCATTGGATAGACTGTGACCTTTCACCCGTAACGAGAGCGCCCCATGCCCGAGTCTTCGATGGCCTCACCGAGCATGTCGATTTCGCGGCATGTCGGCGTGGTGGTGCTGCCCGGCTTCTCCCTGCTGGCCGAGGCCTGCGCCACCGAGCCGCTGTTCGTGGCCAACCGGCTGGAAGGGCGTCCGCTCTATCGACTCACCACCTTCGCGACCGCGTCGGGCCCGGTGGCGAGCGCCTCCCAGCAGGCGCTGATGCCCCAGGCCGGCATCGGCGAGGTGGATGAGCCGCTGGACCTGCTACTGGTGTGCGCCCCCGGGCCGCTCGCCGGTCGTGTCCCCGAGGCCCTGGTCGACTGGCTGCGCCGGCTCGCCGGCGCCGGGGTGCTGCTGGGCGGCATCGGCGGCGGCACCGAGGTGCTGGCCCGGGCCGGGGTGCTCGACGGCTACCGGGCCACGCTGCCCTGGCAGCGCTTCGACGCCGTGGCCGACGACTTCCCCCAGGTGCGCCTCTCGCGCCAGCTCTTCGAGATCGATCGTGATCGCCTGACCTGCGGCGGCGGCACCGCCGCCATGGACATGATGATGACCCTGGTCGGCAGCCAGCACGGCCCGCGGCTCGCCGAGCGCATCTCCGAGCACTTCGTGCTGGAGCGCATCCGCATGGGCGACGAGCCCCAGCAGATGCCGCTGCGCTCGCGGCTTAGCCATGCGCCTGAGAGCCTCGCCGAGGCGGTGGCGCTGATGGAGGCCAACATCGAGGAGCCGCTGACCACCCACGAGCTGGCCGAGCACCTGGGCATCTCGCGGCGTCAGCTCGAGCGCCTCTTCAAGAAGTACCTGCAAGCGGTGCCCAGCCGCTACTACCTGGACCTGCGCCTGCAGCGGGCGCGTCGCCTGCTGCGCGAGAGCGACCACCCCGCCGGCGAGATCGCCCTGCTGACCGGCTTCTCCTCGGCGGCCCACTTCTCCACCGCCTACCGCAATCACTTCGGCATCACGCCCCGCGAGGAACGCCTGGCCTGACCCTTTCCTGCCATGGAGGCACCATGAGCGCGCTGCGCCCCCACCTCTTCCTGCTGCTGGTGGTGATGATCTTTTCCGGCAACATCCTGGTCGGCAAGGCGCTTGGCGACCTGCCGCCCTTCACCATCTCGCTGGGCCGGGTGGCCATCGCGCTGCTCGTCGTGTTGCCGCTGGGCTGGCACCAGGCGCGCCGGGACTGGCCGGTGTTTCGTCGCCACTGGCGCCCGCTGCTGGGCCTCGCCCTCACCGGGGTGACCTTCTTCAATGCGCTGATCTACGCGGCGCTGAAGTTCACCTTGCCGACCAACGTCGCCATCCTCGAGAGCCTGGTACCGGTGGCGACCCTGCTCGCCAGCGTGCTGCTGCTGGGCGAGCGCTTCCGTCCCCTGCAGTGGCTCGGCGTGGGGGTCTCCCTGGCCGGGGCCGTGGTGGTGATCACCGCGGGGGAGGGCGCCACGCTCTCGCCCGGCGGGATCAATCCGGGGGATCTGATCATGGGGTTGGCGGTGCTGGTCTGGGTGGGCTATTCGCTGCTGATCAAGCAGCACATGGCGCGCTTTCCGCGCTATGGGGGGCTTTTGGTGATGCTGGCCATCGCCAACCTGACGCTGATGCCCATCGCCCTCTGGGAGGGCGCCTGGCAGGTGGTGCCGCGCCTTTCCGCCGCCGAGTGGGCCGGGCTTGGCTATCTCGGCATCTTCCCCTCTGTGGTGGCGCTGCTGCTCTACAGCAGTGCGCTGGGCGATCTCGGGCCGACCCGCGCCGCGATCTACCTGAACCTGCTGCCGGTGTTCACCATGCTGGGGGCCTGGTGGTGGCTCGGCGACACCATCCTCGCGGTGCAGGTGGTCGGCAGCCTGGTGGTGATCGGCGGCGTCTGGTGCACCCTGGCGCCGCCGCCGCGGCGAGCATATGGGGCCGGCCGCTCGGTCTGATCAGGCGGGGCGGGCCAGCAGGGCGCGAAACAGCGTGCCCATCATCACCGGGGTGTCCTGCTCGATCACGAAGCCGGCGCTCTCCAGCAGCGGCCGGGCCTGGCGGGTGATGTCGGTGGCGATGGCCGAGGTGAGGGCGTTGAGCCCGCGGCGGGGCAGGCTCGCCGGGCGCGCATCGGCCTGGAACTTGTCCATCACGCAGAGCTGGCCGTCGCCCTTCAGCACCCGGCGGGCCTCGGCCAGCCCCCGCCCCGGGTCGGGCATCACCGCCAGTATCAGGTGCATTACCACCACATCGAAGTGATCGTCGGGGTAGTCGAGCCGCTCGGCGTCCATCACCTCGGCCTGGACATCGCGACCGAGGCCCTCGGCGCGGCGTTCGAGGCGCCGCACCATGGCCGGCGCGAGATCGGTGGCGTGCAGCTCGATGTCGCGGGGCAGCCAGGGCAGGTCGAGCCCGGTGCCGGCCCCGACCAGCAGCACACGCATGCCGGGATGCCAGTCTACCTGCGCCACGGCCCTGCGGCGCGCCTCGCGGAAGGCGCGCTCGGCCACCAGGTCGTAGACCGGCGCGTAGAGTCCATAGCGGATGCGGTTCCAGGCCGTGGTGTTGAACATGAGGGACTCCTGGTGGATGGGTCTCTTCAGCCTACCCCATCCGGCGATGAGGCAGGCGTCTTCGATGAAGCGTTGTCGAGGCAGTCGAATTTGCTAAAATCGCCGCCGCTTCAGCCGGGCAGGCACGTCATGGCAGGACGCTGCGGGATCCTCGACGACGGCTGAACCTTCCTCGTCCTCACGTCACCGTCACATGTCACGGGGCGACCCCGCCGAGACGATTCGCCGAGGCGCAGCGTTCGATGCCTGCGTCCCTGTGCCGGCGCTTCACGCAGCCTACGGGTATCAACCGACACCAAGTAAAAAAGGATCATCCAGATGGAACACATGGGCTTCGTCTCGCTCATTCCCCCCCTGCTGGCCATCGTGCTGGCGGTGCTGTTCAGAAACGTCATCATCTCGCTGTTCGTCGGCATCTTCACGGGGCTGATGATCCTCTCCGGGGGCAATCCCATCGCGGCCACGACCGGGACGATTCGCGATTACATCTCCCCCCAGCTCACCGACAGCTACAACGCCGCCGTGATCGTGCTGCTGCTCTTCATCGGCGGCTTCGTATCGCTGGTCGAGCACTCGGGCGGCGGCGCGGCGCTCGCTCGGCGCACCATGCACCTCATCGATACTCGGGTGAAGACGCAGGTCTCGGCGTGGCTCGGCGGCCTGATCATCTTCTTCTCGGACATGGGCACGCCGCTGATCGTCGGCCCCGTCTTCGAGAAGCTCTTCGATAAGGTCAAGGTGTCGCGGGAAAAGCTCGCCTGGGTCCTCGACTCCACCGCCTCGCCGGTGGCGATCATGATTCCCTTCATCGGCTGGGGGGTCTACGTGATGGGCCTGATCCGCGAGGAGTTTCAGCGGCTCGACATCGGCGCGTCCGAGTTCACGACCTTCGTGCAGGCGATTCCCTTCCAGTTCTACGCCATCCTGACGGTGCTGGCGGTGCCGGTCGTCGCCCTGGCGGGCATCGACTTCGGTGCGATGCAGCGCGCCGATCGTCGCGTGCGGGACACCGGGGCGCTCAGCTGGCCCGAGTCCAAGCCGCTGCGCACGATCGAGCCGCAGGCGGACGGCGCGGCGGGCGAGAGCCACCCCATGCTGATCTGGCTGCCGCTGCTGGTGCTGTTCGTCACCCTGTTCGGCCTGCTGATCTCCTACGGCTTCCCGTTCGAATCCGTGCCGGGCAGCGACTTCCGGGTCGCCCTGAGCACCGGCTACCTGTTCGCCGCCGTGGTGCTGATCGCGCTGATGATCCGCTTCAAGGTGAAGCGCCTGGGCGAGATCTTCGACACCTATATCGCCGGCATGCAGAAGATGGTCAACGTGGTGCTGATCCTGGTGCTGGCCTGGGCGCTGGGCTCCCTGCTCGGCGAGATGGGCACGGCCACCTATATCGTCGAGCTGATGGAGGGCAACGTCCCGGCCTTCATCGTGCCGGCGATCATCTTCCTCTCGGCTGCGGTGATGTCCTTCGCCACGGGCAGCTCCTGGGGCACCTTCGCCATCATGCTGCCGCTGGCGATTCCCATGGCCATCGGCCTCGACGCGCCCATGGTGGTCAGCATCGGTGCCGTGCTCTCCGGCGGTATCTTCGGCGATCACTGCTCGCCCATCTCCGATTCGACGATTCTCGCCTCCACCGGCGCCGGCTGCGATCATATCGACCACGTGCGCACCCAGCTGCCCTACTCGCTGACCAATGCGGCCATCGCCCTGGTCTCGTTCGTCATCGCCGGCATCACCGAGAGCAGCCTGACGGTGCTTCTCAGCGTGGTGATCATGCTCGCTACCTTCGCCGTGCTCTCCCGGCGCCAGCAGCGCCAGGCGCCGGCGGTCGCCGCAGGCCCCTGAGCGGGCCGTCGGGCGGGAATAGCGCCCGTCCGAGCGCGCGGCGGCGCGACATCCTCCCGCCGGGGCCGTCCTGGCCCCGGCTGCCTTCTTACACAACTCGCCGTCCCATTGCTGAAAGCTTCCCGACCCGGCTCTCCCTATACTCGAGTGATAGAAAATATCGTCATTCCGAGAAATGGAGAGCCACATGAGCCAGACCCCGACCCGCGCCGATTTCGACCAGTACATGGTGCCCAACTACGCCCCCCAGCAGGCGATCCCGGTGCGCGGCGAGGGGAGCCGCCTGTGGGACCAGGAAGGCAAGGAGTACATCGACTTCGCCGGCGGCATCGCCGTCAACGCCCTGGGCCACTGCCACCCGGTGCTGGTCGATGCCCTCACCGAGCAGGCCAACAAGCTCTGGCACCTGGCCAACGTCTACACCAACGAGCCGGCCCTGAAGCTCGCCCAGGCGCTGGTCGAGCGCACCTTCGCCGACAAGGTGTTCCTGTGCTCCTCCGGCGGCGAGGCCAACGAGGCGGCGCTGAAGCTGGCGCGCCGCTGGGCCTACAACGAGCATGGCGAGCACAAGGACAAGATCATCTCCTTCCGCCAGTCGTTCCACGGCCGTACCTTCTTCACCGTCAGCGTCGGCGGCCAGCCCAAGTACTCCCAGGGCTTCGGGCCGATCCCGGGCGGCATCCTGCACGCCGAGTTCAACGACCTCGAGGCGGTGCGCGAACTGATGGGCGATGACACCTGCGCGGTGATGGTCGAGCCGATGCAGGGCGAGGGCGGCATCGTGCCGGCTACCCAGGAATTCCTCGAGGGCCTGCGCGCGCTGTGCGACGAGCACCAGGCGCTGCTGATCTTCGACGAGGTGCAGACCGGCGTCGGCCGCAGCGGCTCGCTCTACGCCTACATGGAGTACGGCGTGACTCCAGATGTGCTGACCAGCGCCAAGTCGCTGGGCGGCGGTTTCCCGGTGGGCGCCATGCTGACCACCGACGCCATCGCCCCGGCCATGGCCATCGGCACCCACGGCTCCACCTACGGCGGCAACGCCCTGGCCTCCGCCGTGGCGCTGGCCGCCGTGGAGTACATCGACACCCCCGAGGTGCTCGAGGGCGTGAAGCGTCGCCATGATCTGTTCCGCGAGCATCTCGAGGCGATCAACCGCCAGTACGGCGTGTTCAAGGAGATCCGCGGCATGGGCATGCTGATGGGTGCCCAGATGTCCGCCGACTACGAGGGGCGCGCCAAGGAAATCCTGCCGTTGGCCATCGAGGAGGGCCTGATGGCGCTGATCGCCGGGCCCAACGTGCTGCGCATGGCGCCGTCGCTGGTGATTCCCGAGGAGGACATCCGCGAGGGCATGGCGCGCCTCGAGCGGGCGGTGGCGCGGCTGGTGGCGGGGCAGTGAGCCGCGGCTCCCCCCTGCGCGACGACTCATCCCCCACCGGAGATCCTGCCATGCTGGTCATTCGTCCCGTTCGCCCGGCGGACCTGCCGTCCCTGGAGCGGCTGGCCGGCAGCGCCACGCCGCGCCTGACCAACCTGCCGGCCCATCGTGACCGCCTCGAGGAGCGCATCGCGCGCTCCCAGCGCGCCTTCGCCAGCGACATCGACGCGCCCGGCGACGAGCACTACATCTTCGTGCTCGAGGATCTGGAGCGCGGCGAGGTGGCCGGGACCGCCACCATCCGCGCCCAGGCCGGCGCCCGCGAGGCCTACTACACCTATCGCCAGGAGACGTTGATCCACGCCTCCCAGCAGCTCGACGTGCGTCGCGAGGTGCCGACCCTGGCGCTCTCCCACGAGGTCTCCGACGCGACCCTGCTCTGCGCGCTGTCGCTGGATCCCCGCTACAAGGGCACCAGCGCCGAGAGCCTGCTGCGCCGCGCGCGACTGATGTTCATCAGCCAGTACCCCGAGCGCTTCGCCGACCTGCTCGCCATGGCCTTCCCGGGCTACCTGGACGGGCAGGGCGAATCGCCGTTCTGGAACAGCGTGGGCCGCCACTTCTTCGTGCGCGACTACCAGGAGATCAACTACTTCGCCGGGGTGCGCTCGAAGAGCTTCGTCGCCGAGGTGATGCCGCAGTTCCCGCTCTATCTGGCGCTGCTCACGCCCCAGGCCCGCGCCGCCATCGGCCGCGAGCATCCCGACCATGAGACGGCGATGAACGAGATGCTGGCCGAGGGCTTCTTACGTTCGCGCCACGTGGACATCTTCGATGCCGGCCCGGTGATCAAGGGCGAACGCGAGCGCCTGGCGAGCTTCCGGCGCGCCGCCTGGCACCCGGTGCGAATCCGCCCGGCCCATGCCCTGCCCGATGCCGAGCCGGCCATGATCGCCAACCAGCGGCTGGCGGACTTCCGCTGCGTGGTGGCGCGCTATGCGCTGTCGCCCACCGGACAGCTGATGCTCTCGCCCGAGCACGCCGAGCTCTTGGGCGTGGAGGAGGGGCGCGCCGTGCTGGCCGCCCCCCTGGCACTGCCGGGCGCCGACGCCGACGAGCCGGGCTACGACGAGGGAGAGCTGTAATGCGCATGAGACCGATCGTCGAGACCGATATCGACGAACTCCAGGCTCTGGCCCGGGAGACCGGCGTGGGCTTCACCTCGCTGCCCGACAACCGCGAGTTCCTGGCTGCCCGGATCGCCTCCACGGTGAGCGCCTTCGAGGAGCGCACCCCGGTGGATCAGCGGCTCTACTTCTTCGTGCTGGAGGACGAGGAGACCGGCCGGCTGGCCGGCTGCTGCGCCATCGAGGGCCAGGTGGGGCGCGAGACGCCGTTCTACCACTATCGCCTGGGCACCCTGGCGCACTCCTCGGTGCAGCTCGACCTGCACCGCACCATCGATACCCTCTTCCTGAGCTCCGACCACACCGGTGATGCCGAGGTGGCCTCGCTGTTCCTGCGGCCCGAGTACCGCGGCGGCGACCCCCGCCATCAGCGCAACGGGGCGATGCTGTCGATGATGCGCTGGCTGTTCATGGCCGAGTTCCGCGACCGCTTCCCCGAGAAGGTGCTGGCCGAGATGCGCGGCGTCTTCGACGAGCGCGGTCGCAGCCCCTTCTGGGAGTGCCTGGGCAGCCACTTCTTCCCGCTCGACTTCGACGAGGCGGACAAGCTCACCGGGCTCGGCCAGAAGAGCTTCATCGGCGAGCTGATGCCCAAGTTCCCGATCTACACCCCGTTCCTCTCCGAGGAGGCGCGGGCCTGCATCGGCCAGGTCCACGAACACACCCGCCCGGCGCTGGCCATGCTCAAGAAGCAGGGGCTGCGCTGGGAGGGCTACATCGACATCTTCGACGGCGGCCCCACCGTCGAGGCCTATATCGACGACGTGCGCGGCGTGCGGCTGTCGCGGCGCTGCCGGGTGGAAGTGAAGGCCGGCACGCTGGAGGCGACGCCGCGTCCGCGCTGGCTGGCGGCCACCACCGGCATGGCCGGCTTCCGGGCCGCCTGGCTGGGCCGAGGCCCGGACGAGCAGGGCGTGGTGACCCTCGACGAGGGCGAGGCGCGTCGGCTGGAGGTCGCCTCCGGCGACACCCTGCGCATACTGGATACCGAGGAGGAGGCGTGATGAAGGCAACAGAACAACTGCTGATCGGCGGCACCTGGCAGGCGGGACGAGGCGAGGCCTTCACCAAGCGCGACCCGGTGGGAGGCGAGTGTCTCTGGGAAGGCCAGGCGGCCGACGAGGCTCAGGTCGACGCCGCCGTGACGGCCGCCCGCGAGGCCTTCCCGGCCTGGGCTCGCACCCCCTTCGCCGAGCGCCAGGCGCTGGTCGAGCGCTTCCGTGAGGTGCTCGAGCGCCACCGCGAGGACCTGGCCGCGGCCATCGCCCACGAGACCGGCAAGCCCCTCTGGGAGGCGCGCACCGAGATCGGCGCGATGATCGGCAAGGTGGCGATCTCCCTGCGCGCCTACCAGGAGCGCACCGGCGAGCGCAGCCGCGACCTGGGTGACGCCACCGCCGTGCTGCGCCATCGGCCCCACGGCGTGATGGCGGTGTTCGGCCCCTACAACTTCCCCGGCCACCTGCCCAACGGCCACATGGTCCCGGCGCTGCTGGCCGGCAACAGCGTGGTCTTCAAGCCCAGTGAGCAGACGCCGCTGACCGCCGACCTCACCCTGCAGTGCTGGCAGGAGGCGGGGCTGCCCGGCGGGGTGATCAATCTCGTCCAGGGCGCGGCCGCCACGGGCCAGGCGCTCTCCGCGCACCCCGGCATCGACGGCCTGCTGTTCACCGGCAGCGCCCGGGTGGGCGGCATCCTGCACCGCCAGTTCGCCGACCAGTTCGACAAGATCCTGGCCCTGGAACTCGGCGGCAACAACCCGCTGGTGGTCAAGGACGTGCCCGACCAGGAGGCCGCCGTGCTGACCATCCTGCAGTCGGCCTTCCTCTCCGGCGGCCAGCGCTGCACCTGCGCCCGGCGGCTGATCGTGCCCGAGGGCCAGGTGGGCGATCACCTGCTCGACGCCCTCAGTGACGCCATCTCGCGGCTGCGGGTGGCCGGCCAGTTCAGCGAGCCGGCGCCCTTCTATGCGGGCCTCGCCAACGTGGCGGCGGCCGACGGCCTGCTCAAGGCTCAGGAGGACCTGGAGGCGCGCGGTGGCACGGTGCTCTCGCGCATGGAGCGCCTGGAGGCCGGTACCAGCCTGCTCAGCCCCGCGCTGATCGACGTCACCGGCCTCGAGGTGCCCGACGAGGAGCACTTCGGCCCGCTGCTCAAGGTCTACCGCTATCGCGACTGGGACGAGGCCCTGCGCCTGGCCAACGACACCCGCTACGGCCTCTCGGCGGGGCTGATCGGCGGCGAGCGCGGCGACTGGGACGACTTCCTGCTGCGCATCCGCGCCGGCATCGTCAACTGGAACCGCCAGACCACCGGCGCCTCCGGCGACGCGCCCTTCGGCGGCGTGGGCGCGAGCGGCAACCACCGCCCCAGCGCCTATTACGCGGCCGACTACTGCGCCTACCCCGTGGCCTCCATGGAGAGCGAGGCGCTGGCCCTGCCCGACACACTGCCGCCGGGGGTGACGCTATGAGCCAGAATCTTATGTCCATCTCGACCAGGGCGCTGCCAGCGCGCTCTTACTGGACCACGGCCGACTACTGCGCCTACCCCGTGGCCTCCATGGAGAGCGAGGCGCTAGCCCTGCCCGACACACTGCCGCCGGGGGTGACGCTATGAGCCAGAATCTTATGTCCATCTCGACCAGGGCGCTGCCAGCGCGCTCTTACTGGACCACGGCCGACTACTGCGCCTACCCCGTGGCCTCCATGGAGAGCGAGGCGCTGGCCCTGCCCGACACACTGCCGCCGGGGGTGACGCTATGAGCGATGGAATGAACGACATCGGGGAACAGCCGACCGTGGACGCGCGCGAGGTCAATTTCGATGGCCTGGTCGGCCCGACCCACAACTACTCCGGCCTGGCGCTGGGCAACCTGGCCTCCATGACCCACCAGGGCCTGGTGGCCAACCCGAAGGAGGCCGCCATGCAGGGCCTGGGCAAGATGAAGTCGCTGATGGAGGCCGGCTATGCCCAGGGCGTGCTGCCGCCCCAGCAGCGCCCCGACCTGGGCGCGCTTCGGCGGCTGGGCTTTCACGGCAGCGATGCCCAGGTGCTGGCCCGGGCGGCCGGCGAGGCGCCCCAGCTGCTGCGGGCGGTCTGCTCGGCCTCGAGCATGTGGACCGCCAACGCGGCGACCGTGACGCCCTCGGCCGACGCCCCGGACGGTCGGGTGCACTTCACGCCGGCCAACCTGCAGTCGAGCTTTCACCGCTACCTGGAACCAGACACCACCGGCCGGGTGCTGGCCTCGATCTTCCGCGATCAGAACCACTTCGCCCATCACCCGGCGCTGCCGGGCACGCCGGCCTTCTCCGACGAGGGCGCGGCCAACCACACCCGGCTCGCCGCCGAGTACGGCGAGCCCGGTGTGCATCTGTTCGTCTACGGCCGCGCGGCCTTCGGCTGGGGCGCGGGGGAGGGCGTGGCGCCGCGTCGCTACCCGGCGCGCCAGACCCTGGAGGCGAGCCAGGCGATCGCCCGCCAGCACGGCCTGACGGAGTCCCAGGTGGTGTTCGCCCAGCAGCATCCCGAGGCGATCGACGCCGGCGTCTTCCACAACGACGTGATCGCGGTGGGCAACGGCCCGGTGCTGCTCTATCACGAGCGGGCCTTCCTCGACGAGCAGGGCACCCTGGACGAGCTGCGCGCGAAGATGACCACGCCGCTGATTCCTGTGCGGGTGCCGGAGGAGGCGGTGAGCCTCGAGGATGCCGTGGCCTCCTACCTCTTCAACTCGCAGCTGCTCTCCAACCCCGACGGCACCATGACGCTGGTGGTGCCCGGCGAGTGCCAGGAGCGCGAGAGCGTCTGGCGGGCCATCCAGGATCATCTGCTGGCCGGCCACAACCCCATCACCGAGGTGGTGGTCAAGGACGTCAAGCAGAGCATGCGCAACGGCGGTGGGCCCGCCTGCCTGCGCCTGCGGGTGGTGCTCTCGGCCGCCGAGCGGGCCGCGCTCGCAGGAAGGGTGCTGCTGGACGACGGCCTGCACGGCGATCTCACCGCCTGGGTCGAGCGTCACTACCGCGATCGCCTGGCCCCGGAGGACCTGGCCGACCCGCAGCTCGCCGCCGAGACCCTCACTGCCCTGGACGAGCTGACGCGGCTGCTCTCCCTCGGCGCCGTCTACCCCTTCCAGCGCGGCTGAGCCCGAAGCCGGAGCCGTCGACAGGGCCCGTCCCGGGACGGGGCGGGCCCTCTCCTGTAGGATCCGTCTGCACATAGGGAGGCGGATCCGCAGGGGGCTTCATGACCAGTGACGGCATGTCCAGCGATACGACCAGCGACGGTATGACCGGCCACGGCATCGTCGGGGACGCAGAGGCGCGGCATGACGCCCTGGAGGCGGCCTCGCCCTTGGCGGCCTACCGACAGGCGATCGCGCGTGCCGGCTTCGTCGACGACGCGGCCCAGGACCAGGCGGTCGAGCATCTCGAGGCCTGCTTTCACGCCTTGCACGAGGGGCAGGACGAGGCGTCCGGGTTCTACCTCTGGGGCCCCGTCGGGCGCGGCAAGACCTGGCTGATGGATCTCTTCCAGCGCCACCTCGACGTTCCCTCGCGGCGCCAGCACTTCCATCATTTCATGCGCTGGGTGCATCACCGCCTGTTTCGGCTCTCCGGCACCGCCGACCCGTTGACGGCGGTGGCGCGGGAGCTGGCCGACGAGATCCGGGTGCTGTGCCTCGACGAGCTTTTCGTCAGCGATATCGCCGACGCGATGATCCTTGGCGGGCTGTTCGGCGCGATGTTTGACCACGGGCTGGTGCTGGTCTGCACCTCGAACCAGGCACCGAACCAGCTCTATGCCGAGGGCTTCAACCGCGAGCGCTTCCTCCCCGCCATCGCCGCCATCGAACGGCACACCCGGGTGGTCGAGCTCGACGGCGGACAGGACCATCGCCTGCACCCCGGCCGGGCCCACCCCCGCTACTGGATCTCACGCCCCGGGCAGCCGAGCGCCCTGCCCGCGGTATTCGAGCGACTGCGCCAGGGGCTTCCCGAGTGCCACGCTCCCATCGAGCTGGGGCATCGCGAGATCGCCGTGCTCAGGCGCAGCGAGCGGGTGCTCTGGTGTCGCTATGATGATCTGTGCGAGGCGCCGCTGGCGGCGCTGGACTTCATCGCCCTCGGCGACCGCTTCGATCACGTGCTGCTGAGCGAGGTCCCGCGGCTGAGCCGTCACGCGCCGGCGAGCGCCATCGCCCGGGGCACCGAGGACGGCGCGGCGCGGGTCGCGGCCGGCGATCGCGACTTCCCCGAACTCTCTCGCCACGACGACGGCGTGCGCCGCTTCATCGCCCTGGTCGACGAGTGTTATGACCGGCGCATCCCGCTCTATCTGGAGGCCGAGGTGGCGATGGACGAGCTCTATCCCCACGGCTATCTCGCCTTCCCCTTCCGGCGGGTGCTCAGTCGCCTGCGCGAGATGCAGTTGGAGCGCTTTGGGCGCGACCTGTCGTGAGCGCCCGCGGGTGCCATCCCGCCCGGGATGAGGCCAAACCGCGCCGCGATGCGCTATGCTGCCGGCCAGCGCACAAGGGAGAAACGATGTGACGGGGCTGGTCTACTGGCTGGATATGGCGGGGGTGATCGTCTTCGCCCTCTCGGGGGTGGTGCTGGCCTGCCGCTCGCGGATGGACCCGTTCGGCATGCTGGTGCTGGCGGCGGTGACCGGCATCGGCGGCGGCACACTGCGTGACCTGGTGCTAGGCGTGCGTCCGGTGTTCTGGGTGACCGATCCGACCTACCTCTGGGTGATCCTCGCCACCGTGGGGCTGTCGATCCTCGGCTTTCACTATATCCACCGCCTCTCGCGGGGCTTCCTGCCGGTGGCCGATGCCTTCGGCCTGGCGCTGTTCACGGTGATCGGCGCCCACAAGGCCCTGATACTCGAGGCGCCCGGCGTGGTGGCGGTCCTGATGGGGATGCTGACCGGCGTGGCAGGCGGCATGACGCGTGACGTGCTGGCGCGTCGGGTGCCCATGGTGCTGCGCAGCGAGATCTATGCCACCGCCTCCATTGCCGGCGGCGTGGCCTTCGTCGGCCTGGAGGCCCTGTCCGCCCCGCTGGGCATTTCCATCGCCACCGGGCTAGGTGTCACCCTGGGGCTGCGGCTCTCGGCTATCTACTGGGGCCTCTCCCTGCCGGTATTCGCCTGGGTGGTGGTGCAACCGTCCCAGGCTCGGGAGACCCCCGAGGAAGACGGCCACGACGAGGATGATCGAGATCCGGAGGTGGAGAAGCCGCAGAGGCGCGCCAAGGTGCGGGTAAGGATGATTCCGCCCGGTCGCGCCCGGCGGGGAGGCAAGTCAAAATGAGACTGGCCCTGCCCGGTTTGAATTCGGGAGCGCAATCGAGAGCGCAGTCGGGTTTGCGACCGGGAGTGCGCGCGGGCCTCTCGCCCGTGAGGCTCACAGCCTGGCTGCTGGTGGCGCTGCTGACGCTGAGCGGATGCTCGCTCCCGGAGCGTGACACGACGCTCACATACGAAGACGTCGCGCAGTCGATCCAGGCACGCTACGAGCAGGCCCTGCCCGACCTGCCCTCGAGCAAGCAGCGCCACTATGCCCAGCGGCTCTATCGCCTGACCGGCGATGATCGCTACCTGCCCCTCAATCGCGACTACGGGCGTCGCCTGGTGGGCGCCCTGCGTGAGGAGATCGACGGCCTGGCCGATCCCGGCTATGCGGCGCGGCGCGCCCGGGAGGCGGTGGCGGCCTACCCGGTCAGCAGCCAGAAGCAGCGTCGTCGCAAGCGGATGCTCGCGGAGTGGGGAGAGATCGCCTACGCGAAGGGGCTGGCCTTCAAGCTGACCCAGGCGAGCTATTACGGCCTCTTGAACGACGCCGAGCTCCCCGGCCACCGGCGGGCGCTGGACTACCTGGCGAGCGTCGATTTCCGCGCTTTTCTGCTCGATCCCGAGGTGATGGCGGTCTACGCCGCCCAGGTCGCCAACCTGGTGTACTACCTCGAGGACCTGGGCGTCACCGATCTGCGAGAGGAGGTCGTCTCGGCTTTTCGCCGCCAGTATCCCCCGGCGCGCGATGCGAGGCTCTCGACGGCCGAATACCGCAACAAGATCTACGGCATGACGCACTTCGTGATCGCCGCCAGCGACTATTATCAGCAGCCCGTAGCCGCCGAGGATTTCCGCTGGGTGCTGGATGAATTCGCGGCCGGACTGGATCGCATCCTCCTCGATACCAAGGAGGACATCTACACGGAGGTGGGCATCAGCTTCCTGCTGGCCGGGCAGGAGGATGAACCGGCCGTGAGACGCCTGCGCGACGCGCTCCTCGACGCCTATGATCCAGTGGCGCGGATGGTGCCGTCAGAGCAGGGGGGCACCGACCTGGCCAGCGGTGAGCACCGCAACGTGCTGGCCATCATGCTGCTGGACTGGCCGGACCGCCTCTACTCGGGGCCGGTGCTCGCGGTGAATCAGGATCAGTAAACGCTGGCCTCCGGCATTGGTAGTTCTTCCATCTGAAATTCCAACTCATTCTGTATATGTCGGTAGAGCGGCAAAAGTTCTGCATGGATTTCTTTTTCGGCCTGGTGCTGGTCGATATAAAATGCACTTCTTTTGCCATGAAAATTGATGTTGTCACCGACTTTGGTGAAATTGAAGCCCGACATGGAGAGTAAGCGTGGAAGTCGCGGTTCCATCATGGCAAAGACATGCCGTCGATTCGTGATGCCGACAAGCGCATAGGTGGCAAGGAAGAGGCCGATCACGATAACTGGGAATGTTTTCTTTTCATCCAGCGTGAACTCCTCGGAGCTTGTTTTGATGCCGTCGGCAATCTCGGCCTTTAAAGATTTTCTTCGAAAGGAAAGAGGCACTGCAAGCCTTGATACTTCGCAGATTTCGTTTTTGTCTAGCAACGCAGGGTGAAAAATTTCATGTGTAAGGCTTTGACCTGCATAACTTTGCAAAGGAAGTCTTGTGTCGCGGCAGTCATGATCAGGAGGCGGGAGTACAAGACGCATGCACCCAGCCGCTTTTCCGCTACGTCTGTGTTCTATTAGACAATGTAGCGATCGCTCATCATGTTCATCGTATTCTAGCTTCTCGCGAGCATCAGAGGGCTCTTCATAGCCGAGTTCATCGCAATAGATGTCATACCTCAAGCGATATATTTTCTTTTTCTCTGCTTCGCTAGTGGCAAGCACGAAACGAAAGCCGCTTCTAAAGCGTTCCAGAAGCTGAGTAGAAGACTCTGCCTTCCCATCAGGTGAGCAATGACTCATTCTCTTTTCCTTGAGTTTGACGTGGGAATAAGCTCTTGGTCAGCAAGAAAGCCGTGAAGTGAGAAGCCGAATGCTTGATTCAGAGGAGCTGGTTTTCCTAGATGAAATCCCTGGCCATAAGTAATGCCATAGGACTTCAGTATCGGCAGCAGGGCTTCCTGATCGACGAATTCGGCGATCGCCTGCTTGCCGAACCCGGCGGCGATATCGGCAATGGCCTGGACGATCACTCGGCTCTCCGGGCTGATCAGCAGGCTGCGAATGAAGGAGCCGTCGATCTTGATGTAGTCCACCGGCAACTGCCCCAGATAGTGGAAGCTGCTGAACCCTACCCCGAAGTCGTCCAGGGCGGTTCGGCATCCGAGGTCGCGCAGTGCCTGCAGCACGCCGCGTGCCGTGGAGAAGTCGGTCACGGCGGCGGTCTCGGTGACCTCGAGAATGAGGTGGTGGGGATCGGCTCCGCTGGCGGCCAGTTCGTCGGCCAGGTATTGCTTCAGGCACTCGTCATGCAGGGACTGGCCGGAGAGGTTGACCGCCAGGCAGATGCCACGCTCCTGGATCTGGCTGAGAAGACGCAGGCTGTGGCGCAGCACCCAGCGATCGATCTGCACGATCTGGCCGCTGCGTTCCGCTACCGGGATGAAGGCGGCGGGAGAGACCAGGCTGCCATCGGCATCGCGCATGCGCAGCAGCACCTCATAGTGCTTCACGTCGCGATCCTCCAGCCGCATGATGGGCTGCACCATTAGCTCGAAGTCGTCCTCCGCCAGGGCACTGCGCACGCGCTCTACCCAGTAGACGCGTTCCTGCAGCTCGTCCTTGGCATTCTCGGATCGTGAGAGCAGGTGCCACTGCTGGATGCCGCTCTCCTTGGCCTTGTACATGGCCACGTCGGCGCTGGCCATCATGTCGGCCGGGGTCTTGCCATGAGAGGGGAAAAGGGCAATGCCGATGCTGGCGGTGACCCGGTGGCGTCGTCCTGCGGCGGTGAAACCCAGCGTGTCGAGCAGCTGGTCGATGTGCTGGGCAACCTGTATCGCCTGGTCCGCATCGGCATGCTCCAGCAGCAGCGAGAACTCATCGCCGCCCAGACGGGCGATGACCCCGCGATGCCCCAGGTTCAGCAAGAGGGTCTCGGCTACCTCGCGCAGCAGGCGGTCGCCGACATGGTGGCCGCTCAGCTCGTTGACCTCCTTGAACTGATCGAGATCCAGCAGGAGCACCGCACCTCGCGACTCGCGCGATAGTGCCTGCTGCAGGGCGTCCTGAAAGTAGCGTCGGTTATAGAGTTCGGTCAGGGGGTCGCGTTCGGCCAGCCAGGTCAGGCGTGCCTCCGCGGCCTTGCGCTCGGTGATATCGAGCCCCACCGAGATCCGTGACTTGCCGTCGTCGCCGCCCGAGGGCAGCGGCGCGTGGTACCAGGCGATGGTGTGCAGGCGCTGGTCCGGGGTATGCAGCGTCCGCTCTTCCTGCTGAGGGATGTCGAAGGTGCTCACCGGCGAGGGGCGCCCGGCCTCGAACACGTCGACGAAGTGGCGCCCCAGCAGGGAGGGATCGTCCAGGTCCAGCATCGAGCGGGTATAGTCGTTGACGAGGCTGATCCGGCCCCGGCTGTCCTGGGCGATGATGAAGACGCGGGCGGTATCCAGCAGGCTGTTGACGAAGTCACGCTCCTTGGCCAGCTCGTCGACACGTTCTGCCAGCTGGTCACCGCGCTCCTGAACCTCCTCTTCCAGCATCTCGAGCTGCCGTGAGAGTGCCAGGGTGGTGCCCTCCAGCACGTCGATCTCGTCCGGCAGGCGATGACGGGTCGCGGGAATCGCGGATCTGACATCCTCGAATCCCCCGCTGGCGAGCGTCGGCAGAACGCCAGCAATCCGGCGCAGGCGCGCCATCGGGCGCAGCAGGATCAGCAGCAGCAGCAGCTCGGCGGCCAGCCAGCCGATCAGGCCGACGCCCATCAGGGTACGTGTGTCCTCGTTGATGGCCCTTATCTGGGACGAGATATCGGAGATCAGCAGGAAATAGCCGTTGCCGCGACCACCGGCGTCCTCGTCCATCCGAACCGCACTGAGTTCGAGATGCTGTCCTTGGTCCTGAAGCTGTACAGGCCTCTGCAGCAGGTCGCCGATGGGGCTGAGGTGTGAAGCCTTTTGCAGCAGGGGCAGGCTCTCTTCCTGTCGCGTCAGCGCCAGCAGGTAGCCATCCCAGGGCGCCAGCTTGCGTTCTTCGAGCAGGCTTTGGCTATCCAGCGGGCCCGTGACCAGCAGGGCCACCTCTGCGTTGGAGACTTCTCGGGCCTGGCGGGTCACATCGGCCAGCGAGCGGGAGAGCACGACCAGGCCGACGCTTTCGCCATCCACCAGCACCGGCACTGCGGCCACCTGCTGACAGTTCGTCGTGCAGCGCAGCCGCGTGATGGGCATCTCGGTGCTCATGACCCGTTGCACCCAGGCCTGGATCGGCAGGCTGCCGTCCGACTGGTCGGAGCCCCAGTGCCCCAGGAGCCGCCCCTCGGCATCCGCGATTCGTATCTCGTCGACGCCGGCCTCGAGCTGCAGCGTCGGCCACTGGGAGGCCAGCGCCTTCTCGACCTCTTCTGAATTGCCGGCCTCGAGCGGGGGACCCAGGCGAGGTGAGGCCGCGGCCAGGCCTGCCAGCTGGCGAAGGTTCTCTGCCGAGCGCTGCAGGGCGAGGCGGATCTCGCGCTGCTGGCGCTCATGATGCTCGTGACGGCTCTCCTGGAACTGACGCGTCAGGTTCTCGTGGCCCAGCCAGGTGAACAGCGCCACGAGACCGACCAGCAACAGGCTGCTCAGGGCGATGACTCGCCACGTCAGGCTGAGTCGATGGCGGATCTGGAGGGACGGAGGAACGGTCATCTCGTTAGATTCCAGGCCAGAGACATGGAGTCGTCAGAAGCGCAGTGAGAGCTGAAATAGCAGCATGTTCCAGCGACGACTGGTTTCCGAGGGATCCGGATTATCTTGGACGGGTAGCCAGCCAGTGCCATCCACATGGTGATATTCGCCGGCCAAGAGCAATCTGGGGTGTGGCGTCCACTGGAGCCCTAAGGTGATATCGTCTGCGAACTGTGAGTGTGCTGGTCCCAGCCCCTTTTCCTCGTACTCATTACCAGAGGTATCGTCACGATTGCTGATCAGGCTGTCGTAGCGTATTAGCCACTGCCAGTTTTCATCGAAGCGGCGGGTGTACTGCACGTACCAGCTTTCCCCCGTAACATCGAAGTTGAGTGCGGGGTTATTGAAATCCTCAAGGCCCGAATTACGCCACGCGTACTCACCGGTCAGGCTCCAGTTTTCCTCGTTGTACTGAAGCGAGAAGATCCAAGGTTTGAAAAAGAAGTCGCCATCGCTCAAGCCTGGGGTCGATGAGTCGAAGCGAGCATTGGCACTGGCCGTACTGATAGCGGCAATGATCCGCCCGCCGTCGTGCTCATAGCGTATCTGGCCAATGGCAGATTCCCTTGGGTCAAGGCTTCCATCCAGCGTGTCGAGCCTTAGGGTTCTACGCAGGTCGTCACCAGCCTGTGCTTGGCCGAATCCAATTTGCGTCCTCAATAAACCTTGGTTGAAACGTTCCTCGTGATAGAGGGAGATGCCATCACCCGAGAGGGCGAGAGAGCGCGTTCTGTCGAAATAGATGGACTGTGGCAGCAGGATGCTGGGACGGGTAAAGGCCACGTCTCGGGTCTGGTTATAGAAGCCGAAGGGGTTCTTGAACCGTCCGACCTGGATCCCGAAGGTGCGCTGCTGGTTCGAGAGCATCTGATAATCGATCAGGCCGTAGTCCAGTTTGGGACTGGCATCGCTACCGTCTCCCCCGGCGCGTCGGCTCAGCACCTGGGCGGCCAGCAGCACGTCCTCGTGGGGGCGCAGCGAGACGTTGGCACCGATCTCGGTGAACTTGAGGCTCCCTTCATCCTCGCTGCTGGGGCCGAAGAAGTTGTTGTCATCGGTGATGACCAGCGCCTGACTCAGGAAGCCGTGCATCTGGAGAGTGTCCAGCACGCGCTCCTCGCTCCTGGCTTCGGCCGACAGGCCCAGGGCCAGCCCGGCGATGATGACAGTTACGGAGCGCGCATCACTCCATTGAAATGACTTGGACACTATCATCCAGGTACTCCCTTTCAAGATATCCCAGGGCGCCGGGCGTGGTGGCGATGCGCTCGAGCATCGCCTGTTGGTCATGGACCCGATTGGGGGCCTGCCCGGTTCCCGAGAACACCATGCGATCCCACGCCAGCTGCAGCTGGTGTGGATAGACGGCCAGCTGCTCCTTGGCAAAGCGCGCATGCACGGGATGGTTGTTGTCGAGCACGAAGACCCGCACGGCCTGACCGTCGGGCCAGGTACGCTGACGCATGGCGAAAATGGCGCGGGTGGTATCGCGCGTCAGTTGATGGGTCGTCACGTCCGGATGAGCCACGACCGCGAGGGACATTTCCTGGGCACTGGTCATGGTGCTGGCCAGCAGCATCACGGTGGTCAGCGCGAGGGCGGTCAGGCGCACCATGGTGAGCGCCTCCCTGGTCTGCGCCCATCAGCGGCGGTCGCTGCCGCGTCGGGAGAGTGGATCAGGACGTAAGCCGGCATCGGGGGGGGTGTTCCCGTTGTCTCGTTAACGACAGGCTCATGCGCCATTCGGGCGCAGCCCACACGTTGTGTGTGTATGAGTCGATGACGCCGTCTCCCTGCAGATCATGAGGTCTGTGTGTTTTTCATCTTAGTGCGAATTAGCGGTGAGGCCTGACGGGCACTAGAAAGGCCACCTTGCCATGTCGGCACTGGTCATCCTTATACGCTACATCACTTTAACGAGATTTACAGGCAGGAGTATCAACGTCTCATGAAAATTCCGGCGGCTCGCAGGCCGCCGGAAAGCAATGGCAGGGCATTTGCGATCAACGGGCGATCACAGCACGTTGAAGCTCTCGGCGTTGAGCCACAGGTGGGCCATGACGCTGGCGATGTAGCCCAACGCGATCACCGGGGTCCAGCGCAGGTGGCCCATGAAGGTGTAGTTGCCGCGGGCCTGGCCCATCAGGGCGACGCCGGCCGCCGAGCCGATCGACAGCAGGCTGCCGCCGACGCCAGCCGTCAGGGTGATCAGCAGCCACTGGCCATGGGACATGTCGGGCTCCATGGTCAGCACGGCGAACATCACCGGGATGTTGTCGACCACCGCCGAGAGCACGCCCAGGGTGACGTTGGCCCCGGTGGCGTTCCAGCCGGTGTAGAGGGCATCGGAGAGCATCCCCAGGTAACCCATGAAGCCCAGGCCACCGACGCACATGACGACCCCGTAGAAGAACAGCAGGGTGTCCCACTCGGCACGTGCCACGCGGTTGAAGACGTCGAAGGGCACCACGCTGCCCAGGCTCTCGAGCTTCTTCCAGTCGCCACGCTGGCTGTAGCGAGTGCGCTTGCGCTCCAGGGAGCGGGGCAGGGTGCGACGCAGGAAGTAGCCAAAGAACTGCAGGTAGCCAAGGCCCGTCATCATGCCCAGCACCGGCGGCAGGTGCAGCAGGGTATGGCAGGCCACGGCGGTGGCCACGGTGAGCAGGAACAGGGCGATGATGCGCCGCGCACCGCGCTTGAGCCAGACATCCTCTTCCAGGCTGTCGGGTTTGCGGTTCTGGATGAAGCAGCTCATCACCACGGCCGGAATCAGGAAGTTGATCAGCGAGGGGATCAGCAGCTCGAAGAACTCGTAGAACTCGACGAGGCCGGCCTGCCAGACCATCAGGGTGGTGATGTCGCCGAAGGGGCTGAAGGCGCCGCCCGCGTTAGCGGCCACCACGATATTGATGCAGGCCAGGTTGATGAAGCGCTTGTCGCCCTCGGCCACCTTGGTCACCACGGCACACATCAGCAGGGCGGTGGTCAGGTTGTCGGCAATCGGCGAGATGATGAAGGCCAGCACGCCGGTGATCCAGAACAACGAGCGGTAGCTGAAGCCCTTGCGGACCATCCAGGAGCGCAGGGCGTCGAAGGCGCGGCGCTCTTCCAGGGCGTTGATGTAGGTCATCGCCACCAGCAGGAACAGCATCAGCTCGGTGAACTCGAGCAGGGTCATGCGAAAGGCGTGCTCAGACTCGGCGGGCATGCCCGCCTTCACGTAGACCCAGCCGATCAGCGCCCAGATGATGCCGGCGGCGACCAGCACCGGCTTCGACTTGCGCATGTGGATCTTCTCTTCGGCCATGACCAGGGCGTAGGCGAGCACGAAGACGGCGACGGCGAGCAGGCCCACGAAGGAGCTGGTCAGGTCGAGTTCGCCGGTCACGGCGAGCACCGGTCCGCTGGCGAGGAGAGCAACGAGGGCAAGCATCAGCATGCCCGGCCAGCGGGCGAATTGCCGCGGCCAGTGGGAGGTACGACAGGTGTTCAGCATGGCTGCAATCATCCTGAGGCAGAAGGTGGCGGGAAGGGTGTAAAAGTGAATCGATCTTATCACAGCGTGCTGCAGCGCAGTGTGCTCCCCTCTTTATTACTCTGTGCATCTTTGGTATGAGTCAAGAACGCGCTGGAAGGCGCAGATTCGCCCTTTCCCTAGGCCACGCAAGCCGTTAATTTGTGGCATCATCTGCCCCTCCGGCGGCTGCCGGAGACCACGGATTGCCAATGACTCGGGGCAGGCTCACGACACATGTTTCTTGACGACTTCCACACGCGCACGGATGGCTGGATCCGGATCTCCGCCGAGCAGGCCAGCCGTTTCGCCAAGCGCGTCGCCGGTGACTTCAACCCCATTCATAACGTCGATGCACGACGTTTCTGCGTGCCCGGCGACCTGCTGTTCGCTCTGGTGCTGTCGCGCTATGGGCTTTCTCAGAACATGAGCTTTCGCTTCCTGAGCATGGTGGGTGACGGCGTGCCGCTCTGCTTCCATGAGGACGACGACGGCCTGATCCGCGTCTGCGACGAGCAAGGAAAGGGCTACCTGGAGGTAACCCGCAGCGGCGAGACGACCCATGACGAGGCCGTGGTCGAGGCCTTCACCCGTTGCTACGTGGCCTTCTCGGGCAAGAACTTCCCCCACTACCTCAAGCCGCTGATGGAAGAGCAGGGGGTCATGTTCAACCCGCGTCGCCCGCTGGTGATCTACGACAGCATGGGCTTCTCGCTGGAGCGGCTGAATGGCCGTCTGCCGGGTCTGGAGCTCCTCGACTCCTCGCTGTCGGTGGCCGGCAAGCGCGGCGATGCGCTGCTGGAATTTCGCATCACCGCCGGCGGCGAGGCGGTCGGCAGCGGCTCCAAGAAGCTGGTGGTCAGCGGCCTGTGCGACTACGACGCCGCCGCCATGGATGAGGTTGTCGCCGAGTTCTACCGCCTCAAGGCCGCCGACGAGCGTCAGGCCTGATTCGCCGAATGCCTTTCGCCATTCATGTCGGGGGCGGCCGGGCCATGTCCGATGAGCCGTGCCGCGCGGCGACGATGCCGGTTCAAGGGCATTCATCGTGGGCAGGGTTTCGTTAGAGGAGGATGCTGCGATGATGCGAGCGCTGCTGCTGGAAGCCGATGGCCGGGTGGCGAGAGGCGGGGAGGAGTTGATCGCTCGCTGGCGAGAGAATCCCGAGAGCCGCATCTGGATCGACGTGCAGGGCGAGCCCCGGGAACGTGCCCGCGAGCTCCTCGAGGCCTTCTGCTGTCATCCGCTGGCCATCGACGATGCCGAGCGTGAGCGACATCCGCCCAAGGTCGAGGAGTTCGAGACGCACACCCTGGTCCTCTATCGGGGCATCTCCTCCTTCGATGCCGAGCTCAATTTCCAACCCCAGCAGGTCGCCTTCTTCCTCGGCGAGCGCTACCTGATCAGCCTGCATCCCGGCAAGGCACTGAGCATCGACCGCTTGATGGCCCACGAAGGCGAGGCGCTGCTGCGCCGTTCACCCGAGCATGTCGCGCTGAAGGTCATGTACGTCTCCGCCGGCTTCTACCTCGACAGCCTGCTCCAGTTCGAGAATGCCCTCAGCGACCTGGAGGATGCGCTGCTCGACGACGGCAGCGATGCCCTGATGCGCCGGGTGATCGCCTATCGCTCGCGGCTGGTGAAGATGCGCCGGGTATTCAACTACCACGTTGGCATCACCCAGGAGCTGACCGCCTACGACTATTCGCACCTGCCTCGCGATAACGAAGACACCCTGCATGCCATCAACGACGTCCATGAGCGATTCGAGCGCCTGCACAGCCTGACGCAGATGTACTACGACATCTGCGGCGATCTGGTCGACGGCTATATCTCGCTCTCCTCGCACCAGCTCAACATCACCATGCGGGTGCTCACGGTGATCACCGCCATCTTCGTGCCGCTGACCTTCCTCGCCGGCATCTATGGCATGAACTTCGCCAACATGCCGGAGCTCGCCTATCGCTTTGGCTATTTCGTGGTGCTCGGGGTGATGCTGGTCATCGGCCTCGCCCTGCTGTGGATGTTTCGGCGCAAGAAGTGGCTGTGAGGCCAGTCCGCCAGCCGGCACGTTGATGCATCGCACTTGGCCTGGCCCACGCCAGGCTCTAGTCTCGGGGGCTCTTTTCTCGCCAGGCTTTCACATGCACCCACAACGCGCACGCTTGCACAACGAGCTCCATGCCCGGCCCTCGATCTATTTCGAGGAGCCGGCGCACCTCCACCACTACGCCTTCCTGGACGAGGGCGAGATCGCCGCGGACATCCTCGACCGGATTGCCGAGGTCGCCGGCCGCACCCCCGATCGCGAGGCGGCCCAGGAGATCATTGATCTCGGCGACCAGACCCTGAAGTGGGAGCGGCACACCGAATTCTTCACCCTGACCCTGCTGGTGCCGAGGCCCGCCGGCCAGGGCGAGCCGTGGCCGGCGCCGCCCGCGACGCTGGCGGAGATCGCCGCCGTGCATCACAAGGCCCTCATCAATGCGAGCCTGATACTGGTCGAGTCCGAGGCTAGCTGGAAGGGTGAAGCCGAGGCGTACGGCTTTCGCGACCCCGCAGGCTCCAGCGTCGGCGGCGGCGATGCGACCGTGTGGAGCGATTTCCGGCTCACCGCGGCGGGGCTCAACCGCGTGCTGCTGGTCAACCGCGGGCTCAACGCCTTTCGCCTGGGGCGCATGACCCGACGGCTGCTGGAGATCGAGACCTACCGCATGATGGCCTCGCTGGCCCTGCCGGTGGCCAAGGAGCTGAGCCTGGAGCTGCGCGACTATGAGCTCGAGCTCGGCGAGCTGTCGGAGCGCAATACCCACGGCAAGGAGGAGAGCCCGCGCCCGCTGTTGGCGGCCATCTCCGCGCTCTCGGCGCGGCTCGAGCGCAGCGGAGCCCGCTCGCGGCAGCGCTTCAGCGCCACCGAGGCCTACGCGCGGATCGTCTTCACCCGCATCGAGGAGCTGCGCGAGGAGCGCCTCGGCGACCGCCCCCGGCTGGGCACCTTCATGCTGCGACGCTTCCGGCCGACGGTGCACTACTGCGCCGCCATCAACCAGCGCCAGGAGAGCCTGGCGGAGAGCGTGGCACGGCTCAACGACCTGCTGCGGACCCGCGCCCAGGTGGAGATCGAGGAGCAGAACTTCGAGATCCTCCATAGCCTCAACGAGCGCACCAGCAGCCAGCTGAAGATCCAGAGGGCGGTCGAGGGACTCTCGATCATCGTCATGAGCTACTACCTCATCAGCCTGGGCAAGCTGGGGCTGGAGGGCCTCGATGCCCTGGGCATGCCCATCGAGCCGAGCGTTGCCGCCGGGGTGCTGGGGCCCCTGGGGCTCGGGATCATCGGCTTGCTGGCCTGGCGCATCCAGCGCGTGAAGAACCACTGACGGGCGCCTGCAGGGGGCGCCGGGGGACACTATGCTGAGGAGTGGACAGGTCGCGTCCCGTGTGGCCTGCACGTTCGTTGCGAGTTCATCGCTCGTCGACTGACTGACAGGTCGCCAACGGCCTACTAGCGGCGCGCCTATTGACGACTTGTCGACAGCTAAAGAGGTGCTTCATGACAATGCTCACCGTCCACGACGTCCTCACCCCCCGGCGGCTGCTGCTCGGCCTGCTCCTCGTCGCCCCGCTGACCCTGGCCAGCGAAGGGCACGACCTGACCTTTCAGGGCGATGCCAGCTTCGCCGGCGCCCACGGCGGACAGGCCGTGCAGGCGGCCCTGGTCGATGCCGACTCCGGCGAGGTGCTCGAGACGGCCTCCGGCACGGTCTCCGCCGATGATGACCCGACCTTCTCCTTCGATTTCCCCGGCGCCCTGAGCGAAGGCGGCAGCTACGCGGTGCACTACTGGATCGACTCCAACTTCGGCGGTGGCAGCGAAGGCAGCTGCGATCCCATGGGAACCGATCACCAGTGGAGCGTGCCGCTGGAGGCTTCCGGCGAGGCGGTCACCCACGTGGAGAGCCACGACCCGGGTGCTCAGTCGGAGGTCTGCGCGACCTTCGAGTGACGCCTTTGCCGCCGGGCCTTCGTGGCGCGAAGGCAGGGAGTCGACCATGCGACTGCGCGATGCCACCCGGGCCGATGCCCGGGACCTGGCTCATCTGATCAACCTGGCGGGGGAGGGGCTGCCCGAGACCCTGTGGGGGCAGATGGCCGAGGGCGGAAAATCGTCCCTGGAGGTCGGCGCGGAGCGAGCCGGCCGCGAGGAGGGCGGCTTCAGCTACCGACACGCCCGGGTGTGCATCGATCGCGGGCGAATCGTCGGGATGATTATCGCCTATCGGCTGCCCGACCCCTACGATCTGGAGGATCTGGACGAGGCCCCCGCCCCTGTCCAGCCCCTGCTGCGCCTCGAGGCCCAGGTGCCGGGTAGCTGGTACATCAACGGCATCGCGACCCTGCCGGCGGCGCGTCGCAAGGGCGTCGGACGGCTGATGATGGCCCAGGCCGAGGCCTCGGCGATTGGCGCCGGTTGCCACGAGCTGAGCCTGATCGTGGCCGAGGAGAACCGCACGGCCTGCGCGATCTATCATCGGCTGGGCTTTCGGGAGATCGCCTCCCTGCCGCTGGTGCCCTGGCCCGGCTGTCCGCATGGCGGCCGCTGGCTGCTGATGACTCGCCGCCTGGAGGACAGGTAGCCGACGCGATCTGCCCCGGCGGGACTCCGCTGACAGGCACGGGGTTCAGCTGCGCCGGCGCAAGGGATCGAGTAGCCCGCTCAGGCCGTTGTGGTCGATCTCGTGCATCAGGTACAGCAGGCGGCCGATCTGGCCGTCGGGAAAGCCCTCGCGGGCGAACCAGTTGAGGTAGGGGCCGGGCAGGTCGGCGATCAGCCATCCCGCATGCTTGCCGAAGGGCATGCGCAGAGTGACCAGTTTCTCGAGGTCTTCGGGGTTCACGAAACGGGCTCCATCGGGCAAAGGGGCGAGACTATCACGCTCGTCTCGTCGCGGGTGGGCCGGTGACGGGTCGAGGCTCAGCGCTTGGGGAACGCGACTCGCTCCAGGCGCTGCCATACCTCCTCTCGCTCTTCCGCGTTCATGCTGCCCCAGCGGGCGATCTCGTCGAGAGTGCGACCGCACCCCCGGCAGTTATCGGTGGCCTCATCGATCCGACAGACCTTGGTGCAGGGCGAGGCCGGACGCGGGAAGCGCGCGGCGGCGTGGGTGGGCCTGTCGGCCTCGTGCGCTGGCGTGTGCGGCAAGATACTCTGCTCTTCTCATCTTTGGTTGGCGGCCCACCCGGGTGAGCCAACGTGGTCCTGTCGTCAGGCCGATCTGCTGCTCTCGATGCCTGCTCTCGATGTGATGAAACGGAGGCTATGAGGCCGACTCGCTGGCCGGATGCGCCTCGGCGGTTTCCTGCACCTGGTTACGTCCCTTGTGCTTGGCGCCGTAGAGGGCGCGATCGGCGCGCTCCAGCAAGGCATCGGCTTCCTCGCCGTCCGCAAGCTGGGCGATGCCGGCCGAGAGCGTCAGGTGTATTCGCGCGGCGGCCACCGGGGTCATCGCGAGGCGCTGGCGCAGCCGCTCCACGGCCTGGCTCGCCTGCTCCTGAGTCACACCGGGCAGCAGGATCAGGAACTCCTCGCCGCCCAGGCGAATGACGTGATCGTGCTGGCGCATTGTCTCCTTCATCATCCTGGCGGACTCGCTCAGCACCTGGTCGCCCACCGCGTGACCATGACGGTCGTTGACGCGCTTGAAGTGATCCAGGTCGCAGCTCGCCACGCACAGGGGGGTGGCATAGCGGCGGCTGCGCTGGATCTCCTCCTCGAGAAGCCCCAGTCCGGCGCGGCGGTTGAGCAGGCCGGTCAGCTCGTCATGGTGAGCCAGATATTCCAGGCGCTGCTCCATGGCCTTGCGCTCGGAGATGTCGACCACGAAGGTGACCTTCTTCACCTCGCCGCGGCCGTCCTGAATGCGCGCGGCCTTCGCGAGGATGTTCCTCGGCTGGCCATCCTTGCCCAGTACCTCGCACTCCTGGGTGTCTTCCAAGTCGCTGTCCCCGGCGACGAAGCGCTGATGCAGGTCATTCATCGAGGCGTGATCGGCCTCGGGCACGACCAGGGTGAAGTGCTGGCCGAGCAGCTCCTCCTCGCGATAGCCGTAGAAGTCGCAGTAGGCGGGGTTGACCATCTCGAAGTGGCCTTCGGCATCGGTGATGCAGATGCCGATGGGGGCGGCACGGATGACCGTCTCCGTGTTGTCGAATGGCTCAAGCATCAGCGTCATGAGGTGGCTTCATCGCCAGGGAAAGGGCCGTCGAGCACCGCCGAGAGGCGCGCTTCAACGCCCTCCGCCAGGGCATTCAGGGCCGGTCGGGCGAAGTAGTAGCCCTGCTGCAGATATATGCCGGCTCGGTAGAGCCAGCGCGCCTCGTCCGCCTTCTCGACGCCCTCGGCGATCAGGTCGACTTCCAGCGGGCGGGCCAGGCCGATCAGCGCACGCAGCAGCGCCTGGCGTCGTGGGTCGGTGTCGCAGCCCATCACCAGCTGGTGGTCGATCTTCAGCTTGTCGGGCCGCTGGGAGGTCAGCACGTCGAGGTTGGCATGGCCGGTGCCGAAATCATCCAGGGCGACGCGAAACCCCATGCGCCGATAGGCCGTGATGATGGCGCTCAAGTGAGCATGATCCTGGATGCGCTCCGACTCGACGACCTCGAAGATCAGCCGCTCCAGCGGCCATCCCACCCGCCGCGAGACGTCCAGGGTGGCCTGGATGCACGCCTCGGGCTCGTAGACGGCATTGGGCAGGAAGTTGATGGACAGGCTCTCCTGCATGCCGAGCGCGCTGGCCTGCTCGATGGCCCTGACCCGGCACGCCTGGTCGAAGCGGTAGAGCAGCGCCTCGGTGACCTGATCGAGAATCTGGCTCGCCGGCTCGCCCTCGGGGCCCCTGACCAGGGCCTCGTAGGCGTGCACCCGCCGCCGGTGCAGATCGACGATCGGCTGGAAGGCCATGGTGAAGGCGAAGGGCAGCTCCCGTTCGCAGCGACCGCAGTGTCCGTCCCTTCTTGCGCAACGCCCCATGGGACACCTCCTTGTGATCCTTGGCCGTGGCCGTTCGTCGCGATGGCGAGCCGATGGAGTAAGCTTACATATTAGTTTTATCTATGTATCGCTATTGTACAAATATTTTTGACGGCCGGCGAGCCGTCCTCCACCGCCCTCGGTACGCGCGAAAACGGGCCAAAAGATAGTAAGCTGGCTAGCTAAGCTCATCGGTCGCCGGCGCGCCGGCCCCATGCTCACCGACTATCCCTGCCTGCCTCTCAGGAGACGCCATGAATCCCACCATCGAACTGCTCAAGTCCCATCGCTCGATCCGCAAGTTCACCGACCAGCCGGTCTCTCGCGAGCTGCTGGAGGAGCTGATTCGCGCCGGGCAGGCCGCGGCCACCTCCAGCCATGTCCAGGCCTACAGCGTCATCCACGTGACCCATCCCACCAATCGCGAGACGATCGCCGAGCTGGCCGGCGGCCAGGCCTACGTGGCGAGCTCAGGCGCCTTCCTGGTGTTCTGCGCCGACATGAAGCGCCCCACCGAGGCCGCCGAGCGCACCGACGCCCGTGTGGTGCGTGGCATGACCGAGCAGCTGCTGGTAGCCAGCGTGGACACCGCCCTGATGGCCCAGAACGTGGCCGTCGCCGCGGAATCGGAGGGGCTCGGCATCTGCTACATCGGCGGCATCCGTAACGACCCGCAGCAGGTCAGCGACCTGCTCGGCCTGCCCGACCACGTCTACCCGGTGTTCGGCATGTGCCTGGGCTACCCGGCCCACCAGCCGGACGTGAAGCCGCGCCTGCCGGTGGAGGCGATCCTCAAGCAGGACACCTACACCGACGATCGCGAGCAGGTCGCCGCCTTCGACGAGACCATGCACGCCTACTACCAGGCGCGGAAGGGCGGCACCAAGCAGAGCGACTGGTCGCACAACCTCACCCCGCTGTTTGACACCAAGCTGCGCCCTCACATGCGCGAGTTCCTGGTCGAGCGCGGCTTCGAGATGAAGTGAGCGGGATGACGGCGCGGTTCGTAGGAGCGCTGCTCGCCGCGCGATCCGCCGCGCAGCGGTGGTGGGTTAGTTGCCGTTGGTAGGGTGAATGCCCTTGGCTGGGAGCCTGACGACGCCCATCGCCCTGCCAGCAGTGCTCCCATGGAAGTCGGCTCACAGGCTCCTGCGACGTGCGGACGACAGTGTGCCGGCTCAACCGCCCACTCGCGCCTCCAGGGCCTCGAGAGTGGATCGGGTGCGCGTCACCTTGCTGCCCACGTCGCTCGTGCCGAGCCGTGAGTCGGAGCGCCTGTGCCATGCAGTCGTGCGTCATGCCGTTTACTCGCATCGGTCGGCGCATCTCGAACGGCGGCAGCCCTTCCGCTGAGGATCGGACGGGCAGAAGCGATCACAGTGCCCGTATGCATGGGCAGCAGTGGGTCAGTCCAGCACGATCAGGTGATTGGGCAGTTCATTGCGCTCGTGGGTGGCCGGCACCTGCTCCTTGAGATGTTCGCCGCAGGCCTCGATGCACTCCAGGAAGCCCTTCAGGGTCTCGCCGGCCATCACCCGCCGGGTGAAGGCCGCCACGATGGTCTGCCAGGCCTCGTCGCTGATGCGCGCCGAGATGCCCCGGTCGACCAGAATCTCCACATACCGCTCGGCCTCGGAGACGAAGATCAGCATCCCCGTTTCCCCCTCGGTATGGTGCAGGTTCTGTTCCAGGAACTGCCGCCGGGCGAGGTTGCCCGCCCGCCAGTGGCGAACCGATTGCGGGATCAGCCGGGTGGTGATGGCGGGGCGGCGGAACGCCAGGCCCAGCACGATGAAGGTCGCCCACTGTACCAGCGTCAGCTCGTAGGCCGTCAGCCAGCCGGGGAAGTAGTTGACCGCACCGGGCACCACCAGGGCCAGGAGGCCGGCCCAGAGCAGCGGAATATAGGCATAGTTGTCCGCTTGCGGAGCCAGCACGGTGACCAGCTCGGCATCGGTATCGCGTTCGACCCGATGAATCGCCTCGGCGACCTGGCGCTGCTCGTCTTCACTCAATAAAGCCATGGGGATCGTGATCTCCGAATCCTGATTGTCATGTGGGTGTCGCCGCCGGACGGAAGGCGGGATTACCAGCCGCCGGACGCGCCGCCGCCACCGAAGCCACCGCCGCCGCCTCCGAAGCCGCCGCCTCCACCGAAACCGCCGCCGCCGCGGGACCGGCCGCCGAGCGCACCGCCCAGCAGCATGCCGGCCAGCAGCCCGCCGCGACCGCCCCGTACCAGGGTCATCACGATGACGAACATCACGAAGAAGAGAATCGATGCCGGTCCTTCGGGCTCCTGCCCCCTAGCCTGGGCGCCGGGGGCGGCGCTGGTGTCCAGAGGCTCGCCGCCCAGCACCCGGATCATCGCCCCCACCCCTTCGGTGATGCCGCGGGTGTAGTCGCCCTCGCGGAAGGCCGGCGTCAGGATGCGGTTGATGATCACCGAGGACTGGGCGTCGGTCAGTCGACCCTCGAGGCCATAGCCGACCTCGATGCGCACCTTGCGCTCATTCGGCGCGACGATCAGCAGGGCGCCGTTGTCCTTCTCCTCCTGGCCGATGCCCCAGTGGCGCCCCAGCTGATAGCCATACTCCTCGATGGTCACGCCCTGGAGGTCCGGCAGGGTGGCCACCACCAGCTGCTCGGTGGTGGCCTTCTCGTGCGCCGCCAGCTGCTCGCTCAGGCGTGATTCGGTGGCCTGGTCCAGCAGCTCGGCCCGGTCCACCACGCGGCCTGTCAGTTCGGGGAAGTCGAGTTGCTGTGCCTGAAGGTCCTGGGCCTGGAGGCCCAGGGTCCCCGACAGCAGCAGCGCCAATAACGGAATGCGCAGAAGATCGATCATTCAAACTCCACCTGGGGGGCCTGGTCGGCGTTATCGGTCGTGGCGTCGAAGGTCTCGCGAAGCTGCATGTCGCTGTAGAGCACTGTGTGCCACAGGCGACCGGGGAAGGTGCGCAGCTCGGTGTTGTAGCGCTCCACCGCGGTGATGAAGTCGCGCCGCGCCACGGCGATGCGGTTCTCGGTGCCCTCCAGCTGTGATTGCAGGGCCAGGAAGTTCTGGTTCGACTTCAGGTCGGGATAGCGCTCGGACACCGCCATCAGGCGGCTCAGCGCGCCGGTGAGTTGCTGCTGGGCCTGCTCGAACTGGCGCATCTTCTGCGGGTCGTCCAACGACTCGGCGTCGATCTGGATGGAGGTGGCCTTGGCCCGCGCCTCCACCACGGCGGTCAGGGTCTCCTGCTCCTGTCGGGCAAACCCCTTCACCGTCTCGACCAGGTTGGGCACCAGGTCCGCGCGCCGCTGGTACTGGTTCTCCACCTGTGCCCAGGCCGACTTCACCTGCTCGTCGTAGGTGGGGATATTGTTGACGCCGCAGCCGGCCAGCAGCATCGCCATGATCAGCACAAGGGCGAACCGCCAGACGCGAGGGTCGGGAAGCGTGGAGTGTCTCGTCAGCATGGGGCAGTCATCCCTGTAATTGCGATTCGATGGTGCCCAAGGTACAGCTCAGGCTGATGCGAAGGAAGCAATGGTATGCCGACCTTCTGCCGTTGGCCGGCACGCCTACGACCTCACCCCCTTGTTCGGCACCAGGCTGCGCCCGCACATGCGCGAGTTCCTGGTCGAGCGCGGCTCCGAGATGACGTGAAGGGAGGACCGGCGTAGGCCCTGAACGACGAGCGGCGGCCATCGGGCCGCCGCTCGCGCGTGCTGCATCTGAAGAATCGGCGTGCCGCTCACTCGCCCACGCGTGCCTCCAGGGCCTCGAGGGTGGCCCGAATGCGGGCCGCGTTGGTGCCCACGTCGCTGGTGCCGAGCCGCGAGGCGGAGCGCATGTCCACCCGGACGCCGCGGTCCGTCTCGCGCAGGCGGATCACCACGTCGTCCTTGAAGCCGAACCAGAAGGTCGTGTCGGTGGCCTCGAGTCCATCGTCTCTCACCGCGGCGATCTCCCAGCCGGCCTCGCGAGCCAACGCCTCGATGGCCTCCCGCACGCTCGATAGCGGCGCCTCCAGTACCAGCGGCTGAAGGCTCGGATACCCCTCGCGCTGCTGCTTCGCGGTCGCCGCGCCGGGGTAGGTCACGGCGTTGGGCGCGGCCTCCCGCGCCTCCACCAGGGCCTCGAAGGCGGGCGGATCCTCGAGATCGGTGGTGATGTCGTGGATGGGCGGTACGGTGCGCGCCTGCTGCAGCTGCTGCCAGGGCACCGCGACCAGCGCCAGGCCGGCCAGGATCACCAGCGCGGCCAGCAGCGCCGGCAGCGTGCGGCGGGTGAAGGCGGCGATGAGCAGGCTCACCGCGCCCAGCCCGGCGGCGGCGAGGGCGACGAGGGCCCCGTAGCGCAGCATGCTGAACGCCTCACCGAGCGAGAGCATCTCCAGGCGATAGGCCGGCCCGGCCCCGGCCATGGAGAGGGCGGCCAGGCCGGCCAGGATGCTCCCGGCGATGGCCACCTTGAAGGCCACTCCCTGGCCTTTATGGGTGGAAAGCGAGCGGTGTGACGTCATGTCGATCCTCGTACGGCGTCAGGAAGCGGGCTCGGGATTGAGGCAGTTGTCGTAGAGGGTCACGGTCGCCGGCCAATCCGAGAACAGGCCCATGATGCCCACATCCTTGGCCAGCACGTCCAGCACCAGCAGCTTGTCGCCTTCGTTGTCGACCACCGCATCGACGCTTTGGTGGTACCACTCGCCGTCCTCGCTGAGGGGCCCGGAACGCTCGAAGGTCCAGGCGATCAGCTCGAGCCCGGCCGCCTTGGCGCGCTCGGCATAGACCGAGGGCACGATGCGCTCCTCGTTCTCGCCGGCCTCGGGACGCGCCTCGAGCAGCATCCACATCGGCGGTGCCAGGATCTTCACGCCCTGCTCGGCGAGCTCCTCCATGCTCGGCGACCAGCTCGCCGGGTCGCGATGGTCGAAGGTCTCGACGTCGTAGCGGTCGTCGAGGTAGACCGCCTGAGCGGCGAACTCGGGCGCGTTGTCGATCCAGTGACGCACGTCGTCCAGGTTGAACGACTGCGGGAAGACGTCCTCGGCCGCCACGCCGGCCTCCTTGTACTCATCGATCATCTTCTGGGCGTAGTCGGCCTGGCTCATGCCATCGAAGGGCATCGCCACGCCCGGTGCCTTGAGCTCCGGCGTCATGCGCACGCCAAGCGAGCGGAACAGCTCGATGCTCTCGGCGTGGGTCATCAGGGTGCCGCGGGTGGCGTAGAGGTTGGTGCGCCACCCGGGTGTGCCATCGAGATATTCCGCCAGGCTCTCGGCCTCGGAGTTCACGCCATCCATGCGGCCCTCCAGGCTCTTGAACTCGGACACCGTGATGTCGCTGGTGCAGCACTGGATCGCCTCGGCATTGGTCAGCGCGCCGGTGTCGGGATCGAAGGACGGCGGCAAGCTGCACTGATCGGCCAGGTTGGTCTCGAGGATGTTGGTCGTGGCGTGCAGGTCGCACTGGGAGTGGCGACACACCAGCGCCTTGTCCTCGGTGAAGGTCACGTCGCACTCCACGATGCCGGCGCCCATCTGCGCCGCCGCCAGGTACGATTCGCGAGTGTGTTCGGGGAACTGCATGGCCGCCCCGCGATGGCCGATCGAGAAGTCCCGGCGCTGCCACTGCTCGGTGCCGGCGGCGCAGCGCATCAGGGTCTCCTTGAGGTGGCGTTCGCGCTGTGTGCTCTCGTCCATGTCCTGGATCAGGAACAGCGGGCGAGGACCCAGGGTGACGTTTTGGGCCGCCTCGACGGCGGTGATCTTCTGCGGGCTGGCGGCCAGCGCGGACGCCGAGGCCAGTGCA
This sequence comes from Halomonas pelophila, assembly GCF_040196315.1. Classification (NCBI taxonomy): domain Bacteria; kingdom Pseudomonadati; phylum Pseudomonadota; class Gammaproteobacteria; order Oceanospirillales; family Halomonadaceae; genus Halomonas; species Halomonas pelophila. The sequence continues at coordinate 248,157 of NZ_JBEGCI010000005.1, forward strand.
ACGACGATAGCCAGGGCAAGCGCCAGGCCCATCCGTGGCAGCGCGCCGGTCCTGCTCATGCGGTAAGTCCTTTTCATGATTCACCTCGCGAGTCGCTTGAGTGGTGGAGTGACTCGCTCAGCGTAGCAGAGCCCCCGGCCGGGGCCGCGTTGCCGGCGGAGCCGAGATATGTGGAGACATGGCGACTCCACGGGATATGCCCGATGGCCATGAGGGGCGCGCCCCGACAGGCCGTCATGACCCCCGTGAGTGGCGGGAACGATGCGTCCCGGGATTCCACCGGGCCGTTCCGTTCATTCTCCGGCGGGTGACGCCTCCGGCTTTATCTCCACACGGATCAGGCGCAACGTGACCTCGTCACTCAGGTTCTCCACCGAGTGGGGGGCTTCCGGCGCCTTCCACATCGTCAACGGGAAGGTTAGGGGCGCCTCCAGCTCTCGGGTATCGAAGATGATGTTGCCTTCCGCGTCACGATCGATGAATTCCCCCGCGGCCTGAAGATAGAGCACGCTGGGCCAGCGATGGGAATGCAGGGGCTCAACCACACCCGGCAGCAGGGTGACTTCCAGCACTCGCACCCTGTCGTTCTCCAGGAGGATCTCGTGATTGTTCGGTGCCGCGACCACGGCATCCAGCTCTTCTGGCCAGTTGGCAGGGTCGCCGGTCTTGTAGATGACGGCAGAAGCCTGCGCGGTGTCCTGGCTGAATGCCGTCATGGGTAGAAGGCACAGCATGAGGATCGCAGGGAAAGCGATCAGGGGCTTTTTCATGGCGAGATACCGGTGGCCGAGCGCCCACGTGGTGGGGTGACGGGTGTGGGTCAATCCAGTGTAGGAAGGTTTTCGGTGGGGAGGTGAGCGCGGGCGTCGCCCGGGGCCGCTCAGTCGCTGGCCAGGGCTCTCGCTCTGTGCGCCTTCGGACTCACGCCCCGCACCCGCTTGAACGCGGCGCTGAAGGCATAGGGCGTCGCATAGCCGACCTTGTCCGCCACGCTGCCGACCGTCTCGTCGGGCTGGCACAGCAGGTCCGCCGCCAGAGCCAAGCGCCAGTTCTTCAGGAAGGTCATGGGCGGCTCGCCTACCAGGTCATGGAAGCGACGCGCCAGCGACGAGCGCGAGGCGCCCGTCTCCAGGGCCAGCGTATCCAGTGTCCAGGGGTGGGCGGGGTGGTCATGCATGATGCGCAGGGCGTTTTCCACGATCCGGTCGCCCTGGTAGCGCCACCAGGCCGGTCGCTGTGCGCCCTGTCGGGCGAACCAGGCCTTCAGCACGGCGGTGATCAGCAGGTCGAGCAGGCGGTCGAGGACCGCCGCCTGCCCCGGCTCGTCGATGATCACCTCGTCACACAGCAGCTGAACCAGGGGCGAGGCCCAGTCGCGGCGGGACAGCGACAGCACGGGCGGCAGCGAACGCAGGAGGCGATCGCTGATGTCGCTCAGGTGCTCATAGGCGCCGACGAGAAACACCGTCTTCCCCCGAGGATCGTTGCCCCAGGTGCGCACGCCGTGGGTCATCTCTTCCCGCACGGAGTAGCCCGCCAGATCGCAGCAGCGTTGACCCGGGTGAATCACCACCTGCGGGGGCATCGTCGGCGCGTGGGCGACGGTGTAATGGACCGGGGCGCGAGTCACGGCGATATCGCCGGGGCCGATCCGCACCGGCTCGCTCTCGTCGGGCACGATCCATACCTCGCCCGCCACGCCGGCGACCAGTGTCAGGGGCGATTCGGCGACGATTCTCAGCGACCACGGCGGCGTCATCACCGTGCGGAGGGCGAAGGCCCCACGGGCCCGCGGCGCGTCCAGCAGTCCACCTAGTGTATCCATCGCACGATTATAGACGGATGCGTATGAAACCGAGCGTCCCGCGCATGGTGGGTCACCGGAGCCCTCCTTAATCTTCAAGGTGTCACCCACGCCCCCCCCCGGGGCAGCACCGCTAGATCTTCAGGAGAAAGCGCCATGAACGCAGCATCCATCACCCAACAGGATCACCAGGGCGTCGTTCTCGTTCTGGGCGGCACCGGCAAGACCGGGCGTCGCGTCGCCGAGCGCCTTCAGGCCCGCGGCATCGAGACCCGTATCGCCTCGCGCTCGACGACCCCGGCCTTCGACTGGAACGCGCCAAGCGGCTGGGAGGCGGCCTTCGAGGGCGTGACGGCGGCCTATCTCACCTATTCCCCGGATCTGGCGATTCCCGGCGCCACGGAGGCGATTCGCCGTGTCGTGGACTTGGCCGTCACCAAGGGCGTCCGGCGCCTCGTGCTGCTCTCCGGGCGCGGCGAGGAAGAGGCGCAGGCCTGCGAGCGAGTCCTCCAGGCCGCCGAGGTCGAGTGGACGGTGGTGCGCGCGAGCTGGTTCATGCAGAACTTCTCGGAAGGCGAGTTTCTCGGCATGGTCCAGGCCGGCGCCATCACGCTGCCGGCGGCGAACATCCCCGAGCCCTTCATCGACGTCGACGACATTGCCGATGTCGCGGTGGCCGCGCTGACCGAGGAGGGACATGCCTACGAGACCTATGAGGTCACAGGACCCCGCTGCCTGACCTTCGCCGAGCTGGCCCGGGAGCTCTCCCGCGCCGCCGGGCGCGACGTGAGTTTCACGCAGGTCCCCGCGGCCGGGTTTGCACGCGCCATCACCGAGTCGGGCGCGCCGGCGGACATCGCCTGGCTGCTGAACTACCTGTTCGAGACGGTGCTCGACGGCCGCAACGCCTACGTGGCCGACGGCGTGCAGCGGGCGCTGGGTCGTGAACCCGCCGACGTCGCGGACTTCGCTCGTCGCATCGCCGCGTCCGGTATCTGGCAGGCGACGCATGAAGAGGCGACGCATCAGGAGACGGCCGTATGAGGCGTGCAACCCCGATTGCCGTTGTCGCCGCCCTGCGCCATCCTGACCCGCCGGGTGAGCGCCACCCCAGGCCCGGGATCGATGACACCGGAACCCGGAGAGAACGAGCGTGAATGAGCAAACCGAGCTGGCCCCGCGCCTGCGTGCGCTGCTGACGAAGCTGCCCGACGAGGACGTGCCGATCACCTATCAGCAGGCGGCCGAGGCGCTGGGATTGGTGCCGCCGCGCACCATCCAGCGCGTCGCCCTGGCCCTGGAGGCGCTGATGCGCGAGGACGCGGCCGCCGGCTGCCCGCTGATCGCCGCCCTGGTGGTCAGTCGCCGTGGCGAGTTGCCCCGGGCGGGCTTCTTCGAGCTGGCCGTCGAACTCGGCCGCTTCCCTGCCGACCCGGCAGGTCACGAGGTAGCCTATCGGCAGGAGCTCAGGCAGGTGCTGGCGGCGCGATCAGGATGAAGTGAAGAGAGTGAGGTCAGCTCACCGGCCGCGGACCGCTCGTTCCGACACCACGCTCCCCGGCCGCGCAGAGGGAGCGTCACCAGTTCGATCTCGGCCGCTAGCCCCATGAGCTGCATGCTGGATCACACAAGATCCATGTGATGTGACGAAGAGCCGAATCAAGCTCCTTCCGGTTCAGCTTCTTGGGTCAGTCGTCAGATTGGTAAGATTCAGTTGAGCAGATTTGATCTCTCTGATGGTGATGTAGGTCATGTAGCGATCAATCCCTAAATCCGCTGAAAGAAGTTCTTCCATCACATCTTGAAAAGCGGGAAGACTGAGCGTCACTACTTTCAGGATGTAATCCATCCCTCCACCCGTCGCTGTGCATTCGACGATCTCATCCACTTGATTGATGTGCTGCTCAAAACGATTAAAAATCGATTTACCATGTTCCTTGAGCGAAACGGTAACAATAACTCTAGTGACATCTGCGATCTTGTCGAGCGCGATGTCCGCATGATATCCACTTATCAGCCCAGCTTCCCTTAACCGGTTGAAACGAATCCAGCATGGTGTCGGGGAAAGATTGACGAGTTCTGATAGTTTGGTCTTGCTGAGATGCCCGTGATGTTGCACTGCGCAAAGAATGCGGATGTCTGCGGCATCAATTGCAATTTTTCTCATTTGTTTTCATCCTCCATTGTAATCCCCGACGCAGGAGCTGGTTCAGAAGTGAGGCGAAGGTGCTTTCCGATGCTAGATACGGCGCCTTGAGATCGAGATCACTCTAGAGGAAATCTTGAGCTGGACTAAAAGTGCAACATGCTAGGGTGGGTCAGTGAGTCGATTTACTGTGGTTTCCGAAGCTCTCGCACACAAGGAAACTTATCCCTGCCATACACCACCATACTAGACGTTACCAGCAGCTGGATCAAACTGAACGATATCATACCGAGCTCATGAGGTCAGCGCCTTGTGGTATCTGTAAGTCGCTGTTTTTATAAGAAGTATGGCGAAAGCATCGGTACCTTCAGGGGGTGGCGGACGCGCTGCGGATCGCGTGGGTCGGCGAGGAGGTCATCAGGTGCGGCGATCATAGCGGATGGCCCTCTGGAATCATCTTGTTCGTAGAACTTGACGATTTCCAGAGAAGATGCCATCCGCTATTTTTCAGGCCTGTTTTATGAATATGCCGGGACTGAGTTTGAATGAATCATGGTTTCAGCTGCATAGACCCGACGCTTTTCCCTGGCGTCGATCAAAACATCCCTTAACAGCTCTTCGGCACTGGGGTGATAGACAGGCATCATCAGTACCTGCTCTGCCGTCATGCTGTGGGTAATGGCCAGGGCAAGCAGGTGCGCCAGGTGTTCGGCTTGGTAACCAAGCAACTCGGCGCCTAGAATTACGCCAGTTCGTGCGTCCAGGTAGACTTGAATACGTCCTTCGACCTTGTTCCAAACCACATGACGGGGACTTGAGAACGGCAGCTCTCCAATGACGATTTCCAGGCCTTCAAGCTCCCGAAAACTCTGCCCGATGATGGCGATCTGAGGATCGGTGAAGAACACCATTAATGGCGGCCTACGATCTACTGGCACCGGGTCGGGGTAGTTCAACGCGTTATCGGCGGCGATACGTCCCTCATCAAAGGCTTCGTGCCACACCGGCAGGTATTCAGCCGCGTCGCCGGCAATGAAAATGGGATAGTCAGAGCAGAGCATCGTCTGTGGATCGAATATCACCTTGCCCGCTTCAGTGAATTCCGCTCCTGTATGCTCCATGCCCAACTGGTCTACATTGGAGATCCTCCCCGTGGCGACCAGGATCCTGTCGAACACCTTGGTGACCCGCTGGCCGTTCGACTGTTCAAACTCGATCCAGGCACCTTCAGCATCTTCCCAGGTGCTCACCACCTGGCCGCTGGGATAGATATCCAGCTCGGAGCCGAGGATATCAAGGGCTTCCTGCTGCATGTCCGGGTGGGTGAGGGCGTTGATCTTTCCGGAACGGCCATAAACTGTCGTTTTGACCCCGAGCCGGTGGAGAGCCTGCCCCAGCTCCAGTGCGATAACGCCCATGCCGATCACCGCTATCGAGCTGGGCAGGTCCTCCAGCTCAAATACCGTATCACTGGTGAGCACGCGGTCCATTACTGGCTCGAATACCTTACTGACCGCAGGCCTGGAGCCGCAGGCGAGGATGATCTTCTCTGCTTTGACCTCGACGGATTCGCCCACCCTGAGGTGGCCCGGTCCGATAAACCTGGCGTGCCCCTCGAGCTTGTGATGGGGCGGAATCTTGTTGACGTAGCGGAGATTGTTGGCGACAAAGCGCTGATCTCGCTCTCGGCGCAACCTTTCGAGCACTTTGCGTCCATCCACGTGACCTTCGGATGTCACGCCGAAAAAATCGCTGGTGGTCAAGTGGTGCGCGTAATCGGAAGCGGTGATCAGCAACTTGCTGGGCATGCAGCCAACCCGTGCGCAGGTAGTCCCGTAGGGACCGTCCTGAATCATCACCAAGCTGTCGGTCTTGCGGCTGATCTTCGAGTAGGCGCCCAGTCCAGAGGTGCCGGCACCGATGATGGCGTATTCAACATTAATGGTTTTCATAGTAGATTCGCTCATGTGGCGCCTCATCTTTTAAGGTGCTTTATTTTATTAAGGTGTGCCTGGATGGTTGAAAATCATCGCGCCTGGCTCAAACCGCTGTCTAAGTTATTAAAGACTGGTGGGATATATTGAAAAGTTTTTATTGCTTGAAGCATGATAGCTTGGATGCCGCCTGACCATGTGCAGGCTACCCGGGGGGCTTTGAGCGGTAAAGCGATAGTTTCTAAGTATTTGGCTTATTTTTCGTAATCCATGGGTTGTGGATTGGCGGCTCGGGTTCGATTCTGGTGGGGCTGGGTGGTGCATCCAGGTCACCGTTAAAGCAGGTCGCGAGACCTCGCATTAGCTAGACTAATCTAGCTGCTTAGAAATTGTCGCTTTCCAGGTGTTTCCTGAATCCCTTACGCTGAGGCTACTCTGAGGCAGGAAGCCTCTCCATGTCGGCCTTTCAGTCCGCCATCCGTTGGCGAAGGCAGTCCAGTCGGACATCTGGAGCGAAACGATAAAAAAAGGATGGAGATCATGCGTGTCGTGCTGTCCCCGTACATCACCTTCGGCGGAGATATGATGTCAGAAAAAATGATATCCAGCATCCATGCTAGCGCCTATAGTAACTTTTTCTTTCATAACTCGATCACCACCGAGGTGACGATAAATAGTGTTTAATCAGCCATCTCTGGCGGGAGTTATTTATGAATAACAGTCAGTCTTCAGAAAGCGTTCTTCTCAGGGATGATAAGGAAGGAGCTGTCTACCTCACACTGAATCGTCCGGATAAATTCAACACGCTCTCCGAAGCAGTGCTTGCCTCATTGCAGCGGGAATTGGATGCGATCGCTGCCGATCCCGCTGTCCGTTGTGTGGTGATCAAAGGCGCAGGGCGAGGGTTTTGCGCCGGCCATGACCTGAAGGAAATGCGGGCAAATCCCGACCATTCCTATTACCAGGAGTTGTTTCGCAACTGCAGCCGGGTGATGAAGAGTGTCGTCGCGCTGCCGGTGCCGGTCATCGCCCAGGTCCAGGGCATGGCCGTGGCGGCGGGGTGCCAGTTGGCGGCCAGCTGCGATCTGGTCATCGCCGCCCAATCGGCCAGCTTCGGGGTGTCGGGGATCAACGTGGGCCTGTTCTGCTCGACCCCAGCCGTGGCGCTGTCACGCAGCATTTCCCCCAAGCGGGCCTTCGACATGCTGGTGACCGGCGAGTTTATCAATGCGGATACCGCATTGGAGTGGGGACTGGTGAGTGCCGTCGTCGCGGATGCCGAGCTGGAGGCCGCCGTGGCCGATAAGGTGGCAACGATCCTGAGCAAGAGTCCTGCGGCCGTGCGCTTTGGAAAGGCCATGTTCCATCCCCAGCGTCAGATGGCGTTGGCCGATGCCTATGACTTTGCCGGCAACGTGATGGCCGACAACATGATGAGCCCTGACGCAGGCGAGGGAATCGATGCCTTTCTTGCCAAGCGTCAACCCGTCTGGGAACAGCCGGGCCGCTAGTGCCACAGCCGTCGTCTCGGTCAGGGCCGCGACTCCCAAGGCGGCATGGCCGTGGATTGGGGGCTGACAACTGAACCGTCAATGTCCTGGTAAGGCCGTCGCGCCGATTGAACGGCTGGAGACGTACCCTTCCCTAAAAAAACAATAGGGGTAAGACCATGAGTGAAGCCTGCCATTACAATGATGCGCTCGAGAAAACGGCGGCGAATTACGTCGCGCTGTCACCCTTGAGCTTTATCAAACGGGCAGCCGCCGTATATCCCGACAGGACGGCGCTGATCTACAACGAGACGCGGTACAGCTGGCAGCAGACCTATGCGCGCTGTTGTCGACTCGCTTCCCTGTTGAGGCAGTTTGACATCGGCAGGGGCGATACGGTGGCCGTCATGCTCCCGAACGTCCCCGCCATGTACGAAGCCCACTTCGGCGTGCCCATGGTGGGAGCCGTGTTGAATGCCATCAACATCCGCCTCGATCCGGAGGCGGTGGCCTTCATCCTCGAGCACAGCCGCTCGCGCCTGCTGCTGGTCGACCCCGAGTACGTCGACGTGGTCGAAAAGGCCCTGGCCCGTCTGGAAGGGCCGGCGCCCACGGTGATCAACGTGCCCGATCCGAGCCAGGGCGTGGAGCGCGCCATCGGTGAGCTCGAGTACGAGACGCTGCTGGCCGATCAGCCGGTGTGGGAGGAGTGGCAGTTACCCGCCGACGAGTGGGATGCGATCGCGCTGGGGTACACCTCAGGCACGACCGGCAACCCCAAGGGGGTGGTCACCCACCATCGTGGCGCCTACCTGAACGCGACCAGCAATGTGCTGGCCTGGAGCCTTCCTTCCTCGGTGGTCTACCTGTGGACCCTGCCGATGTTCCACTGCAACGGCTGGTGCTTCCCGTGGACGCTGGCGGCCATCGGCGGGACCAACGTCTGCCTGCGGCGCGTGGACCCCGAGCTGATCCTCAAGCTGATCGGGAAGCACGGCGTAAGCCATTTCTGCGGTGCCCCCATCGTCCACGCCATGATCGCCGATGCGGCCGATGCCGCGCAGGCGGTGGTCGAGCACAAGGTCTGCGGGCTGATCGCCGGGGCGGCGCCGCCGGCGTCCGTGTTCAAGCGGATGGAAAAGATCGGCATCGAACTCACCCATGTCTACGGGCTGACGGAGACCTATGGTCCGGCCTCGATTTGCGTCAAGCAGGATGGCTGGGATCAGCTTCCCCTGGAGGAGCGGGTTCGGCTCAATGGCCGCCAGGGCGTGGCGTATCCCCTGCAGGAAAGCATCGCGGTGCTCGACTCGGTCACGATGGAGCCCGTACCCGCCGACGGCCAGACGGTCGGCGAGATCATGTTCCGTGGCAATATCGTCATGAAGGGCTACCTGCGCAACGAAACCGCGACCCGTGAGGCCTTTGCCGGCGGCTGGTTTCACTCCGGCGACCTGGCCGTGATGGAGCCGGACGGCTACGTCAAGATTCGCGACCGGCTGAAGGACGTCATTATCTCCGGCGGGGAAAACATCTCCTCACTGGAGGTGGAGGAGATCATTCAGCGGCACGCCGATGTCGAATACGTGGCGGTCGTGGCGATGGCGGATGCCAAGTGGGGCGAGGTGCCCGCCGCCTTTGTCCAGTTGCGTCCCGGCAGCGAGCTGAGCGAAGAGGAGCTGATCCGCTTCTGCAAGGAGAACATCAGCCGCTTCAAGGTGCCCAAGAAGGTCATCTTTGGCCCGCTGCCCACCTCTTCGACGGGGAAGGTCCAGAAGTTCCAGCTGCGCCAGAAGCTCGAGACCGGCCCGTCCGCCTGAGTCGCTCAGGCACGAGGAGTGGAGCCGCCCATCGCCCTGGCGAGAGCCAGGGCGAACACGCCAGGTAGGCCAACGCCCACCGATAACAACGAGCCCGCCATGACCGTCGAGACCCTCACTCCCCAGCGTCGTTTCCGTGGCAAACCACGTGGCCGTGACCTGCCCCCCGTCGCCCTGGCCGCGCTGCGCCAGCTGCTCGGTGACGAGCGCAGCGACCCGGGACGGCAGCGCCGTGATCTGCTGATCGAGTACCTGCACGCCATCCAGGATGCCCATGGTCATCTGTCGCTGGTGAACCTTCGGGCGCTGGCCACCTACATGAACCTGCCGATGGCGGCGGTCTACGAGACGGCGACCTTCTATGCCCACTTCGACGTGGTGCATGACGATCAGACGCCGCCACCGGAGGTGACGGTGAGGGTCTGCGACTCGCTGTCCTGCCAGTTGGCCGGTGCCGCGACGCTCAAGGCGGAGCTGGAAGCCGGTGTCGATCCTCAGGCGGTCCGAGTGGTGAGGGCGCCCTGTATGGGCCGCTGCGATACCGCACCGGTAGTGGAAGTGGGGCATCATCATGTGCTGTACGCCACTCGCGAGGGTGTCGAATCGGTGGTCGATACGGGCCACTTCCACCCCGAGGCGATTCACTGGCAACGCCTCGATGGCTACAGGGAGCAGGGCGGTTATCGGTTGCTCGCCGACTGCCACGAGAATCGCGTGACGGTCGAGGCACTGATGGAAGCGCTTGAGCGGGCCAACCTGCGCGGCCTGGGCGGTGCCGGCTTTCCCACCTTCAAGAAATGGAGGTTCGTGCGCCAGGAGCCGGGTCCGCGCTATTGCGCGATCAACGCCGACGAGGGCGAGCCCGGCACCTTCAAGGATCGCTATTATCTGGAGCGTGCACCGCATTGCTTCCTCGAGGGGGCGCTGATCAGTGCCTGGGCGGTGGAGGCCTGCGCGCTCTATATCTACCTGCGTGACGAATATCCCGGCCTGCATCGGGTTCTCGGCGAGGCGATCGCTGAGCTCGAGGCGGCCGGCCTCGCGCCGCCGGGCTATATCGTGCTGCGTCGCGGGGCCGGGGCCTACATCTGTGGCGAGGAGTCGGCGATGATCGAATCCCTGGAGGGAAAGCCGGGCAAGCCGCGCCATCGCCCGCCCTTCGTCGCTCAGAAAGGACTCTTCGGCCGCCCGACCCTGGTCAACAACGTCGAAACCGTGTACTGGATTCCCGAGATCTGGGACAAGGGCGCCGACTGGTTCGCCGGTCACGGTCGCCATGGTCGCAGTGGACTGAGAAGCTTCTCCCTCTCGGGTCGGGTCAAGCGCCCCGGCGTTCACCTGGCCCCGGCGGGCATCACCTTGAACGAGCTGATCGATGAGTACGGGGGCGGCATGGCCGACGGCCACCGCCTGGCCGGCTACCTGCCGGGTGGCGCCTCGGGAGGGATCCTGCCCGCCAGCAAGGCCGATATCCCATTGGACTTCGATACCCTGCAGGCCGAGGGCTGTTTCATCGGCTCGGCCGCGGTCATCGTGATCTCCGACCAGGACGAGTTGCGCCAGGTGGCCAGTAATCTGCTGGCCTTCTTCGCTGATGAATCCTGCGGTCAGTGCACGCCCTGCCGGGTCGGCACCGAGAAGATGCTGAGCCTGCTCGAGCGCCCCGAATGGGATGTCGAGCAGCTCCAGCGACTCTCGCAGGTGATGATGGACGCCTCGATCTGCGGCCTTGGCCAGGCGGCGCCCAACCCGGTGTTGGGGCTGCTCAAGGACTTCCGCGACGAGCTCGCCGGCCAGCACGTGATCGTCAGGGGGTAGGGGAGATGAGCATGAAAGAACCGAGCGTGAAGGAAAGCTTCACCCTGACCCTGGATGGCACCGAGGTCGACGCCCATCCCGGCGAGACCCTCTGGCAGGTGGCCAAGCGCGCCGGCGAGACCATTCCGCATCTGTGCTTCAAGGATGTCCCCGGCTACCGGGCCGACGGCAACTGCCGCGCCTGCATGGTGGAAGTGGAAGGCGAGCGTGTGCTGGCGGCGAGCTGCCTGCGCGAGGCGGCGCCTGGCATGGTGGTCAAGAGTGCCACCTCCGAGCGGGCACGCGTGTCCCGGGAAGGGGTGATGGAGCTGTTGATCGCCGACCAGCCCGAGCGCGACGCTGGCCCCGACCGCTCGAGCCACTTCTGGGCGATGGCCGATCTGCTGGCCATCGACGCCACCGCGGTGCGTGAGCGGTTACCCGCGCGGGCCGAACGAGTGGAGCCCACCGTCCACCATGTTGCCGAGCGTGCGGAGTCTCTTCCCCATGCCAGGGGCCACGACACCACCCACTCGGCCATGCACGTCAATCTCGATGCCTGCATCGAGTGCAACCTCTGCGTGCGTGCCTGTCGCGAGGTGCAGGGCAACGACGTCATCGGCCTGGCCCACCGCGGCGCAGCCTCGAAGGTCGTCTTCGACTTCGACGACCCCATGGGCGAGAGCACCTGCGTGGCCTGCGGCGAATGCGTCCAGGCCTGCCCGACCGGGGCGCTGATGCCGGCGACCCTGATCGACGCCACGGGGCGCGGCGACTCGAAGGCCGCCGATCGCACCGTCGACTCGGTCTGCCCCTATTGCGGCGTGGGCTGCCAGCTCACCTATCACATCACGGGCCAGCACGCCGAGGACGAGCGTATCCTCTTCGTCGAGGGGCGTGATGGTCCTTCCAACCAGAACCGTCTTTGCGTCAAGGGCCGCTTCGGCTTTGACTATCCCCGCCACCCCTCACGACTGACCACCCCGCTGATCCGCCGTCCCGGGGTGCCCAAGGGGCTCGACCCCGCCTTCGACCCGGCACGACCGCTGACCCACTTCGCTGAAGCGAGCTGGGAGGAGGCGCTGGATGTGGCCGCTCGGGGACTGGTGGATCTGAAGGCGGCTCATGGCCCCGACGCCCTGGCCGGTTTCGGCAGTGCCAAATGCTCCAACGAGGAGGCCTGGTTGTTCCAGAAGCTGGTGCGTACCGGCTTCGGCTCCAACCATGTCGACCATTGCACCCGGCTGTGCCATGCGAGCTCGGTGGCGGCGTTGATGGAGTGCATCGGCTCGGGAGCCGTGACGGCCTCCTTCATGCAGGCCCTCCAGGCCGATGTGGTGCTCCTCACCGGTTGCAACCCGACCATCAATCATCCGGTGGCGGCCACCTACTTCAAGCAGGCGGCCAGAAACGGCACCAAGCTGATCATCCTCGATCCCCGCGGTCAGGCATTGGATGCCTATGCCCACCGCAGCGTGCGCTTCACCCCGGGCGGCGACGTGGCGCTCTACAATGCCATGCTCAACGTGATCGTCAGCGAAGGCCTGTATGACGACGCCTATATCGCCGAGCACACCGAGGGCTTCGAGGCACTCAAGGCCCACGTGAGCGATATGACGCCGGAAGCGATGAGCGGGCTCTGTGGCGTCGACCCCGACACCATTCGCGACATCGCCCGACTCTATGCCACCGCCGACAAGGCGATGATCTTCTGGGGCATGGGCATCTCCCAGCACGTGCACGGCACCGACAACGCTCGCTGCCTGATCTCGCTGGCGCTGGCCTGCGGCCAGACCGGCCGCCCGGGTACCGGCCTGCACCCGCTGCGTGGCCAGAACAACGTCCAGGGCGCCTCGGATGCCGGGCTGATTCCCATGGTGCTGCCGGACTACCAGCCGGTAGGGGACGCCCAGGTGCGCGCCGCCTTCGAGGAACTGTGGAACACCACGCTCGAGGAACGACCCGGGCTCACCGTGGTGGAGATCATGGATGCGATTCACGCCGGCCAGATCAAGGGCATGTACATCCAGGGCGAGAACCCGGCGATGTCCGACCCCGACCTCCACCATGCCCGCGGTGCGCTGGCCAGGCTCGAGCACCTGGTGGTGCAGGATCTGTTCGTCACCGAGACGGCCCAGTTCGCCGACGTCATCCTGCCGGCCTCGAGCTGGATGGAGAAGGACGGCACGGTGACCAATACCAATCGCCAGGTGCAGCTCGGCCGCGCCGCCGTGGCGCTGCCCGGTGAGGCACGGCCCGACTGGTGGATCCTCCAGGAGATCGCCCGGCGCTTCGGGCTGCCCTGGGACTATGCCCATCCCCGCGAGGTGTTCGCCGAGATGAAGCGGGGCATGGCCTCTCTGGACAACATCACCTGGGAGCGACTCGAGCGCGAGAACTCGGTGACCTACCCCTGCCCGGCAGAGGATGCCCCCGGGGCCGATGTGGTCTTCTCCGAGAGCTTCCCTCGAACGGGTGGCAAGGCGAAGTTCGCCCCCACTAGGCCGCTGCCGCCGGATGAGCCCGTGGATGCTGCCTTCCCCACGGTGCTGATCACCGGGCGTCAGCTCGAGCACTGGCATACCGGTTCCATGACCCGACGCAGCCAGGTACTCGACGCCCTGGAGCCCGAGGCGGTGGCCAGCGTTTCGCCGAGTGAGCTTCTGCGACTGGGGCTGCACCCCGGGGAAGCGCTGACCATCACCACCCGGCGCGGGGCGATCACGCTCAAGGCGCGGGTCGATCCGCTGATGATGGAGGGCATGGTATTCGTGCCGTTCTGCTACGTTGAGGCAGCGGCCAACCTGCTGACCAACCCGGCGCTGGATCCCGACGGCAAGATTCCCGAGTTCAAGTATGCGGCCTGTCGCCTGGGGCCAGCCACGACGGCTCTGGCAGAGTGAGGACACCGCCGCTCAACGAAGAAGGAACATGTCATGTACAGGACGCGCCGCTGGGTGGTTCGCCATTCCAGGGTCTTTGAGACGATCTATCGACGCTTCGAGCCGGTGCTGGTCAAGCTCGCCCCGGTGTTGAGGCGACTGGGTCACGAGCGTATCGAGGCGCCGGTGAGGTCGGTGGAAAAGGCCGTCAAGGGGGCGCTCTTCGATTGCCAGATGTGCGGTCAGTGCATCCTCTCTTCCACCGGCATGTCCTGTCCCATGAACTGCCCCAAGTCACTGCGCAATGGCCCCTGTGGCGGGGTGCGTGCCAATGGGCATTGCGAAGTGAAGCCGGACATGATGTGTGTCTGGGTCGATGCCTGGGAAGGAAGTCGTCGCATGCAGCATGGCGATCGCATCCAGGCTGTTCAATTGCCGGTCGACCATCGCCTCAAGGGAACTTCTGCCTGGCTTCGCGTGGTTCGCCAGCTGGATGGTACTGCCTCTTCAACCGCCAAGAGCGAGACAACAAAATGAAGTTCGATGACGAGCCCGTACCGGGCTACTCCCTGCCGATCCTGCCCGGCCATGTTTCCCCCGGTCGGCTGGAGCGGGTGCTGCGGGCGGGCAAGTTCGCCATTACCAGCGAGATCGACCCGCCGGATTCTGCCGACCCGGCAGAGGTGCTCAAGCGTGCGGCCATCTTCGATGGCTACGTCGATGCCATCAATGCGACGGATGGCTCTGGCGCCAACTGCCATATGTCCAGCGTCAGCGTCTGCTCGCTGCTGACCCGGGTCGGCTATGCCACCATCCTGCAGATATCGTGCCGTGACCGAAACCGCATCGCCATCCAGGGCGAGATCCTCGGTGGGGCGGCCATGGGCGCCTGCAACCTGCTGTGTCTGACCGGTGACGGTGTGCAGGCCGGTGACCATCCCCAGGCCAAGCCGGTATTCGATCTCGACTCCATGTCCTTGCTGCAGATCGCCCGTGGCATGCGCGACGAGCAGCGCTTCGATAGCGGGCGGCACATCACGATGCCTCCGCGGATCTTCCTCGGTGCGGCCGAGAATCCCTTCGTGCCACCCCTGGATTGGCGACCGCATCGCCTGGCCAAGAAGGTGGCCGCAGGCGCCCAGTTCATCCAGACCCAGTACTGCTTCGATATCGATCGGTTGCGCGAATTCATGCTCAAGGTGAACGACCTCGGTCTGCTGGAAGGCCCTGACCGTGTGTTCATCCTGCCCGGGATCGGGCCGCTGGCCTCGGCCCGCAGCGCCCGCTGGATCCGCGCTAACGTGCCCGGGGTGCACATTCCCGACAGCGTGATCGCGCGTCTCGAGGGGGCCGAGAACCAGAAGGAGGAGGGCAAGCAGCTGTGCATGGACCTGCTTAACGAGATCCGCGAGATTCCCGGCGTCAGCGGCGCCCATATCATGGCCTACCGCCAGGAACACACCGTGGCCGAGATCATCAAGGCCACCGGCGTGCTCGAGGGCCGCGTGCCCTGGTACCCGGGACGCGACGACCCGAAAGAGCTCAACCCCGAATCTTCCGAAGCCCTGCTGAGCTAGAGGGGAAGGCATCCCAGGCTAGCCTTGGTGATGCTTGCGCACTTGCCAGTACTTCAGCGGCAGGTGGCGCTGGATCGACTCATGTTGCGGCGGTAGCCGGCGTCATCGATCCAGCCTCCGGTTGCGGAGACCGAAGTCATGCTGCAAGCCATGTCGGCAACGATCACCTGATGTCCGTGACCACCGCGGCCCTCCTCCTGGAGGGCCGGCTTGTGACGGTGGGGTCTGCTTTGTTCATCGGATCCTCCTGACCGCTGCACCATCGCCTGTGCAACTGCCTGTGCAACTCAGGAGAGGGTCATTTCAGAACAGCGCAAACGACGACGCCCCCATCCGGGGGCGTCGTCGTCGGGCGGAAGGCCTCGTGTCAGGCCGCGCTCGCGAGCCTCAGGGCGCGATGTTCCTCGCGCAGGCCCTGGACCATGCCATAGCACGCCACCAGCAAGACGAAGGTGAAGGGCAGGGCGGTAACGATCACCGCCGTCGCCAGCGCGTTCAGGCCGCCACCCAACAGCAGGGCGATGGCGATGGCACCCTCGATGAGGGCCCAGAAGATACGCTGTGGCTTGGGCGCATCGATCTTGCCGCCGGCCGTGATGGAGTCGATCACCAGCGAGCCGGAGTCGGAGGACGTGACGAAGAACACGATCACCAGCACGATGCCGATGAAGGAGGTGATCTGTGACAGAGGCAACTGGCTGAACACCTCGAACATCTGCAGTTCAAGGGCCGCGTCCATGGCGCCCTGGAAGTTGTAGGTGAGCACCTGGTCGATGGCTGTGCCACCTAAGGCGCTCATCCACAGCACCGTGATAATCGACGGCACCAGCAGCACGGCGATCAGGAATTCACGGACAGTGCGGCCTCGGCTGACCCGGGCGATGAACATGCTGACAAACGGTGCCCAGGAGACCCACCAGGCCCAGTAGAAGGTGGTCCAGCCCTGGCTAAAGTTGGCGTCCTCACGGCCGAAGGGCATGGAGAGCGCCGGCAGGTTGACCAGGTAGTTGCCCAGGTTCGTTAAGAAGCCGGTGGCAATCAGCAGGGTCGGGCCCACGGCGATCACGAAGGCCAGCAGCAGGAAGGCCAGCACCATATTGAGCTGGGAGAGTCGCTGCACGCCCTTCTCGACGCCGGCGACGACCGATACCAACGCTACCAGGGAGATGCCGATGATCAGCACCACCATGGTGACATTGGTGTTGGGGATGCCGAACAGGAATTCCAAGCCCGCGGCGGCCTGAGTGGCGCCGAGGCCGAGCGACGTGGCCAGGCCGAAGAGGGTGGCGAATACGGCCAGAATGTCGATAGCGTGGCCTGGCCAGCCCCAGATGCGCTCCCCAAGGACCGGGTAGAAAACCGAGCGCATGGTCAGCGGCAGGCCCTTGTTGAAGGCGAACAGCGCCAGGGCCAGGGCCACCACGGCATAGACCCCCCAGGCATGCAGGCCCCAGTGGAAGATAGAGGCGGACAGGCTCAGCGAGGCGGCGGCGGCCGGGTCACCCGCAGCGGCGCCCAGTGGTGCCCAGTCGGTGCGCACCCCGTTTTCCACGGTGATGCCGCCCATGGCGCTGCCGTAGTGGGTCAGCGGCTCGGAGATCCCGTAGAACATCAGGCCGATGCCCATGCCCGCGGCGAACAGCATGGAAAACCAGCCGATAAAACTGAATTCCGGCTTGGCATGGGCACCGCCTAACCTGACCCGACCCATGGGCGTGAAGATCAGCACTAACGCGAGCAGCAAGAAGATATTAGCCGCCAGCAAAAAGAACCAGGACAGGTTCACGGTCAGTAAGGTGAAGCCGGCATTGAAGACCGGTTCCACGTAGTCCTGCAGCGCCAGCGTGATGATCACGAATGCCAGGACCATCAGCGAGGAGATGGTGAAGACCTTGCCATGTATGTCGACGCTGATACCGAACTTGGTGGTCGCGAAGTTGTCTTGTCCTATCACGTAATTGGTATCTATGAGGTTCGACGGCCCTTCTGGTGCCTGGATGCCCCGGGAGCCGCCGGGTCCCGGTTGCTGGGCACTGTCGTCTTTGGGAATTTTATTCACTTTTATTTCCCTTTCAGTTTGTCGGTAGTTGAGTGGGCGTGCGTGCGTGCGTGCGTGCGTGCGTGCGTGCGTTAGTTAGCACCGGTGGGCCTGACCAGAAAGATCGAGGCCTTGGTGTGGGTCGCCACCTTCTTGGTGAAAGCGGCGGCAGATCTAACCGTCAGGCCAACTGATGCCTGGCGGCACGTGTCGTATTCAACAGCAGGCAGGCGATCGTCATCGGGCCCACGCCACCGGGCACCGGCGTAATGGCACCAGCGACCTTAGCTACCGATTCAAAATCCACATCACCCACGAGCTTTCTCTTGCCGTCGACATCAATGGCGTTGATACCGACATCAATGACCGTGGCACCCGGTTTGATCCAGTCAGCGTTGATGAACTCCGGCCGGCCGACGGCGGCTACTACAATATCGGCATTGCGGCACAGTGCTTCGATGTTCTTCGTTCGTGAATGCGCAATAGTGACCGTACAGTTTGCCTGTAAAAGCAGTGCCGCCATCGGCTTACCCACAATATTAGAGCGTCCCACCACCACCGCATTTTTACCACTGAGATCCGGATGGACCTGATGCAGCATGATCATGCAACCCTGTGGCGTGCAAGGGACTAGCGATGGTCGCCCGGAAGCAAGTGCCCCGACATTCAGTGGATGAAAGCCATCAACATCTTTATCCGGATGGATGGACGCTATCACCTCATCCTCGTTGAGATGCGACGGCAGTGGCAGCTGCACCAGAATGCCGTGTACCTCAGGATCATTGTTTAGAGAATCGACTAGCTCATTCAGGGCAGCCTGAGTGGTTTCGGCATCGAGGCGGTGCTCGATAGAGCCCATCCCCGCCTCTGTCGCCCGCTTCACCTTGTTTCTCACGTACACCTGGCTGGCGGGATCCTCTCCCACCAGCACTACAGCCAGCGTCGGCACGATGTCATGCTCGGCCCTGAGTAACTCGACTTCAGAGGCAACTTCTTGCAAAACCTGCTCCGAAATCTGCTTTCCGTCTATTAATTGAGCCATGATGACCTCTGTTTCTATTTGAAAATAATGGTCTTGCTGCCCGAAATTAACACACGGTTTTCTGAATGCAGTTTGACAGCGCTTGCTAGTGCTTTCGTTTCGGTGTCTCGGCCAAGGGAAACAAGTTCGTCAGGATAGTAGGCGTGACTAACCTGCAAGACGGACTGTTCGATAATCGGGCCTTCATCAAGATCGGCAGTCACATAGTGCGCAGTGGCGCCGATCAGCTTAACACCACGCTCGTATGCCTGATGATACGGTTTGGCACCTTTAAAACCGGGCAGGAAGGAGTGATGGATATTGATGGCCCGGCCGTGCAGATGCTTACAGAGATTGTCAGACAATATCTGCATATAACGCGCCAGTACCACCAGTTCGGTCCCGGTCTCGTTGATAATGTTGAGTAGCTCAGCTTCTTGTTCCGCTTTGGTTTCTGTCGTCACCGGTAGGTAAATGAAGCGAAACCCTTCACGCTCAACGATCGATTGAAGATCCTGGTGGTTGGATACGATCGCGGTAATATCGATGTTCAATTCACCCTTGTTATAACGGTAAAGAAGATCAACAAGGCAGTGGTCAAACTTGGATACCATGATCAAGACTTTTGTCGGGCTACTGACTTCGTGCATGGTCCACTTGATGCCATGTTTTTCGGCCAGGACATCGAATCCGTTGCGTATGTCTTCAAAAGTATGGCTGGAGTCGGCGGTGATGTTGAACATGGTTCGCAAGAAGAATTGATCGGTGATCTTGTCATCGAATTGCGATAGTTCTGCGATATAGCCGCCACGCTCCGTCAGATAGGATGCGATCCCGGCAACGATGCCCGGTGCAGTTTTGCAGTCGACGGTGAGTACATATTGGTTTGAGTAGTCAATGGTTTTTTTCATGCTAGAAAGCCTTTTTATATTGATGGTTGTTTGTTGACTCGCCAGATGATGGCTTTAAGTCATTCATCTTGTTCATTTTTTAGAATGGCTGTTTGGCGGGTTGTCCACCGTTACGATATTTATCTACATCATTGAGGCTTATTTTTAAGCTCATTTATGTTCTTGTTTTTGATCTGGCGCGCCACGTGCCACTCGCAGCCAGGATGAACTCCCCTTTAGGCTGTAATCCACTGGCAGTTGCACCACATGGATCTGCCCGCCGCCTTTCATTTTCTGACTCCCATCCCAGGCTTCGACCCAGACACATCGCATCTCGGGATGAACTTCACAATTTCCATTCTGCCGTACACCACCACAAGGGCCGTTGCGCAAGGACTTAGGACAGTTCATAGGACAAGACATCCCGGTGGAGCTGAGGATGCACTGACCACACATCTTGCAATCGAACAGCAGCCCCTTGCTGAACTTTTCCACCATGCCTACCGGCTTTTCTGCGCGCTGGTAGCCTATCGACTTCCAAATCGGCTGCAACTTGACGATCACCGGTTCGAACATTTGGTAGATGCGCTCAAAAAATCTCGCGTGCCGCACGACCCAACGACGTATGGGGTACATATGCTTCTCCTTTCACAGCACCACCACGGTGGAGACAATTATTGATTCCTGAATCCGTGAGTTGCATTTAAACTTTTTAAAATCAATAAGATGAGTTTCTTTCCTTGCCTGGGGTGATGCTCTTTCATTCAGGCAAGATATTGATAGTAAATGAGTTTTTCTGGATCGCTCACGGATGCAGGTGCTTTTCAATACAGTCGTTATGCTTGGGTCGCCACGATCTTTTCTGGCAGTGCTCGAGAAATGATCGTGGTCATCATTGCCACCCTCGCGGTGCTCCAGAACTTCAAGATCAAACAGGATAGTTCTGGCTTCAAGAAGATGTGGCTTTTTGTTTTTTGGGGTCGAAGAAAGGCTTTTCGACAACAATGGCTTTTACGGGGCCGGATTCGCTAGGAATCTCTAGCGTCGTGCCAATTTCTGAAAGTTCAGTAGCCACCATGGCCAAAGCAATATTCTGGTCAAGACGCGGGGAATAGACGGCAGACGTTACCTTGCCGACTGTCTTCCCATCTTTTGTCAGCGGCCAGAACCGGGTGTTTGGCTTCTTGAGGGGTGCCATTTCAATACGCAGGCCGACTTCCTTGCGGCTCACGCCGTTGTCACGAATGCGCTTTAATGCGGCTTTACCGATAAAGTCAGCATCCATGTCCAGGTTAACCAGACGGTCCATGCCAATTTCGTAAGGGTTGGTGTTGATGTCCGCATCAGCGTGATAGGAGAGCATTCCACCTTCAATGCGGCGAATCGTAGAGGTATGACCAGGCTTCAACCCAAAGGACTCGCCTGCAGCCATGATCTTTTCCCAAAGTTCATCCCCCCGCGTGCCATCACGCAGATAAAGTTCATAGCCAAGTTCGCTCGACCAACCGGTACGCGAGACAATCAGCGGAATGCCGTCAAGTTCAAGTTCGCGCAACCAGTAGTAGCGAAGATCCATGATGCTCTCACCGAAGAGCTTCTTCATCACTTCGCCCGATTTCGGGCCCTGGAGTTGCAACGGGGAAACATCGGGTTCGCCAATGCTGACATCCATACCGGCATGAACCGCAACACCTTGCGCCCACAACAGGATGTCGGTATCAGCCAGCGAGATCCAGAAATGATTTTCTGCCAGCCGCAACAGGATCGGGTCGTTAAGAATGCCACCGTCTTGATTGGTGATCAGGACATACTTGCACTGCCCGACAGCCATTTCCGACAAATCACGCGGAGTTAGGGTCTGCATGAATTTTGCCGCATCCGGACCGGTGATTTCCACCTGACGTTCGGCGGCAACATCGCAAAGGATCGCATCATTCACGAGATTCCAGAAGTTCTGTACTGGATCTCCGAAGTCACGTGGGATATACATGTGGTTGTATACCGAAAACCCTTTTGCGCCCCACCGGACGGTAGCGTCAAAGTAGGGAGACTTTCGGATCTGTGTCCCGAATCCAAAATCATCTTCTTTTTCAATGCTGGTTGGGGTAGCGTTTGTCATTTTTATTACCTTTGGGTATGAAGTTAAGTTGGCTGCTCTAACTCACTGGCTCGACGCGCTAACTATAGGCGCGCATGGCATCACAAAGCGGCCTAAAGCACCGGTGGTAGGAGACAAAATAGACCAACTTTTTGCGGGATGCGGACCTTTTGGTTCTTCGTCCCCTCAGGCGGGGGGTGGAGGGGGGGAGTGTGCCCCCTGTATCCGGCCCACAGGATGGTGCCGCGTGCGTCTTGGCAGCGAGCCGTGCGAAGACGTGTCGACCAGTCTCTGCTGGGCGAATGCCCGCCGCTTTCAGCCTCCCAGGCAGGGCACCTTCGGCCGGCTAACAACCACCGCTGCAGGAGAATCCAGAGATTTCTGCTGCGACAGCAGCTAGAAACCAGTCTGTTAGCCTGATGGGGTCGCTGATAAGGGTGTGGAACAGCCGTTTGTTAGCAGCCTGGTGTTTACACCGGCAGTGTTTATAGTGACCGTTACGCGTGTCACTTGGACGTGCCAGTGGCCCACCGCCATTTTGCGAGTATTGGTCATGTTACGACTCCCGTCCCTGATCTCACTGTCCTATTTCGAGGTCGCTGCACGAACCAAGAGTTTCGCGGCAGCGGCCAAGGAGCTCAACGTCACACCGGCGGCGATCAGTCATCAGATCAAGGCACTTGAGGAGTATCTTGGTGTTGAACTTTTCGTCCGCCACCACCGGCGTGTCAGCCTGACCCCGGCCGCGCGTGCGGCCCTGCCGGAGCTGCATGAGGGATTTCAGACCCTGAACAGCGCGGTGGACAAGATTCGCTCCTACGGCGAAGAGCGCCTGATCGTCACCGTATGCTCCGAGCCGCTGTTCGCGACGAAGTGGATCGTACCCCGGTTGCACCGCTTTTACGCCATCTGCCCAGAAGCTGAAGTGCGCTTGCAGGCTAGCCTGCATACGGTGGACCGAGCCCGTGATTGCGTCTTCGGTGTGACCGAGCTCAAGCGCTCCGGGATCGACGTTTCCGTTCGCCTCGGCTATGGAAACTACGCAGGGATCATGCCGCAACGGCTGATGGGTCTGGAACTGGTGCCCATGTGCGCCCCCGAGGTGGCCACCACCGTGACCGGAATCGACACCCTGCGCCAACAACCGTTGCTGTGTGACAGCACCCTTACCCGCTTCGACGAGCCGTGCGGTTGGAAAGAGTGGTTCAAGCAGCAGGCATGTGAAGTCGGCGTCTTCCGGGAACTGCGATTTGGTAATGGCCTGCTGGCCCAAGAGGCCGCCGTAGCCGGTCAGGGCATTCTGCTTGGCAGTCGAGATCTGCACCAGGCGGAGCTGAATGCCGGGAAGCTGGAGGTGGTGTGTGATAGACCACTGAACTGTGAACAGGCGTACTACGTGGTCAGTGCGGGCATCGGCCAGGAGCGATCGATCGCCGGAAAGTTTCGTGAATGGTTGCTTGATGAGGCGAACACGCCGGCTTGAGCACAACCGTGACGTGGTCTTCTCTAATGTTTGGAACAGGCCCCAGACCGAGATTCCAGGCACCGGAATCATCGGCAAGGCAACGACGATGGATGCTTCTGCACCACTTTTTCTCTCCCACCTGGATCAGTCCACTCCGGCCCCAGCGATCACCCTCCGCCGCACTTAAGGTTCTGTTCTGCCCCTGAAATCGCCGCTCGAGGTGTCCCTCGAGCGGCATTTTCGTGGCCGAGTCGCGGCGTATCTACAACCAAAGTATAGTGTGTGTCATTATCATTAATTGATAACCGTTTTTTGGATTGCCGACTTTCTTGCGTATCGTTTATCAAATTATGAGGTGAGAGCTATGGGTCCTTCCGATCGCATGTTGGCGCTGCTGTGCTGCCTGGCCAACCAGGGCGCGCCGCTGACGGTAAAGACACTGGCCGAGCTGACCAGTCAGCCGGTATCGACCGCCTATCGCCACCTGCGCCAGCTGCTGGCATGGGGCATGGTCAGCGAGCGCGAGGGCGGCACCTACGCGCCGGGCCCCCAGGCGGTGCGCCTGCAGCAGGGCTTCGAGCAGCGCAACGACCTGCTGCAGTGGGCGCGGCCGGTGCTCACGGAGCTGACCGACATCACCCAGGAGAGCTCGGCGCTGCTGATGGCGGTGCGCGATCACGCCCTCTGCGTGGAGATGATCGACAGCCCGCAGCCGCTGCGCTGCTGCTATCACCGGGGCCAGGTGCAGCCACTGTTGAAGGGCGCCAGCGCCAGGGCACTGCTCGCCTTCATGAGCGAGGAAGAGCGGGAAATGGCGCTGACGCTGCGCAGCGAGGCCGAGCGCAACGAGGCCTTGGCCGGGCTCGATGAGATTCGCGCCGAGGGCGTCGCGATCAGCCTCGGTGAGATCGACCAGGGCGTCTGGGGGGCGAGCGCCCCGGTCTTCAACGGCCGCGGACGGCTCAAGGCGGTGATCAGCGTCATGGCGCCGGAGGCCCGCACCCGGCAGCGAACCGCGTGGCTCTCCGAACAGACACGCAACAGTGCACAGCGATTGGGAGAACTCCTCGAGTGATTCAGGACCAAGCAAACGAGGCGCGCCTCGCGCCCTGGCAGGGCCGCGTCGACAGCGAAGAGACCGGCAACTCACGGCGCTGGCATCAGGTGGTGCGTCCGGTGGCCGAAGCCGAGCAGCCGGGGCGGGCGCTGCTGGGCTTTTGCTCCGACGCCGGCGTGGCCCGCAACAAGGGTCGCGTGGGCGCCAGCGAAGGGCCCGGGGCGCTGCGTCGCCAGCTGGCCAACCTGGCCTATCACCTGGAGTCGCCGCTCTATGACGCCGGCGACGTGATCTGCCAGGGCGATGCCCTGGAGGACGCCCAGCAGGCCTTCGCCGAGCGGGTGACCGGCCTGCTCGACCAGGGCCACCGGGTGATCGGCCTTGGCGGCGGCCACGAGATCGCCTTCGCCAGCTTCTCGGGGCTCTTCGAGCACGCCCGCCGCCAGGCACGCATGCCGCGCATCGGCATCCTCAACCTGGATGCGCACCTCGACCTTCGCCAGGCCGAGCGGGCCAGCTCCGGCACGCCGTTTCGCCAGTGCGCCGAGCTCTGCGCGCAGCATGACATCGAGTTCCACTACACCTGCCTGGGCGTTAGCCAGACCGGCAATACCCCGGCGCTGTTCGAGCGCGCCGAGGCGCTGGGCGTCGAGTGGGTGCTGGACGACGCCTGTCGCTCGATCGAGAGCCCCGAGGTCAAGGGCGCGCTGGACCGGTTGCTGGCCCGGGTCGACGTGGTCTACCTGACGATCTGCCTGGACACACTGCCCGGCTGGATCGCACCGGGGGTCAGCGCGCCCGCCGCCCGCGGCATCGAGATCGCCTTCGTTGAAGACGTCATCGACTACCTGGCGGCGCGCACCCCGCTGCCGATGGTCGACGTGGCCGAGCTCAACCCGAGCCTGGACACCGAATCACGCACGGCGCGCGTCGCGGCGCGCCTGGTGGAGCGGCTCGCCCGCTGATTTTCATCTCATGATCCAAACCGCTCCCTAGCGGCAACAACCACCCGGACCGCCACCTGGCGGCAGTAAGAACGGAGCATCGCCATGCACTTCTCCCTGGATGCCGTGACCACCACGGCACTGGCCCTGCTATTGCTCGCGCTCGGGGCCGGCCTCAAGCGCCGGCTCAAGTGGCTGGAGCACTTCTGCGTCCCCACGCCGGTGGTCGGCGGCTTCGGCTTCGCCCTGCTGGCCTGGCTGCTGCGCGACCTGGGCCTGGTCACCTTCGAGCTCGACACCGCCATGCAGAGCCCGCTGATGATCGCCTTCTTCACCACCGTGGGCCTGGGCGGCAGCCTGGCGCTGCTCAAGAAGGGCGGCAAGGCGCTGGGTGTCTACCTGGTGGCCTGCTGGCTGCTGGCGCTGATGCAGAACGGCGTGGGCATCGGCATGGCGAGCCTGCTGGGCCTCGACCCACTGATTGGCCTGATGGCCGGCGCCACCTCGCTGGAGGGCGGCTTCGGCGCCGCGGCGGCCTTCGGCCCCGAGGCGGAAGCGCTGGGCGTGCAGGGTGCCACCACCGCGGCCATCGCCTCGGCCACCTTCGGCATGATCATCGGCGGCGTGATCGGCGCGCCCATCGCCCGCTGGATCATCGATCGCCGGCAGATCCCGGTGGTCGCCGAGGACGTGCATGACCTCGAGAAGCTCACCGCCGAGGAGCGCCCGACCGTGGCCAGCATCGACGGACGGGTGCTGCTGCGGGTGCTGGCGATCATCGTGCCGATCATGGTGCTCGGCCTGTGGTTCAAGGCGAGCCTGGCCACCCATCTCGGCATCATCCTGCCGAGCTACGTGGGCGCGATGTTCGTGGCCATCCTGCTGCGCAACCTCAACGACCGCTTCCACTGGGTCAGCATGCCCGACAACGCGCTCGCAAGCGTCGGCGACGTGGCGCTGGGCGTCTTCCTGACCATGGCCATGATGAACCTCAAGATCTGGCAGCTGCAGGAAATGGGCGGCTCGCTGCTGCTGATCCTGCTGGTGCAGACCCTGGCCATCGTGGTGCTCGGCGTGTTCGTGCTGTTCCGCCTGCTCGGCCGCAACTACGACGCCGCCGTGCTCACCGCGGGCTTCATCGGCCATGGCCTGGGCGCTACGCCGAACGCCGTGGCCAACATGAGCGCGGTGTGCGAGCACTACCGCGTGGTCTCGCACAAGGCCTTCATCATCGTGCCGCTGTGTGGCGCCGTGCTGATCGACATCGTCGCCATCCCGGCCATCACCTGGTGCCTCAACGCCTTCGCCTGAGCGATTCCGGAATGATGCCTCGGTGATCGCCGAGGCTTCCCGACGCGGGCTTCTCGACTGAGCCTTCTCGACGCCAGCCTGGTCCTGCCAGGCTGGCGTCTTGCATTTCTCGGTCCCTTCTCGGCCGCGAACCCGCTGGGTCTTGCAGCGATTTACCAGCGCGGTTCCGCGTTTTTTTTCGCACCTGCCGTCGACAAGCTCGCCGCTCCGATTATGCTTTCGATAGGGCTCTTTTTCCGGCGTTTCGCCCCCAGCCGATCCTTGCCATGCTGGTGACTGAGGCAGGGCATTGGCCCGGCACCGAGTGGCGTCACGACTGTGCTTTAAAGGGGCGACAATGGAGGGTGAAAAAAGACTGAGGGAAGACGTCACCGGGAGATAAAGGGGCTGATCTATCTAGGGCACTGGGGACTATCGAGGGAGCTGACCCGTCGATAACCGAGTGGAGGATGAGGCCATGAACGCAGCAGAACACCTGAACGCCTATGCCGAAGGGTGGACCCACGGCGATGCCGACATGATCCTGAAGGCCACCGCGAAGGACTTCACCTTCGATGACCCGAACGTCGGCGTCGTGACCAGAGATGCGCTGTCGGACTATCTCGTCGGTCTCAAGGAGACCATCGCCTCGCAGCACGAGGGGCGAGTGCCGGAACCCATGCTGTCGCTGACTGAGCTGCTCACCCGTGAGGAAGGGGGACGGCTCACCGCGTCATGCTGGTGGACCGTGCCGGGCACGGCAATCGAAGGCGCCGGGCTGATCAAGGTGGACGCCGAGGGCGTGCACTCCGAGGTGATCACCTATCACGCGAAGCCCGGCGGTTGAGAGGCACGCCCCGCCGAGGCAAACGGCACGCCCGGCTCGGGCCAAGGGATCCGAGTCGGGCGTCATCGTTTGGGCTTCGGGTCGATGACCGATCGCTGATCACTTGAAGCGTGAACGCGCCCTCTCGATGGCATCGCTCAGCGAGTCCCAGGCGCGCTCCGCGCCGGCCTTGATGTCGTCCCAGGCATCGTCGCTGGAGTGGCGCAGCTCCTCGAGCTTCTTGCGCATCTCCTCGCGGCGGGCCTCCAGCCGGTCGATCTCCTCTTCCCGATCGATGCGCGCATCGGCCTCGACGCTCTGGGCGCGGGCCTTCAGCTTATCCACCTCGGCCTGCAGCTCATCCAGCTTGGCGCGCAGCTTCTGCTCGTAGGCGTCTCGATTGCTCATCAGGTGCTCCTTTCCGGTGTGAGGGCGGGTCTCCCTGAGAATAGCCCGCTCTCGGAGTGTTACCCCATGACCTGCGTGCGACGTCTCGGCATATCAAGGGCCGCGGAGGCTTTCCCTTTGGCGGCGCGCCCTCCAAGACCGTGACCCACTGCCCGTTCAAGGGCGAAGCCAGCCACTACGAGGTGACAGAGGTCTTTTTCGACCCGAAGATGCGCAAGTCGACGTCAATGTCGACCTCGATCAGGCAGGTACTGGAATCGAGAAGGGACGCGCACTCCGGCGACTGAGCCATGGAGTCGGGGGCAGCGGAAACAGGGTCAGCGGTAGAGAGCGAAAATGGGGTCTACCTTCGGACTGGACAGTCAGGTGAAGGTGATCGGAGTGTCCTAGACTCATGGGTATGGCGGGGCCGCCGGCGAGCGTGGCCGTTTTCCGGCGCTGCTCGCCCGCGGCGCCTACTGGCGTGCGGCCGCCTCGCCTCGGTGTAGCGATCCAGGGACTGCGGTGGTCTTGTGAACGACGCAGGCGGATTTCCTGTCCTTTCCAAGGGAGGTCACCATGACTTTCCGACCCGACCCGACATTCCACGCCACGGCGCAACTGGCCATGCAGGCGCCCGTGGAGAACTATGGCTTCACCGTGATGCTCAGCCCGGACGGCGCGCAACCGGACGCGCTCGCCGTGGTCGATCTGAATCCGGACTCCGACCGCTATGGCAGCATCGTGCACACCCTGGCCATGCCCTACACAGGCGACGAGTTCCATCATTTCGGCTGGAACGCCTGTTCCTCCTCGCTGTCGCCAATGTCCGGTCATGCCTTCCTCGAGCGCCGCTACCTGATCGTGCCGGGGATCCGGTCCTCACGCATCTACGTGATCGACGTGAAAGACCCGCTTGACGCTCAGATCCACAAGATCATCGAGCCCGAAGAGGTTTTCGAGAAGACCGGTTATTCGCGCCCCCACACCGTTCATTGCGGGCCCGAGGGCATCTATGTCTCGACACTCGGTGGCGGCGGTGCGGACGGCACGATCGGCCCGCCCGGCATCTTCATCATGGATTGCGAAACCTTCGAGATTCTCGGCCGTTACGAGATGGACCGGGGCAAGCAGGACAAGCATTACGATTTCTGGTGGAATCTGCCGCAGGACTACATGGTCAGCTCCGAATGGGGGCTGCCGCCGCAGTTCGAGAATGGCATCGTCGCCGAGGATCTGCTGGCGAATCGGTACGGCCATTCGATCCACTTCTGGGATCTGCGCCGGCGCAAGAATATCCAGACGATGGATTTCGGCGAGAACTACCAGATGGCGCTGGAGATCCGGCCCGCGCACGACCCGAAGAAATCCTACGGTTTTTGCGGCGTTGTCGTGGACACCACGAACCTGCAAGGCGCGATCTTCACCTGGTGGCGCGGTGACGATGGCACCTGGCAGTCCAAAAAGACCATCACCATCGATCCGCGCCCCGAGGCGGCGGAAAACCTGCCGCCGCTCCTGCAGGGATTCGAGGCGGTGCCACCGCTGGTCACCGATATCGATCTCAGTCTCGACGACAAGTACCTCTACGTGGCCTGTTGGGGCCTGGGCGAGATGCACCAGTATGACGTGTCGGACCCCATGAACCCGGTCCTGACCGGAAAGGTGGAACTGGGCGGCATCGCCCGTGGCACGCCCCATCCCGGCGGCGGGGCCTTCGCCTTTGGCCCGCAGATGGTCGAGATCAGCCGCGACGGCAAACGGGTCTACTGGACCAACTCGCTCTATTCCTCATGGGACAACCAGTTCTATCCCGGGCAGGAGGGCGGCCAGATGGTCATGGCCCGTGTCGGTGACAATGGCGGTCTGACGCTCCATCCCGATTTCTACGTCGATTTCCCCAAGGGCTATCGCGCCCACCAGGTGCGGCTAGAGGGCGGCGATTGCTCGACCGACAGTTTCTGCTATCCCAACCTCTGAATGGGGCTCGACGCGGGTACGGTGACGGCCCTTTGGGGGGCCGTCCTGCTTTCCGGGGTCTATCACGGCGTCAATCCTGGGATGGGGTGGCCGCTAGCCGTATCGTCCGGCTTGATGGACGGGCGGGGCCGGGCCATGGTCAAGGCGCTCGGGGCGTTGGCGGCCGGCCACCTTCTGGCGATGCTGGCGATCCTGCTGCCCTTCTCCATGATGACCGTACTGCTCGACTGGCAGACCGAAATCCGCGTCGGGGCCGCAGCACTGGTGATCGCCGCAGGCGCCTACCTGCTGATCAATCGCCGGCACCCGAGGATTCTTGCTCGGGTGCATCCCTCGCGCCTGGTGCTCTGGTCGTTTCTCGCCGCGATGGCGCACGGTGCCGGCTTGATGCTGCTGCCGATCTACCTGGGCATTTCCGGAATGGAGTCGGGCGAGGCCGGCCACACGGCCGCGCGCGAACTGATGGAGCGCAACATCGGCTCGGCGTTCCTCGTGGCGCTGGCGCATACCGCCGCCATGATGGTGGCCGGCGGCGTGATCGCCGCGGGGACCTATTACTACCTCGGGCTCAGGTTTCTGAAGCGCACATGGTTCAACCTCGATCTGGTCTGGGCGTTGAGCCTGATCCTCGTCGGTCTTTCGGGGCTGTATCTGGCCATCAATGGGCACTGACGCAGGCGCGGACACGATCTCGGGCCTGCTCCTTCCCGTGGTGGTGCGGGTCCTGTGAGGAGAGCCCGCTCTCGGAGTGTCACCCCATGAGCGGCGTGCGACGCCTCGGCGTAGCACAGGCGGCGGTGGCTTTCCCCTGGCGGCGCGCCCGTCCTGGACCGACGATGCTACGCTGCCGGGAGACGAGACACCGCCACAGGGAGCGCGCATGAACGATACCTCAGAGCCCCGCATCACCCTGCATCCGCACGCCCGCCGGGTGCGGGTCGTCATCGACGGCACCCTGCTCGCCGACACCACCCGCGCCATCGAGCTGCGCGAGACCGGCTACCCGCCGCGCCAGTACCTCCCCCGCGACCACGTGCGGATGGACCTGCTGACACCCTCCGAGACCGTGACCCACTGCCCGTTCAAGGGCGATGCCAGCTACTACTCCTTCGGCGAGCACGAGGACGTGGCGTGGAGCTACGAGAATCCGCTCGCGAGCATCAAGGAGATCGAGGGAAGGGTGGTGTTCTACCACGGTATCGGCGAATGACCGCTGGTTACCCGGAGCTCCGCTGACCACGCCGTTCCTGGCCTGAGTACCCCATGTCAGTTCTGCATCGGCAAGCCATCCGCCCACCGAAAGCCGATGCCGCCGCCTTTCCAGACGCCCTCGCCGAGCGGATTGGGTCCCTGGATATCGACGTGCTGCGGCAGGCCGAAGCCGGGGGCGAGGTCCTGCACGCCGCGCACGGTGCTGCGGTGCATGATGCGCAGGCCCTGCTCTGCGGCGGGCAGGTGCGCCTCGGGGGCGGCGCGGTGCGCCACGGCGAGGTTGTCGATGAAGACGCAGTCGTTCTCCCGGTACTCGAAGGCGATGGCGTAGCCGTCTTCCAGCCCCGCATTCAGGAGGTCGTTGTACTCGTGGCAGAGCTGCTTCAGCTCATCTTCGTGCAGCAGGCGAAACGCCTCTTCATCGGGGAGCTTCTCGATCACCGCGCCGGTCATGCCGAGATGCAGCCAGACGCAACGGCGCCCGGTGATGGGGTGCTCGTGCACCACGGGGTGCACCACGCCCGAGGCGGAGTTCACGGAGGAGAGGCGACTCCAGAACTCCTTTCGCTCCTCGGGGAGGGCGTCAAAGGCCGCGCCCTGATGGGCGAAGTAGGTGCCGCCGCCTTTCTC
The DNA here is from genome assembly GCF_040196315.1 of Halomonas pelophila. Classification (NCBI taxonomy): domain Bacteria; kingdom Pseudomonadati; phylum Pseudomonadota; class Gammaproteobacteria; order Oceanospirillales; family Halomonadaceae; genus Halomonas; species Halomonas pelophila. The sequence continues at coordinate 279,445 of NZ_JBEGCI010000005.1, forward strand.
GGCCGGGCGGATGATGTGGTAGCCCGAGTGCGAGAAGGTGTCCGCGTTGAAGCTGCCGTCGTTGTGCCACTGCGGCCCCACGTCGGGGATGCCGTGGCGAGCGTCGTTCGAGAGGCGAAAGATATGCGGATTGCCCCCGGGGGTGGCCGGGTGCACGCCATGGGTGCTGTGCAGCTCCTTGCCGCCCCACCAGCAGCTGGCGCGCAGGAAGTCGTCGGCGGCCAGCGGCGTGTCGTTCTTGAAGACGAGAAAGCCGCGGCTCGCCATCTCGCGCTCCAGGGCGTCGAGCACCTCGGGCGGCGGCGCGTCCGCGGCGGTGAGGTCGATGCCCTGCACCTGCGCGCCCAGCGGTTCCAGCGGGGTGATGGTGCCACCGAAGGCCTCGATGGTGGCCACGCGGGCGGGATCCAGGGGCGGTATCGTCGACGGGCGGGTGGTCATGCGGGCCTCCCAGGGTCTGTGGCGATGGCATACGCGATGCCAAAGGAGGAGGGCGCCGCCGCCGGCGTCTCTCAGCAGGGGGCGGCGCCGTCATCCGAGCACAGGATGTATGTGCGGATCATGCTGACAGACACCTTCCGGTATGCCAAACGCGCCCGGTGTCGACCGGGCACGCGGCCGTCACGACGCAGCGGCGGGCTGGGCCTCCGCCGGCGCGGGCCCCGGCGAGAAGCGGTAGCCGAGCAGGCGCATGGCGTTGAGCGTCACCAGCACCGTGGCGCCGGTATCCGCCATCACCGCGATCCACATGCCGGTGATGCCGAGCGCCGTGGTGACCAGGAACACCGCCTTCAGGCCCAGCGCCAGGGCGACGTTAGTCTTGATGTTGCGCAGCGTGGCCCGGGAGAGGTCGATCAGCTCGGCGATGCCGCTCACGCGATCCTTGAGCAGCGCCGCATCCGCCGTCTCCAGCGCCACGTCGGTGCCGCCGCCCATGGCGATGCCCACCTCGGCGGTCGCCAGCGCCGGGGCGTCGTTGATGCCATCGCCGACCTTGCCGACCGGCCCCTCGCCGGCGGCCTGCCACTCCCGCACGCGGTGGGCCTTGTCCCCGGGCATCAGCTCGCCGTGGGCCTCGATGCCCAGCTGCTCGCCGATGGCGGTGGCGGTGCGGGAATTGTCGCCGCTGAGCATCACCGCCCGCACGCCGAGGCGCGACAGCGCCGCCAGGCCGTGGCGGGCATCCTCGCGGGGCTCGTCGCGCACGGCGATCAGCCCCAGCGCCCGCTGGCCCTCGACCAGCACCGCGAGGCTCTTGCCGGCCTGCTCCAGCTCGGCGATCCGCGCGTTGAGATCCTCGCCGAGCGCAACCTGCTCGGCCAGGTGGCGCGGGGTGATCAGCGAGAGCTCGCGCGCCTCGACCCAGCCGGCGATGCCGCGGCCGGCCAGGGCGCGGCCGTCGCTCGCCCGCGGCACCGAGAGGCCCTGTCGCTCGGCGTGGGCGAGGATCGCCGCGGCGATGGGATGGCTGGAGTCGCGCTCCAGGGCCGCAGCGAGCCGCAGGATCTCGCCCTCGTCGTGTCCGGCGTCCAGGGCCTCCACGTCGGTGACGCGCGGGCGGCCTTCCGTCAGCGTGCCCGTCTTGTCCAGCGCCACCAGCTTGAGCTTGCCGAGCTGCTCCAGCACCGCGCCGCCCTTGATCAGCAGGCCGCGCCGGGCGCCGGCCGAGAGCCCGGCGGCGATCGCCGCCGGGGTCGAGATCACCAGCGCGCAGGGGCAGGCGATCAGCAGCAGCGCCAGGGCGCGGTAGATCGCTTCCGACCACGCCATGCCCGCGACCAGCGGCGGCGCCACGGCCATCAGCAGGGCGAGCCCGATCACCGTCGGCATGTAGTAGCGCGCAAAGCGGTCGATGAAGCGGGCGACCGGCGCCTTGGCGGCCTGGGCCTCCTCGACCAGGCGGATGACCCGGGCGATGGTGTTGTCCTCGGCGCGCCGCGTCACCTCCACCTCCAGGGCGGCCTCCAGGTTCACGGTGCCGGCGAAGACGTCTTCGCCGGGCTCCCGCGCGCGGGGTACCGATTCGCCGTTGATCGGCGACTCGTCGAGCTCGGAGGCCCCGGCGAGGATGCGCCCGTCGCAGGGCACCCGGTCGCCCGGGCGAATCAGCACCCGCTGGCCGGGCGCGAGGGTGGCGGCCGGCACCTCGCGGGTGTCGTCGCCGTCCAGCAGTCGCGCCGTCGAGGGCGTGAGGTCCGCCAGCGCCGAGATGCTGCGCCGCGCCCGGGAGGCGGCCACGCCCTCCAGGAGCTCGCCCACGGCGAACAGGAAGACCACCACCGCGGCCTCGGCGGCGGCGTCGATGGCCAGCGCCCCCAGCGCGGCGATGCTCATCAGCATCTCGATGGTGAAGGGGTTGCGCTGCTTCAGCGCGCCCCAGGCGCCCTGCACGATGGGCACCAGCCCCACCGCGGTGGCGGCGACGAAGGGCCACTGGCCGAGCACCGGCCAGGCCAGGCGCAGCGCGAAGGCCAGCACCAGCAGGCCGCCGCTGACGAGCACCAGCCGCCCCTTGGCGGTGCGCCACCAGGGCGACGGGGCCTCCGGCGCGGCCGCCTCCGCCTCGCTGACCAGGCGATAGCCGAGCTCATGAATCGTGCGCTCGATCGCCGCATGGGAGGGCGCGGACTGCGCGGGCGAGTGTGCAGGCGGGTGTGTAGAAAAGTGCAGCTTGACCGAGCCGGTGACCGAGCTGGCCGAGACCTCCGCGATGCCCTCCAGGCGACCCAGCGCCGACTCGACCTTGCGCTCGCAGCCGCCGCAGTCCATGCCCTCGACGCGCAGCGTCAGGGTCGCGGCGGTGGACGTGGATGCCGATGTGGCCATGGCGGGGCTCCTCTGCGTGGGGTAACGTCTTAAGCCTAAACCCTGTAGCAACTACAGGTTCAAGTGGCGGTCTGACGTGACAGACCCACCCCTGCAGCGAGGAACCCCCATGACGGAGATTTCCCCCACCATCGGCATCGGCGCGCTGGCCCGGCGGGCCGGCTGCCAGCCGGAAACCGTGCGCTACTACGAGCAGATCGGGCTGCTGCAGGCGGCCTCGCGGACCGAGGGCGGGCAGCGCCGCTACGGGGAGGAGGCCGTGCGGCGGCTGACCTTCATCCGCCACGCCCGGGACTTCGGTTTCTCGGTGGAGGCGGTGCGCGAGCTGCTGGCGATGTCGGACCGGCCCGACATGTGCTGCGACGAGGTCGACGCCCTCGCCAAGCACCACCTGGAGGAAGTGGAGTCGCGACTGCAGCGGCTCGCCGCGCTGCGCGACGAGCTGCAGCGGATGATCGGCCAGTGCGCCGGCGGCAAGGTGGAGAGCTGCCGCATCATCGAGGTGCTCAGCGACCACCGGCTGTGCGACAGCGACACAGCCCACGGCGGCGCCCACGACCTGGGCGAGCTGCCCGCGGCGCGGCGGAGCTGAGAGCGCCGCCGGGTTCACTGGTAGCGGTGCTGCCAGCCCTTCACCGCGATCTGCTCCTTGAGCAGCTCCAGCATGTCGACCAGCACCTGCTCGGTGATCCGTTCAGTCTCGGGGTCGGTGCGCAGCCAGGCATCGAAGCCGCTCTCGGCCAGGTGCTCCACCAGGGCGGAGAACTCCGCCGACTTCAGGCCCGCCAGGGCCTCGTCGACCAGGCGGCAGGCGAGGTCGGAGAGCGAGGCCTCGAGCCCCCGGGTCAGCTGGCCGCCCAGCGGCAGGCGCTCGAGCCGCTTGAGCTCCGGGCTCTCGGCCAGGGTGCGGCCGACCAGCCCGCGCACGTAGCGCAGGGTGTCGTCGCGGTTGTGGGCATAGGCGTCGCCCGCCATGGCCTCCAGCCGCTGGCCGATCTCGTGGATCAGCGCCTGCTTGCGGGGGCGCACCACCCGCTCCATCAGCGGGGCGGAGAGCCCGTCGCTCTGGCGGATCTCCTGCTGCACGTTGTCGAGCATGCGGATGGCGATGCGGTCGGTGAGCTCCTCCATCAGGATGTCGTAGTACTTGGCGACCACGCCGTAGAGGTACCAGCGGCGCACGTCGATCAGCCCCATGCGCTGCAGGCGGTGCAGCAGCGAGACGACGCGCAGGATGCGCAGCAGCCGAAAGCCGCCCAGCGGGATGCAGCCGAGCACGTCGTACCAGTGCACGAAGGGGTAGAAGAACCAGCGATGGTAGTGGCGCTCGGCGATGGCCACCGCCCAGCCCAGCAGCACGTCGAGCAGGAAGATGGCCACGAACGCCAGGTCGATGGTGAGGAAGCGGGCATGGATGTGCCGCTCGTAGGCGGCGTGCAGGCCGGGAGCCACGGTCTCGAAGGCGGCGTTCAGCGGCGGCAGCAGGTAGAGACTGTCGAACAGCAGCAGCGCCAGGTTGGCGATCACCAGCACGATGATGAGCAGGTCCCAGACCAGGTGGACCCGCTCCAGGGCGGGGGAGGTCGTGCGGGTGGCGGGCATTTCTACTCTCCTTAGGCGGTGCGAAACCTCTTCCCCAGCCTAGAAGCTTGGCGCCAGGGCGGCACTGAACGGCACCCCGGGCCCGGCGCCTCAGCGCGTCAGCAGCCCCTCCCGGATCGCCGCCTCGAGACGGTCCACGGCGCCGGCCAGCTTCTCGTCGATGACGTGCAGGTACTCCGTCCAGTCGTCGATATGGTTCAGCTCCGCCTTGCCGTCGGAGATGCCGCGCAGCACGACCAGCGGCACCGCGAAACGGGTGCAGGCGCGCAGGCCGGCGTAGCTCTCCATGTCCACCATGTCGGCTTTGATGGCGTCATAGGCCGCGCCGGAAACGATATCGGCGCCGGTCGAGAGCGTCGCCTCGCGAATCCCGGGGATGCGCAGCGGCAGGGGCAAAGTGGCCGGCAGGTCGAGGAAGGGCGTGACGCCCGTCGCGAAGCCAAGCGGGGTGGCGTCCATGTCGCGGTAGGCGACCGAGGTGGCCTGATAGACCTCGGTCTGCTCCAGCGCCCGGCTGCCCGCCGAGCCCAGCGACACCACCAGGTCCGGCAGCCGTCCGCGCGGCTCGAGCCCCGCCAGCGCCGCGGTGAGCTCCACCGCCGCTTCCACTGGCCCCACGCCGGTCATGAAGGGCGTGAACCGCTCCCGAAGGTGTGGGCCGTATTCGGGCTCAGCCGCCATCACGAAGAGGATCGACCGGCCGCCCAATTCCGTCAGCGGCGCCGGCGCGCGTGGTGTCTGGTTCATCCCGAGAGTCTCCTGAAGCCCATGAACGCCACCATCATGGCGGGCAGGGGCGCAGGCGCCAAGCGTGTGGTGGCTCATCGGGACCGAGCGGGGAGTGGTCAGGCGAGAACAAACCTAGACGAATTGACCTAAGAAAAATTGTCCTCGTGCGCTGACATTCGATCTCCATCGCTCTACGCTGATGGATCAGCCAACCAGCAATGGACCTGCCAATGGCCGATCCCACCGCCAAATCTCGCATCACCCTGCACCCGCATACCCGGCGGGAGAGCATCCTTGATGGCGACACCTCGATCGCCGATACCCGCAACGCCATCGAATTGCGCGAGCCTAGCTATTCACACCGTCAGTATATCCCGCGTGCGGATGTGGACATGCCGAAGCTCTCTGTGTCGTCTATCGTGACCTACTGCCCGTTCAAGGGCGACACTACCTACTACTCGCTACCCGATAGTGCCGATGTAGCTTGGAGCTATGAGTGGCCGATCGACGAGATGCAGGCGATCGCCGGAAGGCTGGCTTTCTTTGCGAACAAGGTGACGGAGAAAGTGGAATGACACGGCCAGAGTGGTCAGCGACGTTTTTTGTAGGAGCGCAGCTTGCTGCGCGATGGCGCAGTCGCCGAAAAATGCAGTCAGCTCATTTATCCGTGTTATTTTGCTTAGATAGATTTAATGCTGAGTTTTTTATGGAGCTTTGGTCGGTGTGGCGCGCTCGTTTATTAACTTGAATGCGCCGCCTCATTAAAGAAAATAAACGTGTTGGTTATCTAATACCTGTTAGTTATACAGGAGGTATCGATGAAGCTCCGCATAATTCTATCTCTATTTCTCGCATCTATTTCCGTTGAGGCAATCGCCGATAACTACGGAGTCAGTGTTACGCGCAAGGGGAGCAATCTCTATAAGATCGACGGTAAGAACATACTTATCCATACCAGATATTGCTATGAGTACGTTTACTACGAGGAATCTTTTCTCAGGATGTACGGGCATTCTGGCGAGATAATTTTCACTGACTCTGGTGGCAAATGTGACGTCAAAGCAGTCTATGGCCAAAGTGAGCAAGAGGCCGGAAACTACTCAGTTATAATTAATCAAGAAGATGATGATTGGTATGAAATATGGGGGCAAGGAATATACATAAAAACAAGCGCCTGTTTAAGCCTTGCGCTTGGTGAAGATGCCGTCTTAGCTCTCAGTGCCGGAGGGTATGGCACGCTCTATGTTGAAGGTGATGAATGTATGGTCGAAGGTGTGTATTCTAGGCTGAGCTTGTAATGTAACTAACAGATAAATCAACTTTGCGCCTTCGGTGCCGGACGCAGAAAAGCTGCTCTGGTTTTTAAGGCGTTAGCCAATAAAAGTTAAATCGAGGGTGGGATGAGAACCAGAGAAATCTTTACGCCAGGACGATTTCCAACATGGACGTATGTGGATGATCACCTGAAAGATAAGGAAGAACAGCTAAAGGACACCATTGAAGATGGTTCAATGTTGGTATCAATATCTGGCCCCTCCAAGTCCGGGAAAACCGTTTTCGTCGAGAATGTTTTGGGGCGGGAAAATTTGATTCAAGTGACTGGGGCTGGAGTCAAAGCCTCCTCCGATCTGTGGCTCCGAGTTTTCGACATCATAGGGACTCCGATTGAAAAGAGCTCCAGTTCTAGCGCTACGAAATCGGGGGCGATTGGGGGTAAGGTTGGAGGAGAGGGTGGAATTCTAGTTGCGAAGGCAAAGGGAGAGGCATCTGCATCGGCGGGCTATGATAGCAGCCAGGCTCAGTCGGAAACGGCTGCGATTGACTTCCTGCAGCTTTTAATAAGAGAGTTGGCGGATACAGGTTTCGTAGTCTTCATTGACGACTTTCATTACATTGACCAGTCAATCCAGTCTGACTTGGCTGAACAGATAAAAGAAGCGATTAGGCAGGGCGTGAAATTTATCTGTGCTTCTGTGCCGTACCATTCTGATGACGTTATTCGGAGCAATCCTGACCTAAGGGGGCGCTTTTTTTCGATAGACTTCGATTATTGGAATAGCGATTTTCTTAAAAAGATTGCTTACAAAGGCTTTGAAAAAGCCAATATCGTGTATAGGAATGGCCTTGTTGACCACCTCGCAGAGGAAGCAGCGGGCTCACCCCAATTAATGCAGTATTTGTGCTTAAATGCTTGTCTTGAAAAAGGAATAAGGGACGTCCCCGATAGTCGGGTTGATTTAATATATGAGAAAGAATTTTTCGACGAAATTTGTCGCAGAACTGTTGCGTCGACTGACTACAGTTCGATCGCTGAAAAAATGCTAGATGGGCCTAAAACACGAGGCTCAGACAGGAAGATTTACATTTCAAAATTTGGATGGCAAGGCGACGTCTACCGGCTCCTTCTCAAAGCCTTGTCTATAGACCCTCCTCGGCTAAACTTTAGGTATCAGCCTCTAGTTGACAGGATTAGTTCGTTGTGTGATGGCGCCTCTCCCAGTGGGTCCAGTATCACAAACGCATGTTTTCATACAGCTAATATTGCAAACGATTCTGCAAACGATAATGTGGTCGAGTGGGATGGGGATAACGACGTTTTCGATATTCGAGATCCTTATCTTCTATTCTACCTAAGGTGGTCCGAAATTGCAGATGGCTAACTAGGGGCTGCAGCCAACAGGTTTTCCGCTACAGATCCAAACCGACGGCTGAGCCCAGGTGATCGTAGGCTAAACGTCCACTTATAGCTGAAAGAATGACTCTGCCGTTTTGAAAAATGGAACCTATGCCCATCAACTCCCCAATCCACTCACTCGCCGCTGCGCCGCGTCCATCAGCTGGCCGCGGCCGGTTTCTACCAGCGTTAGCCAGTGCCGGGCGCGGGTGATGCCGGTGTAGACCAGCTCCCGGGTGAGGATGGGGTTCGGCGCGTCGGGCAGCACCAGGGCGGCGTGGGTGAACTCCGAGCCCTGGGACTTGTGCACCGTCATGGCGAACACCGTCTCCACCGCCTTAACCGTTAGAGCAGTACCCACTTCCGCCGGCGAGGAAGGCCTTACGCAGCAGTCACCGCGAATAGGCAGAAAATTGGGTGAACTGGCCAGTTGACTGAAATACATACTGACAAGGATGTTAAAAAAGGAAATTCGTTTTATTGGGCCGCTTGGAAAAGTTACGGGTTCTTGCTCTTGGATGCGTGACATAGACAGGGGATGGAGCTTCCTCATTGACTGCGGGATGCAGCAAGGTGAGCGGACTGCTGAAGTATGGAATTCGTGCGAAGACTGGCCTTTCGAACCTTCTGATTTGAAGTTTATAGTGCTGACGCATGCGCATACCGATCACTGCGGGTTAATTCCAGAGCTTTATAAGCGTGGTTTCGAAGGAACAGTGTATTGCACAAAGGAAACTAGGGATATTGCCACACTTCTGCTCCGAGATGCGGCTAGTTTTCCAGATACGGCATATGAAGAACAGGATGTCGAAGCAATAAAGTGGCATGCTCCCGGTCGTGATGGGAAAACAAGGTTTGGTAATTACCATCCCGTAGACACTGATCTTTTTATCCAATTCTTTCGAAGTGGTCACATCTTAGGAGGCACCAGTGTGAAAGTTTTATGGGGTCCAAAAGGATCGGGTCAGAGAAGCATTGTATTTTCTGGAGACGTCGGCCCAGGATCGGAGAAAAATGAAGTATTGCCTTTTCTCCGCTTCCCTATGCACCCCACTAAAGGGACATTTTCCGTTCTCGAATCAACGTACGGAAACGTGGTACGTGATGATGCTGATAAAGACCCAACCACCCGTCGGCATCGCTTAAAAGCTCTTCTTGATGAGATACTTGAGTCCAATGGCACACTGGCAATACCCGCTTTTGCAGTCGGGCGAACACAGGATGTCCTGTTCGACTTGCATTATGTGGTTGCCTCAGATCCTGATAGGTACCAATCAATCCAGTTTCTATTGGATGGCCCCTCTGCGATAAAGATGAATCAGATTACTGCTGAGGCACTTAAAGAGGTTCAAGTCATATCGCAAAGCGGAAAAGTACGACCTTTATGGCTTGGAAAGCAGGTTTTTAGCGATTTGGGTTTGCAAAAAAACAATCCTTCTCATCTTCAGTGTGCTCTTGATATTTGTGATTCGACTTTTGGGATGATGCATGATTCAAAAGGTCTTCGCGTCTCTGACGGTAACAGCACCGCTAAACAGTGGCGAGGCCTCATTTCGGTTGTGAAGAACAGGAAGGTTGAAGTCGAAAATGTGGGCTCTGGTCCTCATGTTGTTGTAATGGGGTCTGGAACTGGTGACGGTGGGCCGGCGGCTACTTGGCTGCCAAAAGTACTTCTTTCTCAAAAAAATATCGTGGCGATGAGTGGATACTGCAGTTCAGGTACTATTGGCGGAAAACTCCTCGAACTCCAGAATGTTAAACTGGAAGATCGTGCCTTTTTATCTGGTGAGTTGATCTGGCAGAAAAAAGAACATCAACCCCAGGCGCGCCTTGAAGCCCGCGATATCCGCGCCAAAATTGCACGGCTAAGCGGTTATTCCGGCCATGCTGATCAAGCCGACCTTCTGAACTGGCTCTTTGAACACCATAAAGGGCACACTTGGCAAATGATTGGTCGAACCGTCTTCCTTCAGCATGGTGAGGATTATGCCCGGGATTCACTAGGTAACGCCATAGAAGAAAAAGCTCGCGACCACGACTTAAGCGCCGAAGTTATAAAGCCTAAAGATCCATCAAAATGGTTTGATCTCGAGCTTGATGAAGGTTTTGATAAAGATAATGGCGATAATAGAGTGGCGGAGCTTGAGGAAAAGATTCGTCTTTTCCAAGAAGAGATTGATAGGATTAAATCCTGATTACTATTCGAGGCTCTCTTGTGCCGGTGTTCGATAGCTGAGAAGTTTGTCAAAGTGGTTGTTTAGACTCTTCATCACCGGCGTACCTCGGCGTCGGTGACTTTATGAAGGTTTTCTTTTGGACGGAAATGAACTCCACTTACGGCTAGAGTTTGCTGCCTATGTCTTTTATCTCCCCAATCCACTTACCCGCATCACTCTCCACTGCGCCGCGCCCGTCAACTGGCCGTGGCCGATTTCTACCAGCGTCAGCCAGTGGCGGGCGTGAGTGATGCCGGTGTAGACCAACTCCCGTGTGTGGGGATGGGGGCGGCGCGTCGGGCAGCACCAGGGCGGCGGGGGTGAAATCCGAGCCCGGGGCCTGTGCACCGTCATCGCGAACACCATCTTCACTGTTTTTAGTCGCGAGGCTTGTATCTAGCTGGTGTGATTATTTGCGTCTCTGAAAGGGAGTTTTTACATAGCCTAGTGACTAATATTCGGGGCAATATGCAGGCAGTGCTATCGCTAGAGGAGGTTAAAATTGGAGCAGCATTTCATCCACTCGTCATATCGAGAACGCTTGATTGAGCATCTTTTTATCGGTGAGTTGCTTAAGCATTCCTGGTTGGAGAGGGGCTGCAGGCTCGAAGTTGCAAAACCAGAAGTCGACAACAGCGGATACGATCTGATTGCTGAAGAAAATGGCGTGATCCGCCACCTGCAGCTCAAGGCTTCCAGTCGAGAGGCGAGAACTGCCAAGCAGAACGTGCATACGGCGCTTGGGATCAAGCCGTCAGGTGTAGTGGTTTGGGTTCAATTCGATGCCGAGACGCTCGAGCTAGGGCCATTTCTGATCTTCGGTGGCTCACCGGGAAATCCACTACCCGATCTTTCAGGATTCAAGATGGCGAGGCACACCAAGGGCAATGCGGAAGGGATCAAGGCTGAGCGCCCTGCGATTCGTCACGTCCCCAAAAGCCATTTCACCAAATACGACAGTGCCGTGGAGGTCTACGAGGCGCTTTTTGGCGTCCCGTGAAACCTGTTCGCTCGCCCTTTTTGGAGGCAAGGCGGCTCCATCAGCTCCCCAGCCCACTCACCCGCATTACCCGCCGCTGCGCCGCGTCCATCAGCTGGCCGCGGCCGGTTTCCACCAGCGTCAGCCAGTGGCGAGCGCGGGTGATGCCGGTGTAGACCAGCTCCCGGGTGAGGATGGGGTTCGGCGCGTCGGGAAGCACCAGGGCGGCGTGGGTGAACTCCGAGCCCTGGGACTTGTGCACCGTCATGGCGAACACCGTCTCCACCGCCTGCAGGCGCGAGGGCAGCACCCACTTGATGCGTCCGGTGCCATCAGTGGCGGGGAAGGCCACCCGCAGCAGGCGGCGGCCGGTGTCCCCGGGTGAAGCGTCCGGGCGCGGCATGTCCAAGGTGATGCCGATATCGCCGTTCATCAGCCCCAGGCCGTAGTCGTTCTTGGTGACCAGCACCGGGCGGCCGGGGTACCAGCGCTGGCGGCCGTCCTGGCTGTCGATCAGCTTTTCCCGCTCCAGCGCCTGGCGCACCCGCTCGTTCAGGCCTTCCACGCCCCAGGGGCCGCGGCGCAGCGCGCACAGCAGCTGGAAGTCGCCGTGGGCCGCCAGCACCTCTCTTGCCCAGTCATCGAAGGCCGCCTGTTCCGCCTCGTCCGCCGGTCGTGCCTCGGCCATCACGCTCAGGAAGTGGCGATAGCCCACCGGCGGTGCGTCGGCGGTGTTGGCATTCGGCTGGTTTGTAGTAAACCTCTCGGGGCAGCCGGTCACAGCCAGGCGGGCCAGGCCGCGCTCGTCGTCGGCGGCAAGCTTGTGGTGCGAGAGGTCCGCGAAGCCGTGAGTAAGCGCCGTGGTGATGGCGCGGCGCTTGGCGGCGGGTTCGGCGTCCAGGTTGATCGCAGATGCCAGCTGGCCGATGCCGCTGTCGGCGGTGAAGCGGTGGCTGACGCGCAGCATGGCGATGGCCTGGTCGAGCGGCTGGCCGTCGGCGTCCAGCGTCTGTGCGGGCAGCGGCTGGCCGGTGGCCTCACCCAGCCATTCGGCGGTGGCCGGGGTGTAGTGGCCGCCCTCGGCCCGGGCGCACAGGTCGCCCAGCACCGAGCCGGCCTCCACCGAGGCGAGCTGGTCCTTGTCGCCGAGCAGCACCAGCCGCGCCCGGGGCGGCAGCGCCTCGAGCATCGCGGCCATCATGCCCACGTCGACCATCGAGGCCTCGTCCACCACCAGCACGTCCAGCGGCAGGGGGTTGTGGCGGTCGTGTCGGAAGCGGCGGGTGTCGGGGCGCGAGCCGAGCAGCCGGTGCAGCGTCGAGACCTCCTTGGGGATCACGCCGCGCAGCTGCTCGGGATCGTCGGCCAGGCCGTCGAGGTCGAGATTCGCCACCTGGCCGGCGATGGATTCGTTGAGCCGGGCGGCGGCCTTGCCGGTGGGCGCGGCGAGGCGGATGCGCAGGGCCTGTTCTCCTTCACTCTCGCCTTCCCCTTGGCCTTCACCGAGCGCCAGCGCCTGGAGCAGGGCGAGCAGGCGCACCACGGTGGTGGTCTTGCCGGTGCCGGGGCCGCCGGTGATCACCGCGAAGCGCGAGCGGCCGGCCAGGGCGCAGGCGGCCTTCTGCCAGTCGATCGCGTGCGGGGCATCCCCCCGGTTGGGGAAGAGGGCGTCGAGGATCGGGCGCAGGCGGGCCGCGTCCGGGGTCTCGTCATCGCTCTTCGCATCGCCGAGCCGCTCATTGATCCGGGTGTGGATATCCTGCTCGTGCTGCCAGTAGCGGCGCAGGTAGAGCCGGGGGCGTGCGGCGGTGCCGGCGAGCACCAGGGGGGTGCTGCCGGGGCCATCGGCGACGAGTTCCGGCTGGGCCAGCGCCGCGCGCCAGGCGTCGAGCTCCAGCGCGGCCATCACCCGGCTGGGCAGCGGCGGCGGATCCTCCAGGCTGTCGCCCTCCGGCGGCAGCGAGAGCGCGAGGTCCGGGGTGGCGAGCGTCTGGGCCAGGTCCAGGCAGACGTGACCGCGGCCGAGCTGGTGGCTGGCGAGTGCGGCCGCCAGCAGCAGCAGGGGTGAGGCCTCACTTACCCCGTTTTCCGTCTTCGCCTCGCGATGCAGGAAGGCGGCGAAGGCGCGGTCCAGCGAACGCAGCCAGCCGCGCGCCACCCAGCGGTCGAGCAGGGCGAAGAGCGCCGCGTGATCGGCCAGCGCCTGTTCGGGCGCTTGCATCAGCGCTGTTTCGGGCGCGGCAGTGTGGTTCGGGGTATCCGGCATCATGCGGTGGCCTCCTCGGCGGCGCGAAACAGGGCATCGAGCGCGAGGATCAGCTCGCTCGGCGGGCGTTCGGCGTGCACGCCGCGGGATGGCGCGCGGGTGCCGCGCAGGAAGACGTAGAGCGCTCCGCCCAGGTGGCGCTCGATGTCGTAGTCCGGCAGCCGGGCCCCGAGCAGCCGGTGCAGGGCCAGCAGGTAGAGGCAGTACTGCACGTCGTAGCGCTTCTCGAGCACGGCCTCACCCATCGCCGCCTCGGTGTAGGCGGCGTCTTCCGCGCCCAGGTGGTTGGACTTCCAGTCGAGCACGTAGAAGCGCCCCTCGTGTTCCACCACCAGGTCGATGAAGCCCTTGAGCATGCCGTTGAGGGTATCGGGCTCGAGCGCCGGCCGCGGCCGGCCGCCGAGTGTGTGAGCGCTTACGAGGGCGTCCAGCCGGCGGGTGTTCACCTTGTGGGCGGCGAACCAGAATTCCAGCTCGACCCGGTAGCCGTCCAGGGCGTCGAGGCGCAGCGGCGCGGCCTCGCCATCGTCCGAATCCGGCACCGGCAGCGGCGTGGTCAGAAGCTCCGGCAGCCACTGTTCGAGAGCGGCGATCTGGCCTTCCCAGCCGCGGCGGTTGGCGCGCCGGGCCAGGGTGTCGGTGCGCAGCTCGGCGTTCTGGGCCACCCGGGCGAAGCCCTCCTCGCCGGCCCACTCCAGCAGGCCGTGCAGGAAGGTGCCCGCCGAGGGGCCGCGGGGGAAGCGGTGAAGCGAGCCCTCGCTCACCGTGGCGGCCGCCGCGTCGAAGGGCTCGTCGATCACCTCCATCGCCGTGGCCTCGTCGGCGGTGGTGGGCTCGGGCGCCGGCTCGGCCTGGACGGCGGATTCAGCTTCCTCATCCGGTGTGGCGCCGGTGCGCAGCGCCGAGTAGCTGGCGATCCACCAGTGCTCGCGGATCGTCCGGCCGGGCGCGCGGGCATGGCCGAGCGGGGTGTCGTCGCTGGCGAGTTCGACCGGCGTGGCCTCGGCCTCGGGGGCGTCGATCACCGTGACTCGGCCCTCGCCGTCGGCCAGCGCCTCGAGTGCCGGGCGCAGGGCCTCGGGCGTCAGTTCCTCGCCTCCCTTGAGCAGGTGGCCGACGGCGCTGCGCTCCATGGCGTCCAGCGGCGCCAGGCCGAGCCAGGTGGCGTGGCGGGCGCGGGTCAGGGCGACGTAGAGCTTGCGCAGGTCCTCCCCCAGGCGCTCGCGGTCGGCGCGGGCGAGCGTCGCCTCGTCGGCGGAGAGCGTCAGGCGCAGGTGGCCGTCGTCGTCGTGCCAGCGCAGCGGCAGGTCGCCCTGCTTCACCGGGCGGAAGGCGGCGATGAAGGGCAGGAACACCAGCGGATACTCCAGGCCCTTGGACTTGTGGATGGTCACCACCTGCACCAGGTCGGCGTCGCTCTCCAGGCGCAGGCGGTGGGTGTCGGACTGCGCGTGCGGGTGCGCGCGGGACTCGGCGAGAAAGCGCAGCAGGGCGTGCTCGCCGTCGATCTCGGCGCTGGCCTCCTGCAAGAGCTCGCCGAGGTGCAGCAGATCGGTGAGTCGTCGCTCGCCCTCGGGCACGGCCAAGAGCCGCCCGGGCACCGCGAAGTCGGCCAGCAGTCGGTGCAGCATGGGCAGCACGCCGCGGCGCTGCCACTGGCGGTGGTAGTCGCGGAACTGCATCACCCGCGCCTCCCAGGCCAGCTCGTCCTGCTGGGGGCCGCCGTTCAGAGCATCGAGCTCGGCAAGCGAGAGCCCGAGGCTCGGCGTGGCGAGCGCGGCGCGCAGGCAGCGCTCGTCGTCCGGCGCGGCGCAGGCGGCGAGCCACCCCTCCAGCTCGGCGGCGGCCTCGGTCTCGAACACGCCCTCCTTGTCGGAGAGGTAGACGCTGCGGATGCCGCGGGCCAGCAGGGCGGCGCGGATGGCGCGGGCCTCGCCGGCATTGTTGACCAGCACCGCGAGGTCCGACGGTGCCAGCGGGCGCAGTTCCCCTTCCTTCAAAAAGCCCGTCTGCCCAGCCTGGCCCTCGCGCAGGAGGCTGGCCATCTCGGTGGCGCAGCGCCCGGCCAGCTCAGCCAGGTAGGCCCCCTTGGCGAGGGTCTCGTCGGCGGCCAGGTGCCAGAGGGTCAGCGCCGGCTGTGTGGCGCCGTTTCGCGTGAGGGCATCCTTCCTGCCGTTCGCGTCGACAGCCGCAAAGGGCACCGGATTGTCGTCGCCGCGGCGGAACAGGAAGGCGCCGGCGTCGCTCTGCTCGGCGTGTTCGAACACCCGGTTGACCGCCGCGACCATGGGTTCGGCGGAGCGGAAGTTGGTGCCGAGCGTGACGTGGCGGCCGGCGGTGTCGCGCCGGGCCTGGAGGTAGGTGTGGATATCGGCGCCGCGGAAGGCGTAGATCGCCTGCTTGGGATCGCCGATCAGCAGCACCGCGCTGTCATCGCGATTCTGTTCCAGCTCATAGACCCGGTCGAAGAGCCGGTACTGCACCGGGTCTGTGTCCTGGAACTCGTCGACCAGCGCCACCGGGAACTGCTCGCGGATGCGCGCGGCGAGCGTCTCGCCGGCCTCCCCCGCGAAGGCGGCGTCCAGCCGGTGCAGCAGGTCGTCGGGGCCGAGCTCGGCGCGGCGGCGCTGCACGGTCTCGCGGCGCGCGGCCATCCAGTGCACGGCGTGGGCGAGCAGGTCGGCGAACGGGTCGGGCAGGGCGGCGAGTCGCTCCGGCAACTCTTCCAGCGCCTCCAGCGCCGGCAGGTTCGGGGCCGGCTCTTCCTTCCAGATCTCGGCGATGCCGTCGGGCGTCAGGCGCTTCCAGGCGGCGGGGGTGAGATCGGGGCTCGCGAGTTCGGGGTCATGGGCCCAGTCGCGCAGGGCGGCGAGCCAGTTGGCGCGGCTTTTGGCGTTGAGCTTCTGGCCGTTGAAGGCCTTGCGCTGGGCGGCCGCCTCGAGCAATTCCTCCAGCTCGTCGAGCCAGGCCGGCCAGGGCGCCTTGAGCTCGGCGAGCGCCGCGGCGCGCTGCTCGCGGTAGTTCGCGAGCGCATCAAAGGGCGGTGGCGCCGCGGGCAGGGCGGCGGCGTGGGTGCGCAGCCGGGCGGCGGTGTCGTTGAGGGCGTCTGGCGTCGACCATTTGCAGTGGTTGTTGATGATCGACAGCGCCTCGGGGTCGAGGTCGTAGTAGAAGCTGCGCCAGTAGTCCCGGGCGATCTCCAGGTCCATCTCCGACTGGTCCAGCGACATCTCCAGGGCGAACAGGCTGCCGCTGTCGAAGGCGTGCTCGCGCAGCATGCGGTGGCACCAGGAGTGGATGGTGGAGACCGCGGCCTCGTCCATCCACTCGGCGGCCAGGCGCAGCCGGCGGGCGCAGGTCGGCCAGCTCTCGCGGGGATAGCTGTCGCGCAGGGCGAGCAGCGGATCGCCGCTCGAGGCTTCGTTCTCAGGTTCTGAGTTATCCACCGGCGGTTCGGCGAAGAGGTCGCCGGTTTCGTTGGGGGACGGGGCAGCCCCCGGCGCTTCGTCTTCTGGGTTGGCCGCTTGCTGGAAGGCCTCTGCCGCCTCGACCAGCCGCGCGCGGATGCGGTCGCGCAGCTCCTGGGTAGCGGCGTTGGTGAAGGTGACCACCAGGATCTCCGGCGGGGTCAGCGGCCGGGGGAAACTGGCCGCGTCCTCGGCGTTCCGGGGGCCGAGCACCAGGCGCAGATAGAGCAGGGCGATGGTGAAGGTCTTGCCGGTGCCGGCGCTGGCCTCGATCAGCCGGCTGCCGGTGAGCGGCAGCGCCACCGGGTCGAGGCGCGGGGTCTCGGCCGCCTGCACGGTTTCCACGTTATTTCGAGCGGTATCGGGCGAGTTCATGAGTTGCTGCCTCCCTGGCCCTTGTCGCCGTTCTTCCTGTCGCCGCCCTTGGCCTTCACGGTGTCGTGAAGCGGGGCGTAGAGCGCCGCGGTCAGCTCGGTGAAGCGCCGGCCGGCGGCCTGGTGGCGAACGAGGCTTGCGAGGTCACGCCACTGGCGGGCGAGGTAGGGATCGCGGTCGCGCTCGCCGGCGGTGTAGTCGTCGCCCTCGAAGACGCGTGCGGCGGCCTTCCAGGCCTTGAGGTCGGCTTCTTCCGCCTTCTCGTCGCTGCCGAAGACGCGGGCCAGGGCGTTCTCGTCGCCGCCCTTCTCATGCCAGGCGAAGGCGGTGTCCCGGGCCAGTGGCAGCGGCGCGGCCATGCCGGCGCGCCAGGCGCGGGCGATGGCCTCCAGGTGCTGGCGCGCGGTGGCTTCGTCCAGCGGTGCCAGGGTGCCGCCGCCGGCGCGGGAGAGCAGCACCGTGGTCATGGGGCCGAGGGCGAGCTGGCCGGCGAGGTGGCCGACCCAGGGGGCGAGCCAGTGCTTCCAGTGGTACTTGCCCTTGTTGACCAGGCTGCTGGTCATCAGCACCAGCCGGCAGCGCTCGCCCTCGGCGTTCTCGCGCAGGCCGTCCAGCCAGTCCTCCACTCGTAGAGAATCAGTCGACAGCGGACCGTCTGCGGTGGTGAGCTCGAGCGACACGGACGCCGGCGTCTCCCAGGCGTGGGGCCAGGCCTCGAGCTTCTCGGCGTAGGCCTCGAAGAGGTCGTCCAGCGGCTCGACGAGGTGCTCGCGCATCAGTTCGGCGAAGCCGCCCATGGCGAGGCGCCCCTCGCGCTCCAGGCGCGCCAGGGTGTCGTGGACGGCGGGCGTCGGCGACGCACCCTCGTCCACGGCGCGGCGCCCGGCCTCGATCAGCGCCTGCTGGAGCTGCCAATGGTCGAGGCCGTCCAGGGCGAAGGGCTCGTGGTCGGGGCTCTCCAGCGCCTCGCGCTCGAGGTAGACGCCGAGCCGGGTGGTGAAGAAGGCCTTCACCGGGTCCTTGAGGAAGCCACTGAGCCGCGCCAGCGGCAGGGCGGTGTCGAGCTCGATGGGCGGCAGTTCGCCGTCGGCCACGGCGTCCGGCGCGGCCTGGTGCACCGCCCGCCACTCCCGGGCGTAGGTAAACAGCCTTTCTCCGCCAGCAAAGTAGCTGCGGCTGAACGGCTGCAGCGGATGCTCGGTGGTCAGGGCGTCGAGCAGGGCCTGGCCGGCGTCGTCTTCATGCTCTCGTCCGGCGAGTCGCCAGCCGGCGGCCAGGTGGTCGCGGAGCTGGCCGAGCAGCACCGAAGGCGGGCGAGGCGCGTTGTCGTGGATGCTGCGGCCGACCCAGCTGATCATCAGGCTGTCCCGGGCCGAGAGCAGCGCCTCGAGGAAGAGGTAGCGGTCGTCCTCGCGGCGGGAGCGGTCGCCGGGGCGGTAGTCGTGGCCCATCAGGTCGATGTCCAGCGGCCGCTGCACCCGCGGGTACTCGCCGTCGTTCATGCCCAGCAGGCACACATGGCGGAAGGGGATGGCGCGCATCGGCATCAGGGTGGCGACGTTCACCGCGCCGGCCAGGAAGCGCTGGGAGAGGTTGGCCTCGTCGAGCTGGCCGAGCCAGTGCTCGCGCACCACCGAGAGCGGCAGCGCCTCGGACAGGCCGGCGTCCTCGGTGGTCTCCTGCCACTCCTCCAAGAGCTCCTCCAGGCGGCTCAGGGTGGCGAGGTCCGCCTCGTCCTCGGCGGCGAAGCACGAGCTCAGCAGCCCGCGCAGCCGCCGGCACCAGGTGGCCACGTCGGCGGGCTCGGAGAGCGCGCGCCACTGGGCCTCGAGGGCGTCGAGGAGGTCCATCAGCGGGCCGGCCAGGGCCGCCTCCAGGCCGCCGATGTCGCCGAAGGGTTCGATGTCGTGCCAGGGGCCGACGGCGCTCTCGTTTTCTGTACTGCGGCCCACCGCGTAGCCCAGCAGCAGCCGGCGCAGGCCGAAGGCCCAGGTGTTGGCGGTGAGCCCGCCGGGCAGGTCGAGCCGGGCGCGCTGCGTGGCGTTAAGCCCCCAGCGGATGCCGGCGCCCTCGATCCAGCGGCGCAGCACCGGCAGGGCGTCCGCGTCCAGCCCGAAGCGCCCGCGCAGGGCCGGTACCTCCAAGAGGTCCAAGAGGTCGCTCACCGTGAGCCGCGCCTCCGGCAGGTGCAGGAGCGCCTCCAGCGCCACCAGCAGCGGCTGGCGGTGGCGGCTGGTCTGGTCGGAGAGCGTGAAGGGGATATGGCGCGGGTCGTCCGGCGCCAGGCGGCCGAACACCGCCTGCACGGCTGCGGCGTAGGTGTCGATGTCCGGCACCATCACCAGCACGTCGCGCGGGCGCAGCGTGGGGTCGGCGTCGAAGGCGGCGAGCAGCTGATCGTGGAGGATCTCCACCTCGCGCAGGGCGCTGTGGGCGACGTGGAAGCGCAGGCTGCGATCGCGCCCCGGATCGACGGCCGGCCAGGTGTCGCGGGTCTCCTGGGGCGGGCGCAGCTCGAGGATGTCGTCCTGCAGCTGCTGGAGCAGCCCCGGCGCCTCGGCCTCGGCCGGGGAGTCGAACAGATCGATGCGCATCGCCTCGGCGTCGAACAGCGCCCGGTAGGCGTCCTGGTCGTCGAACTCGTCGAGCAGGCGCAGGTAGTCGCGGCCCTGCTTGCCCCAGGCGGCGAGCAGCGGCTGGGCGTGGAGGTGCAGCTCGGTGTCGTCGAGCTCGAGGGGCATGCCGGGGCGGTGGCGCTGGCGCCGGCGGGCGGCCCTCAAGAGATCCTTGTGCTCGATGATGTCCGCCCAGTAGTGGCGGCAGGGGTTGTGCACGCAGAGCAGCACCTGGGTGACCCTCGATACCGCGGCCAGCGCCTCGAGGGTCTGGCGGGGCAGCGAGGAGATGCCGAACACCACCACCCGGCGCGGCAGGCCGGGTGGATGCGTCTCGGGGGTGAGCTCGCGGCACGCCTCGAGGAAGCGGGTGTGCACCCAGGCGCGGCTGGTGGCGAGGCCGGCCTCGCCGATGTCGTCGCGCAGCCGCCGCCACAGCGCCGGCTGCCAGCGCTGGTCCTCGGCGAGCGGCCGCGCCTGGCCGCGGGCGTCGATCAGCTCGTCGCGGCCCTCGGCCCAGGCGGCGAGCCAGTCGGCGCGGTAGACCTGGTACTGGTCGAAGAGGTCGGCGAGGCGCTCGGCGAGCTGGTGGCGCTTGCGGCGGTCCTCGTCGTCGGCCAAGAAGCGCGCCAGGGGGGCGAAGGTGGCGTCGTCCGTGAGCTCCGGCAGCAGGCGCATCAGCCGCCAGACGAGCCGCGGCTTGTCCAAGGGGGAGGCCGGCGGCACGGCGTCGGGGCCGTCCTGCTGGGTCAGCACCGCGCGGTAGGCCTGCCACAGGTAGC
Organism: Halomonas pelophila; assembly: GCF_040196315.1. Classification (NCBI taxonomy): domain Bacteria; kingdom Pseudomonadati; phylum Pseudomonadota; class Gammaproteobacteria; order Oceanospirillales; family Halomonadaceae; genus Halomonas; species Halomonas pelophila. The sequence continues at coordinate 299,976 of NZ_JBEGCI010000005.1, forward strand.
GCGCCGGCAGGGTGACGTCCATGGCCGCGGCGATGCCGGCGCCCGCGGGCGGGTCGGCGGCCAGCGCCAGCTTCAGCCACTGGCTGATGCCGTTGCTCTGCACCAGGATCACCTCGTCCTCGAGCGGCCCCAGCGGATGGTGGCGAATCCACTCCACCGCCAGGTCGCGCAGCGCCTCCAGGCGGTTGCCGTGGATCACCATGAAGCCGGGAGTGAGCTCGGTTCCCTGGGAGAGGCGTGAGAGCATGGCGAATCCTTCGCGGTGGGCGGGCAGGCTGCCATGGTGCCGCAAAACCCCGCTCGCATAAACGAGGCCGGTGCTGGCCGACCCGCGCGATCGGCGTCACCATGGGGTCGAATCGCATGAGAGGGAGCCTGGCGCATGGAGACCGAGCGTTTCGACCTCGATGCCCCGATCGGGGTGATCGCCGATACCCACGGCACGCTGCGCGACGAGGCGCTGGCGATGCTCGAGGGCTGCGGGCTGATCCTGCATCTCGGCGACGTGGGCAGTCGGGCACAGGATGAGGCAATCCTCGAGCGGCTCGCCGAGCTGGCGCCGGTTTACGCCGTGCGCGGCAACGTCGACACCGCGGCCTGGGCCGAGCGGCTGCCCTGGCACCATGATCTGGTGGTCAACGGCTGGCGCCTGCACCTGGTGCACGATATCGCCGACTTCGACGCCGCCATCGCCTGCGATGCCGTGCTTCACGGCCACTCCCACAAGGCGCGCAACGAATGGCGCGACGGCCGGCTGCTGTTCAATCCCGGCGGCGCCGGCCGGCGCCGCTTCTCGCTGCCGCTGACCCTGGGCCAGCTGTGGGCCGACGACTCGGCCCTGCGCGGCGCTATCCTGCATCTGCCGCTGTAATCCTCCTCCGGCGTCCCATCCCCGGCGCCTTTACCTAGACTGATGACAAACACGGCCGCTCCGGGGAGTGGATGCGATGGGCGCGATCATCGACCGCGACGCCTTCTCGGCGTCGGACTACCAGCGCTTCGGCAAGCGCCTGCGGGACAGCGTCGAGGTGCTGCGTGAGCTGCTCGCCCAGCCGGGCTTCGGGGCGGGGGCACCCAGCATCGGTGCCGAGCTGGAGGCCTACATCGTCGATGACCGTGGCCGGGTCGCCCTCCTCAACCAGACCCTGGTCGACACCTTGCACGATCCCCAGCTGCAGCTGGAGCTCAACCGCTTCAACATCGAGTACAACCTGGCGCCGCTGCCGCTCTCGGGCGGCCCGCTACATGCCCTGGAGCGCCAGCTGTTACAGGCCCTGGCGCGGCTCGAGGCGGCCGCGGCGGCGCATCAGGCCCACGTGGTGCCGATCGGCATTCTGCCCACCCTGCGCAGGACGGACCTGGGGGAGCACGCCATGAGTGACCTGCCGCGCTATCGCGCCCTGGAGCAGGGCCTCAAGCGTCTGCGCGGCGAGCCCTTCGATGTCGAGATCCATGGCGAGGACAGCGTGCGGGTCAGCAGTGACCATGTGGTCCTGGAGGGGGCCAACACCTCCTTCCAGCTCCACCTGCGGGTTCCCCCCGAACGCTTCGCCGCGACCTACAACACCGCTCAAGTCGTCACCCCGCTGGTGATGGCGCTGTCCGCCAACTCACCGCTCTTCCTGCAGCGCCGACTGTGGGACGAGACCCGCGTCGCCCTGTTCAAGCAGGCGGTGGATTGCCGGATGCGCGGCGCCGACCGCTGGCAGCAGCCGGCGCGGGTGACCTTCGGCCAGGGCTGGGTGCGCGAGGGCGCCTTCGAGCTGTTCGCCGAGGCGGTGGCCCTTTACCCGCCGATCCTGCCGCTCACTTCCGACACCCTCCCCGAGGATCGGCCGCCCGGCACCACGGCGCCGGGGCTGGCCGAGTTGCGTCTGCACATGGGCACCATCTGGCCCTGGAACCGGGCGGTCTACGACCCCGCCGACGGCGGCCACCTGCGGGTGGAGATGCGCGCCCTGCCGTCGGGGCCGAGCGCCGTGGACATGGTGGCCAACGCGGCTCTGCTGTTGGGGCTGGTGGCCGCCCTGCGCGACGACATCACCGAGTGGCTGAGCGCCATGCCGTTCCGCTATGCCGACTACAACTTCTATCGCGCCGCCCAGTCGGGGCTGGACGCCCGGCTGCTGTGGCCGCATCGCAAGCACCACCGCCTGGAGGAGACGTCGGTGGTGACGCTGCTCGAGCGGCTGCTGCCCGAGGCCCAGCGGGGGCTGCGCGCCCTGGGCGTGGCGGATGCCGACAGCCACCGCTACCTCGGGGTGATCGCCGAGCGCCTCCAGGCTCGGGCCAGCGGTGCCCGCTGGCAGCGTCGGATGCTGGCGCATCTCGAGGGGCGGGGCCTGTCCCGCGACAAGGCCTGTCATCGACTGCTCGACGCCTACCGTGCCGCGGCGGCCACCAACCGGCCGGTGGCGCGCTGGCCGCAGGAGGAGTGAATGAAGGGACTGTCGCTGCCGGTCATCACCGACCCACCGGATGACCATCGCGAGGTCGAGGCCTGGCTCCAGACCCTCGGCGGGCCCGTCTGGCTGATGCTCGAGGGTGAGGATGACCGGCGCTGCCGGGTGGTCACCACCCTGCTGCACGGCAATGAACCCTCCGGCACCCTGGCGCTGCACCGCTGGCTGGGGGAACGCCCGCGGCCCCGTACCCGGCTGGCGGTGTTGCTGGCCAACGTCCGGGGAGCGCTGTCGCATCCGGCCTTTACCCATCGCCATACCCCGGACGACCGGGATCTCAATCGCTGTTTCCGCCCCCCCTTCGAAGGGCCGGCCGGGGAGCTCGCCTGGAGCATCATTCAGGACCTGGAGGCCTGGGCGCCGGAATGCGTCATCGATCTCCACAACACCTCCGGCAACGGGCCCGCTTTCGCCGTGACCACCCATCGCCACCCGGTCGTCGAGGCCCTGACCGGTCGTTTCTGCGAGCAGTTGATCGTCACCGACTTGCGGCTGGGCAGCCTCATGGAGCTGCCGCTCCAGCGGCCGCGACTGGCGGGCTGTCCCGTCTTCACCCTCGAGTGCGGCGGCGCCCTGCAACCCGCCGCCCGTGACGTGGCCGAGGGCCTCTATCGGCTGCTCGCCGAGTGTCCGGACCTGACGGCCCTGCCCGCCGCCCCTGGGCTCGAGGTGCTGGTTCATCCGTTGCGGGTGGAGCTGCGACCCGGCGCCAGCGTCGCCTACGACCGCGCGCCCCGTCCCGACGTGGATGTCACGCTCTGGGCGCGTATCGACGAGCACAACCGTGGCGTGACCTCCCCGGCCGCGCCGCTCGGTTGGCTGGGTCACCAGGGCCTTTCCTGCCTGCAGGCGCGGGACGGGGATGGCCGGGAGCTTGTCGGGGAGCTGTTCTGCGTGCGGAAGGGACGGCTCCATGCTCGCCGCCCGCTGCGCATCTTCATGGCCACCACCAACAGCGAGATCGCCCGCAGCGATTGCCTCTTCTATGCGGTCCCCCTGGCGTAGGCGAGGTGCCATCGCAGGCGGAACGCGAGGCTGACGCACGAGTGACGCGCTAGAGGCCGGGTCGATGCAGCGTCGAGGCCGGGTGAGGCGTTAGCTCAGCGCGAAGGGAACCTCGCCGGCCTCGTGGGCCAGCAGCCACTGCTTGCGGCCGATGCCGCCGGCGTAGCCGGTGAGACGGCCGTCGCTGCCGATCACCCGGTGGCAGGGCACCACGATGGCCAGCGGGTTCTTGCCGTTGGCCGCCCCCACCGCGCGCTGGCCGCCGCGGCAGTGCAGCTGCTCGGCGATCTCGGCGTAGCAGCGGGTTTCGCCGAAGGGGATGGTCGCCAGCGCCTGCCAGACGCGCTGCTGGAAGTCGGTGCCCTCGGGCGCCAGCGGCAGGTCGAAGGCGTGGCGCGCGCCGGCGAAGTACTCGTCGAGCTGGGCGCGGGCCTGCTCGGTGGCCGCGTTGGGGCGGGCCGGCTCCTCGGCTTCCATCACGAAGGCGATCTCGGTGAGGCCGTCGGCGCTGGCGCGCAGGCGAATCAGGCCGAGGGCCTCGGAATGTGGCGGGCGATAGTAGTCCAGGGCGTGGTCCGTCATCGTCGTGGCTCCCTGTTGAGGCGATCCGGGTCGCGGGGCGTGTCCTTGCAGTCTAGCCCTTCCGCACCGTCGAATTGAACGAAAAAGGCCCCGCCGGCATGAACTGACCCCCAATAGTTGGACGGTTCATTCAGCCAGCGCCCAAGGCCTGAGTCCTGTACTGCACGGGGCTCAGGCCTTTTAGTTTCAGCCTGATGCGTTCGTGGTTGTAGTAATGGATGTACTGATCGAGCCCTTGCTG